>NZ_CALIMW010000076.1 GCF_938045405.1 uncultured Campylobacter sp. | reverse complement strand
TGGAGCTCGTGCCATATGCCGAGAGCAGAGACTACGGCAAAAAGGTGCTTGCAAACTTCATCATCTACTCGCAGATCCTCGATCCGCGCGCGAAAGTCTCGGTGCAACAGGAGCTGCAAGACCTGCTGATACCTAGTAGAAGCGACAGCTTCCGCTAAAGCCGGCGGCTGGCTTGAAGGATGATTTTAAGAGGCGGCGAAATGAAAACAAAGCGAAATATTATAGTTAAAATTTTAGCCGCTTCGGCTTTTATCTGCGGAATTTGCGCGGCGACTCAAAATTTTTCGGCCGCCAAAGAGACTGCAAAATCGCTGAAAGAGGATGAAATTTTAATCCTTAAAAGCGATCTTGCCGCCGCGAAAAAACATGGCGGCGCACTACAAGAGGTAAATTTAGAGGAGAGGGAGCTTACAAAAAACGCGCTTAAGCTTCCGTTTGAAATTTACGAGCTACGCCTTTCTGAGGATCAAAATACGCTCTTTGGCTTGGGCGACGATAAAGGCGGCATCGTCTTGATTGACGTTACCGAGCCGCGCGCTCTAAGACTTGCGGGCATATTTTCTTTTCCGCAGCATGAGTTTGATCCCGCTTACATAGATATCGCACAGAGCAAAGACGGCAAAAGTCTATTCGTAGCCGATCCAAATTTCGGAATTTATAAGCTGGATCTTAGCGACCGAAGAGATATTAAAATTTTAGCTCGGCTTGAAGCGCGATTTGTAAATAAAATAGAGCTTTCCAGCGACGGACACACTCTCTTTGCGAAGGATTTTTTCAGTACCCTTACCGCCTATGACGTAAAAGATGATAAATTTACGCAGCTTGCTTATTTTATCGCCCCTTCCAAAGCCGATAAGCGGGAGTATGATTACGCCTGCGCGCCACATAGATTATCCGAAATAAAGGAGCTCGGCGATCTGAAACTGCTCTCTGAGAATGAGCTTTTGCTGGCAAGCTGGGTGGGATTTTATGTTTTAGACATATCGGATATGGATAGGTACCGCGCAAATGCCGCGCAAA
>NZ_CALIMW010000075.1 GCF_938045405.1 uncultured Campylobacter sp. | reverse complement strand
TCCGCGCCGTTTTTGGAATTTTATATATGCTCTGACAGCTATAAAATTTTGCACTTAGAATTTTATCACTGCGGCAAGATTTGGTTGGACCGGGGTCTCGCATCGCCGTAGGATTTTTGGCGGCACGGAATTTTGCAGCGCGCATCTAAATTTAGTTATGCAAAATTCGTAAAATTCTTTATCGGCATGGAATTTTACAGCGCCGTTAAAGCGCATAAAGAATTCTGCGCAGGCCTCGCAAACTCTAACGAAAGCTCCTTTCTTTTAGGGCACGCGAGCTTTAAGGCATGCTAGTAAATTTTGCAGCGCAAAGCAGTGAGCGCCGAGTGTTTACCGCTAGGGATTTTACCTCTGCAGCGCCCATTTAGTCCTTTTTGGACTTTAGCTTGGCGATCGTCTCTTTTGCGGCCTCGTAAGCCTTAGCGCTCATCTCGCGCGCCCTTTCGCTTACGTTTTTAGCGACGTCGGAGCTTTTTAGCTCGGCAAATTTTTGGCTCATTTTCTTTTCAAATTCGCTAAGCTCTTTTTTGATTGCGTCCAGTTTCTCTTCCAGATCGAGGTTTTCGATGATTTTGGCGCTTTTTTGGCTCAGCTCTTGAGTGATTTCGCGCGCCTTGGCGCTCGCCTTTTTCGCGCGCTCGCCAAGCTCGATTTCGCCGATTTTGGCGCTTAGCTGCTCGGCAAGATCGCTTGAAATTTTTCTAAATTTAGCCAGGTAGCCGCCGAATTCTTCATCGGCGATCTTGGCGATTTCGCTTTTAGCGGGCTCCTCCGAGCTTGCGACCGCATCGCTTAAAACCGCGCTAAATAGCTCGCTCATCTGCGAAATTTGAAGCCTTTCGTTCTCTAAGCTCTGTGCGTCGCTTGCTGGCGAGAAACTTAGCTCGTCGCGGTATCTTTCGGCGGCTTTGTTTATGCCGTCGTAGCAGCCTAAAATCGCGCCTCTAATCAGCGCAGAGGCTGTATTTTTGCTCTCGTTTGCGACGAAAATCGCGCGATTTATGATGATTTTTGAAATTTCTTTTGTGCGGAATTTCGTAAATTCTCCGTCGCCTATAGCCGAAAATGCGATGTTTTTCGCCGTCTCGTGCGCGGTATCCTCGATGTCGGTGCCGCTTTCTAGCACGCTTATAAAGGCCAGTTCGCTTGCTTCTTTAAGTACGTCCGCAAGCGGAAGTTTGCTCGCGATCGCTCGCTGTAGCGCCGAGCCTATGCGTTCTTTTAGCTCCGCTTCGCTTGCGTTTTGCAGCGCGGTATCCAGATCGTCGTAGCTGCGCAAAACAAGGGTTTTAATCGCCTTTTGTTTACAAGCGATCTTTTTGCGCAGATCGTCGTAGTCGTAGATGAGCTTGTAAAGAGCCTGCTCGTCCTCGTCACACAGCGCCTTTTTAACGCCGTTAAGTAGGGCTTCTGCCGTCTCATCGCTAAGCGCGCCCGCGTTTTTTAACTCGGCTGCGAAGTCTAGGATTAATTGCGTGCTTTTGGCGCTTTTACTCTCGTCGTCAAGCTCACACAAAGCCTTCGTGGCTTCTTGCAAGGCGAGCTCTTGCACATATGAGGCTAGCTCGGCTTGTGAAATTTGCGCGAGATCGGCGCCGAATTTTTCTATCAGTTTTTCCTTCATATCCTCTCCTACAGTATGTATTTAAAATGAGCCTTTAAGCGCTCGAAAATTTCGTTTCGATGCAAGTCGTCTTTAACGAAAACGCTTACGTTGAAGCTCATATATTTGCCGCCGTTTGAAAAGCGCGAAAAGTCTATTTTGTAATTTTCGCCCTTTAAAATTTCATCGATCTGCTCGCGCTTTTGGGTGCTTGCGTCCAGGATAATTTTATATTCCCAAAAGAGCGGATAGTCGATTTTTGGCTTTTCAGCTCCTAGTATACACGCCACTTTTGCCTCCTTCTTTGCGTTGCAGCACGATGTCGGTAATCTGCATCGATTTATCTATCGCTTTTAGCATATCATAAATCGTCAGTAACCCCACGCTCACGCCCGTTAGCGCTTCCATCTCGACGCCCGTTTTGCCCGTGATTTTTACAGTTACGAAAAGCTTAAATGCGCACTCGCTCGCAAGCTCCTCAATATCGGTTTTAATCGAAGTAATCGTAAGCGGATGAGTCATTGGTATTAGCTCGCTCGTCTTTTTAGCGCCCATTATCGCGGCAACGACGGCAGTTTGAAGCACGGGGCCTTTTTTGGCCGTGTTTTGCTTAACGGCGGCAAACGCCTCCGCGCTCATTCGTATGATGCCGCTAGCGGTGGCTACGCGCTCGCTCTTGTCCTTGGCGCCGACATCTACCATGCGCGGCATATTGTTTTCGTCGATATGTGAAAGCATAAAATTTCCTTACAGTTTTTGGCGGGATTATAGCAGAATTTCGGGCATAAAAAAAGCCCGAGCTTTTAAACTCGGGCTTCATACAAAAAGGAGGTTTTATCTTGTCGGACAAAAACGATTATACTACCTAAACAGTAAATAGAAATAAAATATATCCTATTTGGGCGAACTCTTTCGCGCTTAATTTATAGCCGTTTTTAAAATTTTGATAAAATTTGACTATATGCTTTGACGCGCTGCGCGGGAATTTGAATGGGTAGCGAAATGAAACCGAGCCAAAGAGCGACTAAATTTAAAGCGGACGCTTGAAGGACAAAGATAAAATTTAAGCGGCATTTGAGATTGTTTCATCTTGAAGCGAGGGTTTAAAGAGGATCGAGCGGGGCGCTCCGTCAAGGTGCCATAAACAAAACGCTGCAAAGGCGAAACGGGCTTAAATTTTAAATAACTTTTGCTTTAAATTTGAGTTCGCCTTAATTAAGTGCGAGGTTTTTACGTGCAATGCGGCGTAAATTTAACCCTTCATGCGAGCGCCGTAGCGGCGCAGGCGCGGATTAAAATAGCGCGCGCAAATTTAAACATCGTCGCGCAAAATCCGGCCTGCGTTTGAAATTTAGCCTCGTTTAAATTTTAAACGTTTTTAGCAGGCTGCCTAAATTTAGCCCCTTGCCTTCGCCGTTTGCGCCGCCTCCTAAAAGATCGCCCAAAAAGCTACTTGCGTCGTTGATATCGATTTTGCCGTCGCCGTTGAGGTCAAGCTTGGCGCTTGCGATTTTGCCGATCAGCGCGCTAAAATCTACGCCTTTGCTATCGACGGCATTTGCTTGTACGTCCTCGCCGCCGCCCAAAAGTCCGCCCAGCATCGAGCCTAGCGAGCTAGATCCGCCGCTTTCGTTTTTGCTTAAAAAATTTGAGCTGATGCCCGCAATTATCGCATTTATCTGATCGTCTGGCAGATCTACGCCTAAAAATTTCTCGATAAACGCAACCGGACCGCTTTGAAATTCTCTTAAATTTTTATCGTCGCTTTTGAGCGCAGAGACCATATTTACAAGTCCGTTTATGTCCATTATTTACGCCTCCTTGATCTTGGCTTTCGGAGCCTGTTTTACGATAAGCTCTATTACTTTTAGAGCGTCCGCCTTGGCCTCAAAATCCTTGCTAATGGCGATGATCTGTCCGTTGCTGGCCGTTAGGCGGAAGCGAACCTTACCTGCTTTATCGGTGTAAAGCTCAAATTTCGGATTGTTTAGCTTTTCGCCGCCCGCGATTTGATCCTCGATCTTATTTAGCGCGGCGTTTTTTGCGACGCTTTCGATGCCGTTTTTGCAAGCGGCCTTGCTCGTGTAAACCTCGGAGGTGCACAGTACGTGCCCGTCATAAAGTAGATCGAATTTGCAGCCGTCCTTAGCATCTTTAATTAAAAACTCAGCCATTTTTCATCCTTTCGTAAAAGATATCGTTATTTTAGCTAAAATTTTAATAAATATTTTTAATAGGCGCGGAATTTTCTGCTAAAATTGCGCACAAATTTCATTTACAAAGGATCATAATGATAAAGGCTCTACGTTTTAGCTTGATTTTCGCCGCCACTTTAGGATTTAGCGCGGATGAGAGCGATGCATTATTTAAGGACATAAGGACGCGTCTGGGTTGCAATCTAGCCGCACAGGATTGCGAGACTAACGCGGGCGGGCAGAAGGCGCTCTTTAGCGTGGCACGCCATCCGATCGAAGCGGGAGCAAACGAGCTAAAAATAAGCGGAATTTCGCGTGAGCTGAAAAATCCGAGCGTTAAAATTTCGGGCGTGAGTATGAATATGGGCAATGCGGAATTCCCGCTAAAGCGCAGTGCAGACGGCTATGAAGCGACGCTTGACGTTGCAGTATGCACGCACGCCGTAATGCGCTACAAACTTGAAATTTACGAGGATGGCGAGCCTAGCGGGCTTTTTGTGTATTTTGATCTGCGAAAGCGCGCTACAGATCGAGACCGCGGCGAAGACACGCACTTGCATCATCACGAGCATTAGACGCATCCCGTTTATGCGCGGGGTAAAATTTACGCTTCTTTGAGACGTCTGCTAAAATTTACATGCTGCTCGGAGAAAATTTTATAAATTTTAAAGCGCCGCTTGCGATAAATTTTATGTATCTTTCGAGCGACGCCCGTCGCGAGCGGATAGAGTGCTTGCGCGGCTCGTCGTAGCGACCTGGGCGCACTTCATGGGCGCTTGCAAACGCGTCATTATAAGCGTGCGGTGATTTTCGCGCATTCGTCGCACGCGCCCTGTATCTGTCCGCTCGCCTAATTTTCCTGCCTCGAAATTTTAAAATTTTTAAAATTCGCTCGCATTTTATCTGCTCAATCTACGCGGAATTTTGAAATTCCTTGTATAATCTGAAGTAAATTTTAAAATCTAAGGAAAGTCATGCAGACATTGAGGCAAAAGCACTTTAGCGGCGAACGCGCGTTGTTCGGCGCGAAGGATCTACGGATCGAAAATTCCGTCTTCGGCGAGGGCGAGTCGCCGCTAAAACACAGCGCAAATATCGTCGCGCAAAACTGTAAATTTGAGTGGAAATATCCGTTTTGGTATGCCGAAAATATCCGCGCGCAGGACTGCTTCTTCGACGAGATCGCGCGCGCAGGGATCTGGTATAGCCGCGGCGTAGTGCTAAAAAACTGCCTCTACGGCGCGCCTAAAGGGCTTCGCCGCGTAAAAGACGCCGCGCTGCAAAACGTAGAATTCCACGACGCGCAGGAGACCTTGTGGCACTGCAGCGACGTCACGCTAAAAAACGTCACCGCAAAGGGCGCGTATTTCGGGCTTGATTGCGAAGGCTTAAGCATCGAAAATCTATCGCTCTTCGGAGATTACTGCTTTGACGGCTGCAGAAACGTAACGATCAAAAACTCCAAGCTCCTCTCCAAGGACGCGTTTTGGAACTGCGAAAATATCCTCATCGAGGACTGCTTCATCGCGGGCGAGTACTTTGGGTGGAATTCCAAAAACGTAACGCTTAAAAATTGCAAGATCGAGAGCCTGCAGGGCTTTTGCTATATGCAAAACCTGCGCTTGCAAGACTGCGAGCTGATAAATACGACGCTGGCGTTTGAATACAGCGATGTGCATGCCGAGATAAAAGGCGCAATCGATAGCGTCAAAAATCCGAGCAGCGGGCTAATCCGCGCGGCAAGCATCGGCGAGCTGATCCTAGATGGCGCAACGGACGCGTCTAAAACTGAAATCATTACTGAATTAAGGGCGTAAGATGGGACTTTTTGATTTTATAAGTGGCAAGGAGAAATACGACTTCGACACTCTGCCAAACCGCCGCGGCACGAAGTCGCTTAAATGGGACGTAGGCGAGAATGAGCTTCCGATGTGGGTCGCGGATATGGACTTTGCCGTAGCGCCCGAGATCATCGAGGCTCTGCAAAAGCGGCTAAATGAGCGGGTTTTGGGCTATTCGATTATCGATGATGAGTGGCGCAGCGCGTATCAAGGCTGGTGGCTCGCGCGCCACGATTATGAAATCCAAAAGGAGTGGCTGATCTATGCCGGCGGCACGCTGCCTGCGATCGATTCGATCATCCGCAAGCTCACCTCGCCCGCCGAAAATGTGCTACTGATGAGCCCCGTTTATAACTGCTTTTACTACTGCATCAAAAACGCCGCCCGCGTGCCGATAGAAAACGAGCTTGCCTACGCTAACGGCGATTATAGCATCGATTGGGAAGATTTGGAGGCTAAGCTCGCCGATCCGCAGACGACGCTTTTTATCCTTTGCAACCCGCACAATCCGGTCGGCCGCACCTTTAGCAGAGACGATCTTGCCCGCATTGGCGAGCTGTGCGAGAAGCACGGCGTGACGGTGCTTAGCGATGAGGTGCATTGCGATCTGACCGAGCCGGGCGTGCGTTACACGCCATTTGCTGCGGCAAGCAAGAGCTGCGAGAGAATTTCGGCTAGCATAATCGCGCCCACGAAGGCGTTTAACATCGCAGGGCTGCAAAGCGCGGCGGTCTTTGCCGCAGATAAGCGCTTGCGTCATAAAATTTCAAAGGCGCTAAATTCCGACGACATCGCCGAGCCGAATTTTTTTGGCGTCCAAGGAGCGATCGCCGCATTTACGAAGGGTGCGCCGTGGCTGGACGCGCTACGCGAATACCTCAGCGAAAATCGCAAATTCGCGGCGGAATTTATCGCCCGCGAGCTTCCACAGGTGCGCGTCGTGCCGCAAGACGCGACCTATCTGATGTGGCTTGATGCGGGCGCTTACACGCAGGATAGCGCGGAGCTTGCGCGCTTCATCCGCGAAAAAACGGGGCTGTATCTCTCCTGCGGCGCGCAATACGGCAAGGGCGGCGAGAAATTTTTGCGCCTAAATATCGCGACCTCTAGGGCGCTGTTAAAAGACGGGCTAGGGCGGCTGAAAGAGGCGCTAAAGATTTGCCCGCATTAAACGAACTACGGCGCGGCAAGGACGAAATTTAAAATTTTACAGCGGCCAAATTTAAAGCAGTGGAGTAAATTTTAAAATTTTGCAGCAGGGCGCGAGCTTTATGCTAAATTTAGCGGCGATCAGGCGGCGGTG
>NZ_CALIMW010000074.1 GCF_938045405.1 uncultured Campylobacter sp. | reverse complement strand
GCATCTCGTGCTATTACGGCTACAAGGACGCGTGCGCAAATATGCGCCGCTTAGGATATAACGGCTAGTGCTTTTAAATTTAAATTTTAAAATTCCATTCCGCCGTATCGCGGGATGGAATTTGTTGGGTGAAATTCTATTATCTAACCGCAATGGCTAAAATTTTCCTTGCCTTTTCAATTTGCTCCATAACATACGCTTTTTAAAATTTAAACTTTCTAAATTCTATCTTTTCATTAAAGATCGACATCGTGCGCTGAAGATTGTTTATATCTTTTTGCATCGTTTGCATAAAATAATCTCTCAGCTGCAGATACTCCTCTTTATTCGCCATCAAGATATTTAGTATCTCGACCTCAGCGTTTTCCTTATAAAGCACAAGCTGATCGTGAAGACCGAAAAAGCCGAGGCTACCGCTAAGCAGATGCATATAGGCTTTGGTAGTTAAAATGGAAAAGCAAAAAGTAAAAATTATCGCCACGCCATTGATCGGCTCTCCCGTCGTATAGCAGCCGAGCAAAAACCAAAGAACAAGAAAGACCTTTATATAAATAGGTATTTTTTGCTTCCAGCTCCATCTCCAGTCAAAGCTTAAAGCCATAGCGCCGATTGTATTTATCTCGAACGTTTTACGAATCTTATTTTTATTGTAATATAAAATTTTATCGTTATAAAACACGAAGTATACGCCGTCTCTATTCATAAAATTTGTTACGAATATTACCAAGACCAAAGGAAGGAGGCGAAACATTTTAATGTTTATGGAATTTACGATAGTGGCAAATGTAAGCGCTACTAACAAGCCTACCATAGTAGGAACTATAGAGTATTTCATATAGTCATAATAAGTATGATCTTTGATGATTAGCGGATTTTTGTCGTAATCTCTGGCTTTGGAATTTTGCTGCAAAGAGTCGCTATCATCCAAGATAAAATTTTGCGGCTCTGCGTTGTTTTCATAGGCAGAATTCTGATCCGCTTCGGCTTCTAAATTTAAAGCGTCAGTAGCGGAATTCGGAGCTTTAGAATTCAGAGATTCGAAATTCAGAGGTTCAGAATTCAAGATTTCGGAATTCGGAGGTTCAAAATTCAGGAATTCAGAATTAGAAGCTTCAAAATTTGAGACTTCGGAATTCGAGATTTCGGAATTTTGAGCTTTGAAATTCGAGACTCCAAAATTCGATGTTCCAGAATTTTCGCCGTTAGAATTTTGTTTCAAGCCCCGCTTCGGCTCTTGATGTCGCTTTTGTAGTAGCTTTTTTAATTCCTCAAACCTACTTTGATCCATTCTTGCCCCCTGATAAGGCGTTTTAGCCCCGTTTATTTTTCCTCGCGCTCTTCATCGCCGCTAGCTCCTGTGCCAAAAATTCCCCCGTGTAGCTACCCGTCTTTTTAAAATCCTTCGCAAGCTTTTCTGGGGTGCCACAAGCAACGATCTGTCCGCCGCCCTCGCCGCCTTCGGGCCCCATATCGATGATGTAATCGCAGTTTTTGATGACGTCCAAATTGTGCTCGATCACAAAGACGGAATTTCCCAGATCGACCAAATGATGCAACACCGCTACCAGGCGATCTACGTCTGCAAAATGCAGCCCCGTCGTGGGCTCGTCCAGGATATATAGCGTGTTACCCGTGTCGGTGCGACTTAGCTCCTTGGCGAGCTTGACGCGCTGTGCCTCGCCGCCGCTAAGCGTCGTGGCGGGCTGGCCTAGCGAAACGTAGCCGAGCCCGACGTCCGCGAGCGTCTTTAGCTTTTGATAAATTTTAGGCACGGCTTTGAAAAACTCGAGCGCCTCGTCGATACTCATCGCCAAAACGTCGGCTATGCTTTTGTTTTTGTATAAAATTTCAAGCGTCTGCGCATTGTATCTCGTGCCGTGGCAGACGTCGCAGACGACGCTGATATCGGGGAGGAAGTGCATCTCGATCGTGATCTCGCCCTCGCCCGCGCATTTTTCGCAGCGCCCGCCTTTGACGTTGAAGCTGAAGCGGCCGATCTTGTATCCGCGCAGCTGCGCTTCCTTCGTCGCGGCAAAAAGCGCGCGGATCTCGTCCATCACCCCCGTGTAGGTCGCGGGATTGCTGCGCGGGGTGCGTCCGATCGGGGTTTGATCCAGATAGATCACTTTATCCAGGCTCTCAAGCCCCGAAATTTTAGCGTCCTTTACCGCGTGCACCTTTCTAGCGCGATTTAGCTCCTCAAGCGCGGTAGGCAGTATGGTTTGTAGCACCAAGGAGCTCTTGCCGCTGCCGCTAACGCCCGTGATGCCGACTAAATTTCGCAGCGGAAATTTCGCGCAAAGGCCGTGGATATTATTGATATTTACGTTTTTGATACTTAGCCAAAGCTCCTGCTTGCGGTGCTTTTGGTAGTTTATCTCCTTTTGGTTATTCAGATACAGCGCGGTTTGCGTATTACTTTTAAGCAGATGCGCCACATCCCCAGCAAATACGACCTCGCCGCCTAGATTGCCCGCCCCCGGGCCGATATCTACGACGAAGTCCGCCGCCTCGATCGTCTTTTTATCGTGCTCGACGACGATTACGGAATTTCCCTTTTCTTGTAAGCTTCGTAGCGTCTTGATGAGCTTTTGCGTATCACGCTCGTGAAGCCCGATGCTAGGCTCATCTAGCACGTACATCACGCCGCTAAGACCAGAGCCGATCTGGCTTGCGATACGGATACGCTGCGCCTCGCCGCCGCTAATGGTGCGCGCATCGCGCCCCAGCGTGAGGTATCCAAGTCCCACGTCCTTTAAGAAAAACAGCCTCTCGTTAATCTCTTTTAGGATCGGCGCTGCGATCTGCGCGTCCTTTTCGCTTAAATTTGAAAACCGCTTCTCGTCGCTGAAAAACTCCACGCAGTCTGCGATACTCATATTTATCACGTCGCCGATGCCCTTATCTGCGACCTTTACGGCGAGGCTTTCGGGGTGCAGGCGCAGTCCGCCGCAGTCGGGGCAAATTTTTTCGCTCATATAATCGTCCAGATCGCTTTCGTTTTTGAGCAGATCGTAGGCGTACTTGATCGCGCCCTCAAATTTTCGCACGAGCTTATGCTTTTTCCAGTAAAAATCGATCTCTTTGACGCTGCCGTAGAGGATCAGCTTTTTTTGCTCCTCACTTAAATTTGCATACGGGATTTTGACGTTTATGCCGTTTGCTTCGCAAAATCCGAGTAGAAATTTATAATAATAGCTTTTGTTAAAGCCCGACATCACCTTGATCGCGCCGCCCTCGATCGAGGCGTTTTCGTTGATGATCTTGCCCAGATCAAGACTAAATTTTATCCCTAGCCCGTCGCAGCTCTCGCACGCGCCCTTTGGAGAGTTGAAGCTAAACGCGAGCGGCTCGAGCGGCTTGAATGAAATTTTACAATCAAAGCACGCCATATGCTCGCTGTAGTGGATCAGGCTCTGCGCGAGCCCCAGCTCGGCGGCGTTTGCGATCTCCACCTCAAGCTCGCCGAAGCTGAGCTTGAGCGCCTTTTCGACGTCGCTTGCAATACGGATGGAATTTTCCTCATCGATGATCGTGCGGTCGATGATGACCTTGATCGAGTGCTTTTTCGTCTTGCTCAGCTCGATCTCCTCGTCCAGCCGCACCAGCACGCCGTCGATCTGAGCGCGCACATAGCCCTGCTCGCGCAAGCTTTGCAACATATCGGCGAAGCTGCCCTTTTTCTCGCGCACCAAGGGCGCGCCCAAGATCACCTTCGCGCCGCGCGGCAGCTTCATAATCTCGGCGATGATGTCGCTGGAGCTCATCTTTGAGATCGGTTTGCCGCATTTGTGGCAGTGCTGCACCCCCACGCGCGCATATAAGAGGCGCAGATAGTCATAAATTTCGGTAATCGTGCCCACCGTCGAGCGCGGGTTTTTCGACGTCGTTTTTTGATCGATCGCGATCGCAGGCGTCAGACCGTCGATCTTATCGACGTCGGGCTTGCCTACGCGGTCTAAAAACTGCCTCGCGTAGCTGCTTAGGCTCTCGACGTATCTGCGCTGCCCCTCGGCATATAGCGTATCAAACGCCAGCGTACTCTTGCCGCTGCCGCTAAGACCTGTAAAAACGACGAGTTTGTCCTTTGGAATTTGCAAATTTATATTTTTCAGATTGTGTTCACGCGCGCCCGTGATGGTGATGAGATCGTTCATTTTCGCCCTTTTGTGCAAATTAATCTTACATTATAGCTCAAATTGTTAAAATTGCGCTTTTGGAAGGGGCGGCGATGATACTAATCTGCACGGCTTTGCGCTGCGAAGCCCAAGCGATAATCGAGAGTTTTAAACTTACGCGCGGCGGCGATCTGTTCGCAGGCGAGCAGATGCTTTTATATATCTGCGGCGTGAGGTTTGGGGCTAAATTTAAAGCGGGCGCTGCAGGCGACATAGAAATAGAATTTAAGAGCGAATCCGGCGCGGAATTTATTCGCCGTGCCGATACAGACGCGGAATTCGGACGCGAGCTTCGCGAGAACCAACGCGGCGCGGATCCAAAATTTGAGCATCGTTTGGACGCGGGCGCGCGCTGCGGCGGCGCAGAGACCGGCTCTGCGCGAAATATGACTGAAAATTTTGAAATTTTAAATTTTGATTCCGCACGGAATTCAGAGCGCTTCGGTGAAATTTTACTTTCGCTGCGCGTGGACTTTGCACTAAACATAGGCGTCTGCGGCTGCGAGGATACAAATGTGCAAATCGGCGAGGCATTTTATTTTGACGGCACGGCAGCGCGGGAATTTTGCGGCGAGAGCAGATCGGAGCTTTACGGCTCGCAGGTTGGGGAACACAACGAGCAGGCTCTAAAATTTCAAAACGTTTGCGAGCGGGAATTTTGCGGCGCGAGTTTGGACGGCAAGCTGCGGGCAAATTTAATCTGCGTAAGCGAGCCTAAAATTTTAAACTCAGCAGAGCGGACCGATGAGGCAAGTATCGCAGAAATCGAGGCGTGCGGCGATACAAACGCACAAGCCCCAACGCAAGGGATGAGCGGTGCAGCAAATACAAAAAATTTCACGCGAGGCGCGTCTCAGACTGCGGCACAAAGCGCGACGCAGGTCGAGGCGCAAAATTTAGCGAGCGTAAAACCCTCACAAATCGCGGTAGGTGGGCGCTGCGCTGCGACGAATACCGCAGCACGAGCAACACTAAATACGCCGTGCACGGCAAAAGATGTTACCTGCGGGTGCGCAAATCACGGTATCAGGCTTTACGATATGGAGAGCGCGCTTTTCGTGAGCACTTGCGAGCGAGCGGGCGTGCCGCGGGCGATGATGAAGATCGTAAGCGATCATCTGCGCGGCGAGCGACTTAGCAAAAGCTTCGTCTACGAGCTAGTAAAGGCGCGCCTGCCGCAAATCCGCGCCGCGATAAAGGACAAAATTTAACTATGGATGCGTGCGCAAAAAACCGAGTCGAGAGATAAATTTCGGCTTCATATGCCGAATATGTCGCGGAATTCAAAGGTATTGCGGAGGCGCAGGAGAAACGATGAAAATAAAAGGCTCTTATCTGTATTTCGCCCTCTTGGCATGCGCGTGCGTCGCGGCTTGCGCGTATGCCGTGGCGGATATGTTCGCGGATCCGCCCTTGTTGGTCTTTTTAGCTCTTTTGCTAGTATTTTTCTGTATCGGGCTATGGCTAAAAGATACCCTAATAGGCGCGCGTTACCTATTTTACTGCGTCTGCGTGCAGCTACTTTTTGCAGCGGCCATATTCGCCGTTCATAAATTTCCCGCCATGGCGCAGTTCGTGCGCAGTGCGGAGATAGGCGTGGGCGGTGCGGGCATACCGCTAGGCATCGTTCTGCTCGTGCTGCCCGCGTTTTTCTGCACCCTGCCGTATTACTACCGAACGGGCGTCAAAAAAATCCCGCAAAAGCTCATACTCGGCGGAATTTTGATCCTAAACGTCGCTATTACGCTAGCTTACGCCTTCTATTTCGAGCGACTATTCTGCGGCGCGATCTGAAATTTCGACGATTTTCAGTGACGGCGCGCGAAATTTAAGTATAATTTGCAAAATTTAAACGAAGCGGAGCAAGATGACGGAGGCAAAAAAGGAGCTAGGAGCGCAGTTTGGCGTGAATCTGGGCGAGCGATCAAGCGCGTTTTTGGGCGCGCTATTTGAGAAATTTCACTTTTCATTTCAGCAAAAAAAGCAGCTAGCGGAGTTTGCGAGCGATTTTGAGGCGTGGGACGAGACCCCCGTTTATGAGCTGCTTGCGGACGGGCAGTGCGGGCTAAATTTTAATAAAGCCAAATTTAATAAAGCAGGGAAAGTTCCAAGCGGCGAGCAAATTTTTAATTTCGTGCGCGAAGCCTGGCTAGAGCTTAAGTCGCGCCCGCACTCGTACGCGGGCTTCACAAGCGATTACGCGCCGAAAAAATTTGAAATTTCATCTTTTCGCGCAGATCGCATCGCTTTGGGGCGCTGTCCGGTGGCGAGCGAAAACACGCGCTGCTGCAATCTGCTGACGCTTGATGCAGTCAATTCGTGCGGCTTTGACTGCTCCTATTGCGCGATCGGCTCCTTTTACAAGCACGGGAAAATCGGCTTTGACGAGAATTTCGCGGCAAATTTAGCGCGCCTGCGGCTCGATCCCGCGCGCAGCTACCACATCGGCACGGGTCAGAGCTCCGACTCGCTCATGTGGGGCGATCGCTTCGGCATTTTAAGCGCATTATGCGATTTTGCGGCGCGGCATGAAAACGTGATTTTGGAGCTTAAAAGTAAGTCGAACAATATCCGTTTTTTCCTGCAGCGCGAGATCCCGCGCAACCTCATCGTCACTTTCTCGCTCAATACCCCCGCGATCATAGCGAACGAGGAGCATCTAAGCGCGAGCCTGGATGCGCGGCTGGCGGCAGCCGAAGCGCTCGCGGCGCGCGGCATTTTGGTGGGCTTTCACCTCCACCCGATGGTTTGGTATGAAGGGTGGCAAAGCGATTACGGCGCGCTTTTTGAGCGGCTGCTGCGCCGCTTCGATCCAAACGATGTTGCAATGGTTTCGCTCGGCACGCTTACCTTCATCAAGCCCGTCGTCAAAAAGCTGCGCTCGCGCGGGCTGCGGAGCAAAATTTTGCAGATGCCCCTTGCGGACGCGAACGGCAAGCTGTCTTATCCGCTGCAGATCAAGCGCGAGCTTTTTAAATTTGCCGCGAACGCGCTTTCGCCGTGGCGCGAGCGGGTGTTTTTCTACCTCTGCATGGAGGATGCGAGCCTGTGGCGCGAGGTTTTGGGGCACGAGTACGAAAGCAACGACGCGTTTGAGGAGGCGATGAAGGCGGCGTATTTCGCAAAGATACGGCAGCGCTAGACGCGCTGTTTACCGCAGACGTCGCGGTCTATACCGGCTCGCATGCGGTGCCGAGGATACAGCGCGAAATTTGCAGCGAGCGAGCGGTTAAAATTTAGCGCCACACCCGGCTTTATAAATCGTGCGGGGCGGGCACAGCGAGCGGCGATGAAATTTTACAAAACGCTCGCACAGCAAAACGTCCGCGGGCTAAATTTAAAATTTTACCCGACAAAGTCGCGGCGCGGTTTAAATAATCCGCGTAAATTTAGCGGCGAGCACAATGAACAAAGAAAATTTAGCGCAGTAAAATTTACTCGGCGCGCTAAGCTTAACGCGTCGAAGCGGCATAAAAATTTAAAGGAGAAAAGATGAAAGCATTGATCACGGGCGCAAGCGGCGGTATCGGCAGCGCGGTTGCGGAGCTTTTGCGACAAAACGGCTATGAAATTTTAACGCTAAGCTCGCGCTTTGAGGATACGGACGCGCTAGCGAAGGAGTGCCGCGCGCTGACTGCGGCGTGTGAGATTGACGCGCTGATTTTGTGCGCGGGCACGGCGAAATTTGCGCCGCTTGAGGCGATGAGCGAGAGTGAAATTTTAAAAATTTTAAACGTAAATCTTGCCGCAAACATCATCATCGCGCGCGCGCTTTTGCCGAATTTAAAGCGCAACCGCGCCCATATCATCGGCATTAGCTCGATCGAGGCGCTGCGAGCGAGCCGCTTTAGCGCGGTTTATAGCGCGAGCAAGGCGGGGCTGCGGGCGTTTCTGCTCTGTCTTTTCGAGGAGGCGCGCAAGCAGATCAGAGTAAGCTGCATCAACCCTGACATCACCAAAACGCCATTTTACGAGGATTTGAGTTTCGAGCCTGCAGATGATGAAGCAAGCTTCGTGGATGCGTGGGAGATTGCAAATTTTGTGCTACAAATTCTGCGCACGAAGTCCAACGTGAGCGAGTTTACGATCCGCCCGCAGATCGTAAATCTGCGGAAAAAATCAAAATTTAATCGCGAAGGAGGCGAGCTTGAAAATCGGTAAAAGTCATGTTTTTGTGCTAGCTGTGGCGCTTCTTATCATTTATGCCGCGTTTATAAGCGGTAGCGGCGGGTATTGTAGCGCGAGAGAATTTTTTTCAGGCAGGCATGATGAGGAAGATGACGCTTGCATCGCCAAGCTGATAAAGCGAGCGGACGCGGGTAATATATATGCGGCAAATCGGCTAAGATATCCGCACGAGGCGTATATCAAGCGCACATGCAAAAAGGAAGTGGAAAGCTTGGGTGAGCGCGAAAGATATTATTTTGAGCTCTACATCCAAAATCGCTGCGAAGCTTGGGGCTTTAAAACGCCCAAGTCACAAGGCGGCGAGGCAGGTACGACGAGCGGCGAAGCGAACGCAACGAACGGCGAGGGAAATTTAACGCGCAAAGGTATGGATACAATCCACAATGCAACAGGCGTGATCAAACGCGATATAAATTCTACGGGAGGATTAGATGCCGGGCGATAAAGCGAAATTGAAAGCTAGTAAAAGTCAAATTTTTTTGTTAATCGTAGGAGTTGTTATTCTGTGCGCCCTATATATAAACAACAGTGGTGCGTATTGTAACATTTGGGAATCTTTTTTAAATAAGGGCGAAGAGGATGATGCTTGCATTGCTAAGCTGATAAAGCGAGCGGACGCGGGTAGTGAATTGGCGCTCAGTCGGCTTAGATACCCTAGTAAGGCATATATCAAGCGCACATGCGAAAAGGGGGTAGAAAACTTGAGCGAACGCGAGAGATATTATTTCCAAGGCTTTAGCGGGGATCGATGCGAGATTTGGGGCTTTAAAACGCCCAAATCAAAAGACGGCGAAGCAAACACGACGAGCAGCGGCGGTAATTTAACGCGCGCCGAAGCAAACAACGGCGAATCCGATACTACGGGCAACAAGGCGGACAAAACGAAGCGCGAAGGAAATTCTACGGAAGAACAAAATGCTGAGCGATAAGATTAGCCTTGAGGACAATATTGTAAATTTTATGTCGTTGGTCAAATTTGTGAAAAAATGAGTTAAAATTTATTACTCAAGGAAAAACATGGTAAAAAAGAGATCTTTAGAAGTAAAAGGAAGCATATCGATCGCCATAATCCTGCTTTGGGTTTATTTTTTGATTACGGCGCTGAGCGGTGATAGATACTGTGGCATATGGGATTATATCGCAAATAGTGAAGAGGATGATGCCTGCATCGCTAAGCTGATAAAGCGCGCAGACGCGGGTAGTGAATTGGCGCTCAATCGGCTTAGATACCCTAGCAAGGCGTATATCAAGCGTGTATGCGAAAGGGGAGTGGAAAACTTAGGTGAGCGAGAGAGATATTATTTCGAGCGCTTAGGTGTAGATCGTTGCGAAGCTCCAAGTTTTAAAGATAACGAAGCAAACACGACGAGTGGCGGCGGTAATTTAGCGGGAGACGATACGAACGCGATAGATGGCGAGAGAAATT
>NZ_CALIMW010000073.1 GCF_938045405.1 uncultured Campylobacter sp. | reverse complement strand
CTGCGAAATTAGGCGGTTTTTAAGCGCGTTGATGTTTGATCTGCGGTCTAGGCGGTTTTTGTTCGGGTTTTTCGGTATCACGCTAAGAAGTGCGATTTGAGCGTTGCTAAGCTCGCGTAGATCCTTTTTGAAGTAAAAATACGCCGCGGTTTTGACCCCCTCGATGTTGCCGCCGTATGGGGCGAGGTTGAAATACATTCCTAAAATTTCATCCTTGCTGAAGTGCCACTCCAGCTGAAAGGCGTTGAAAATTTCGATGATTTTGTTCTTGTAGCTGCGCTGTTTTGGGCGCATCATACGCGCAACCTGCATCGTAATCGTCGAGGCTCCGACGCGCTCGACGTTGCCCTCGCTTTTTTTAGTAAAATTTTGTGTAAAATTATACGTAGCCGCGCGCAGGATCGAGGCGGGATTGACGCCGAAATGGTAGTAAAAATATCGATCCTCGAAGTAGATTGCGCTTTGTTTCAGCCGCGGCGGTATCTCGTCCGCGCTCGCGTAAAAGCGCCAAATTTGATCGTCGCTGATCTGCATATTTAAAATTTCGCCGTTTCGGTCATATAAAATTCTACTTTTCTGCTTGTTTAGCATATCCAAATTTAGCGGATAAAGCGCGTCTAGGATCAAAAACAGAGCAAATGCAAATGCGCAAAATAGCGCGATTTTTAACGTAAATTTTAGAAATTTCATCGCGCAATTATATCAAAGAATTTTAATGATTTTAGGCTATAATGGCGCCTTTTTGCAAAGGAATAATCTTGGACGCTCTAGCTAAGCTAAACACCGAACAATACGCCGCAGCGACCGCTCCTGCGGGACATAATCTGATAATCGCAAGCGCAGGCACGGGCAAAACCAGCACCATCGTCGCGCGCATCGCTCATCTGCTAAATCTCGGCACGAGCCCTAGAAAAATTTTGCTTCTTACTTTTACGAACAAGGCCGCGAGCGAGATGATAGCGAGGCTGCAGCGGCATTTTGATAAAAAAATTACCTCTGCAATCGTCGCGGGCACCTTCCACGCCGTATCCTACGCTCTACTTCGCGAGCTCGGTAAAGGCGTGATTTTAAAGCAGCCCGCCGAGCTAAAAACCCTGCTAAAAAGCCTCGTAGAAAGGCGCAAATTTTATCACGTAAGTGACGTGCGCCCCTACGGCGGGGCGTATCTGTACGACGTGTATTCGCTGTATCAAAACAAGGAGATGAGCGCGGATTTTGAGACGTGGTTTAGCAAAAACTACGAGGATCAGGCGGAATTTGCCGAAATTTACGCAGATATTTTGCGCGAGTTCGAAGAGGAAAAGGCGAAATTTAACTACGCCGATTTCAACGACGTTTTGCTAAAAATGCGCCATGAGCTGCGAAAGGGCGCGCCGCTGCGGTTTGATGAAATTTTAGTGGACGAGTATCAGGACACGAACTCGCTGCAAGGAAGCCTCATCGATGCCTTCGCGACGAAAAGCCTTTTTTGCGTCGGCGATTTTGATCAGAGCATTTATGCCTTTAACGGCGCAAACATCGACATCATCGGCAGCTTCGGCAAGCGCTTTGCGGACGCTAAAATTTACGCGCTAAATATCAACTATCGCTCAAGCTCGGCGATTTTGGCGCTTGCAAACCGCGTCATCGCGAACAATCCGCGCCTTTACGAAAAGAAGCTGATCGTGGGCCGCGAGGGAAAATTTAGCGCGCCTAGGCTGCATGTTTACGACGATACGGCGGCGCAATACGCCCACGTAGCCGCACAGATCGCGCAAAGCAGCACCCTGCGCGAAAAGATCGCCGTCATCTTTCGCAACAACTCCAGCGCCGACGGCGTCGAAGTAGCGCTTAAGGAGCTCGGTATCGGCGCGAAGCGAAAAGGCGGCGTGAGCTTTTTTGAAAGCCGCGAAATCAAGGCCTTTACGGACATTTTCGCGATGATAATAAACCCCAAAGATATGATGGCCTTTATGAGTACGTGCGAATACGCAAGAGGCGTCGGCAGCGCGCTAAGTAAGGAGCTTTTCGACGCGCTGATCGCGCTTGGGCACGGAAGCATTCACGCAGGGCTTTTGCGTCCCGACGAGAGCGTTAAAATTTTTGAAAAAAAGAGGAAAAACTACCAGCTCGGACTTTTTGACGATGTCGATATTATCGGCTCGGTATCGCGCTTTGAAGCTTTGGAATTTGACGAGTTTTTTCGCTCGCATCCGGTGCTAAAACACAATAAAATTACCGAGGGCGGCGCCGTATTTTTGCACGAAATTTATAAAATTTTTAAAAAAAGCGGCTCAGCTACGAGGTCCGCTACGCTGATCTCGCAGATCAAAAACTCGCGCCTTTTCGCGCTCGTGGCGGATTTCATCGCGACGAAGCGCGCGACGCTAAAAAACGGCAAGATAGACGATGAGCGCAAAAAGGACGAGATCTCACGCATTTACGATAAATGCGGAATTTTAGAGCAGATCGCCGTCAAATACGCGGATCCGCAGAGCTTTTATAATTTCATAACTCTGGGCGCAAAGGAGATGAGCGAGGGCGAGGGGGTAAATCTGCTCAGCGTGCACGCAAGCAAGGGGCTTGAGTTTTGCAGCGTCTATCTCATCGATCTGGCGCAAAACCGCTTCCCGAACCTCAAGCTAATGGCGATGGGCGGCAGCCTGGAGGAGGAGCGGCGGCTATTTTACGTGGCGGTTACTAGAGCGCGCGACGAGCTGGTGCTAAGCTACGCGAAATTTGATAAGATCAGAAAGATTAATTACGAGCCGAGTTGCTTTTTAAGGGAAGCGGGGCTGGTGAAGTAAGCGAAATTTTGCTCGCTAAATTTTAAATTTCATTTTAGCGCGGCGTGGATCGTTTGGGTAAGAATTTTACTCCTCGCGTACGTCTGGTGCGCGGTTCTGCTTTTTTGACGAATTATTATGGTAAGAATTTTGCCACGCGATTTTTGTAAATTTTTGCAGTGCGGGCGCTACGGCACCAATACGAGCGCGATTTTACGTAGTTAGAATTGCGAAGCGGTAGCTTCTTTTGCGAGCCAAAATTTATCGACATTTTGCCTAAATTCAAGCCCGACATACGGTCTAGCGATAAAATTTTACCCCCATCCGCTATTTTAGAATTTCTCCCAAGCCTAAGGACGATTTTAATTTATAGCGGCGAAATTTTGCCCTTACTTGAAATTTTACCGATAGCTCACTGCGAGTTGTAAGATTTTGCGCTCGTCGCGCTCGCACTGGGCGGCAGTAGGGCGGAATCGCGCTTAAAACGACATAGCGGCGCAAAATTTCCACGGCTCACAAGCGTAAAATCGCTCTTGATCGCAAAATATGGCGGCTTTAAACTTGCTATTTTGCGGCTCGATAAATTCTGGAGGTAGCGGCTGGGTTTTAAGCTGCTATGAGAAGCGTGACTGCTTGGATTTTTTTGCGAGCTGTGCGCGAGCTATGTGGCAGTGCAATCAAAGGCGGTTTAAAATGGTGATATTTGCGGCGCGGGCGGTTGCAAAATTTTACGCCGCAAATGCGAGCCAAATTTTAAAATTTAGCTCCCGCTCTGCCGTAGAGTTTTGATGCGGTAAATTCTCCGTGAAATCTCGCACGGCTAGAATTTTGCAGAAGAATTCGACGGCAATAAAATTCCGCCGCCCTATTTCATCTTTCTCTTACTTTGAAATTTACGTGTTTTATACATCGCGGAGCTAAAATTTATTTGATAAATTCCAAAAATGCCGCAAATTCTACGACGAGTTAAAATTTACGGACGCACCAAATTTACGGCGCCGCAAAATTTTAAATTTCACTACGTATTGCGCGCGCCGTAAAAAGTACGTGCCCTACCGAATTTATTGCCGCGGCGGAATTCTGCGCCGTGGCAACCCACATATTTGTTAAATAGATTTCGCGTCGCGTAAAATTCCATTGCCGGTAAAGTTTGTTGCCGATCAATTTTATCGCCGCATAAAATACTGTCCGCGCAAATTTAACGCGGCGCAAAGCCCTTCGCCGCGTAAACTCACAGCGTATTAAACACCCTATCTCCCGCGTCTCCAAGACCCGGCACGATATATTTTTGCTCGTTTAGTCTCTCGTCGATCGCCGCGGTAAAAACCTCGACCTGCGGGTAGATCTCGCTAAATCTATGAAGCCCCTCGGGCGCTGCGATGATGGAGATAAATTTGATCTTTTTAACGCCGTTTTTCAGCAGAAATTTCACCGCATCGATCGCCGTGCCGCCGGTCGCAAACATCGGATCGATGATGATTGCGGTGCGCTCCGCGGCGTCGGCGGGCAGTTTGGCGTAAAAAAACTCCGCCTGCGCGGTCTTTTCGTCGCGCTGAAAGCCCAAAAATCCCACGCTGGCATCCGGTATGAGCTTGAAAACGCTATCTAGCATCCCCAGCGCGGCGCGCAAAATCGGGCAGATCATGATCTTTGTGGCGAGCTTATACGCGCTGGTTTGCGCCACGGGCGTATGCACGCTCACCTCGCGCAGCGCCAGATCGCGCGTCGCCTCAAACATCATCAGGTAGCTGATCTCATCGACGAGCATGCGAAACTGAAACGGATCGGTATCCCGATCGCGCAGGATCGTGAGCTTATGCTCGATCAGCGGGTGCTTGATCAGCCTCACGTTAGGCAGCTCGCACGCGGTTTGGTACGTACAATTTTGGCTTTGGCTCATTTTCTCTCCTTAAATTTACTGAATTTTGCGCCCTTTGGGGCATTTTGATCGTATATTTTAGCGCGAGCTCTCGCGTCATGTCGCTGAAATTTGCCGATAACGGCAACGCGATTTTAAATTTAGCTCATTTTAGCTCACAATGCGCGCGTTACGTTTAAATTTAACTCGGCGGCTCGCTTTAAATTTAGCGCTTTTAAAAACGCAGTGCTTTAAATTTAGCTTGCGCGTGCGCTTTTGATTTAGCCGCTATTTAAACAGGGCGCGCTTTTTATCGGCACCGAGCGCTACTTTTCGGCGAGTGCTCGCGGCGTAAATTTCATCTGCGAAATTATCGTCTGAGGCGGCTTTAAATTTACTTAATGCTCGCGCTCGTGAGCCAAATTTTAAAATTCCACGTTATCTTGCGCGCCGATAAAATTTTAATTTATGCACGCTGATTGCCCCGCAAACGAGCTAAAATAAATCGAGCATATCCTTAAATTTAGCCCGCCGCAAGCGGTTAAATTTGCCGTACCGAAGCGATCAAATTTAACCGCAAAGCCCCTACTCCTTCACCACGCGCAGGAACGAATACACGTCCTGCACCCCGGGAGCGTGCGTCGCGTACCAGATCGCGTGCTTTTCGTGCTCGATGTCCGTTACTACGCCGCTAAATACCACGTCGCAGCCCACAATCGCCACGCGCACCGCAGTGCCCGAAACGTCGGTATCGGAAAAGAGATTTTTCTTTAAATTTGTAAAAATTTCAAACGAATTGCACGGATATTCGGGCTTTTTGACGCGCAGATAGGTATGCACGCGCCGCACGCCTTCGGTTTGCCGAGCCAAAGCAAGCAGCGGCTCGCGCATCGCCTCGCTCTCAAGCAGTCCGATGAGATAGACCTCGCCGTAGAAGCACTCGACCTCCAAATCCCAGCTGCTAAGGCCTTTGGTAAATAGAATTTTGCTTTGGATTTTAGTTTGGATGAGCTTGTCGCTAGCGACCTCGCTTACGCTGCGGCGGTCGCGCGCTACGGAGTAGATGTCATACACGCTAAGCGCGTTGCCAGCGGGCGCAAGCGGAGCCGCGCACGAGCTAAATAGCGCCGCGCAAGAGAGCAAAAACACCGACAAAAATGCCAGAAACAAAACCCTCAAACCCTCTCCAATCTTGTTTAATTTCTAATTATCTCAAGCCAGCCGTTAGCTTCACTTTTTAATTTTAGCCCCGCAGGCGCCATTTTGCCGCAGCTTAAAATTTTGCGCTGCGAGATTCCGCCCAAACCGCGCGCCGCAAAATTTTACAATATAAATTTTAAAATTTACGTTGTAATTCGCACGGCTTGCAGAATTTTGCGCTTTCGCCATGGCGGAATTTCGCGAGCAGTATTGGTAGCCGTAAAATTCTACGTGGCTAAATTTTCATTGCAAATTTGCCTCTGCGAATTCTACGAAGTAAAATTTCTCGAAGCGGAATTCGCTGCCTTAAATTTTATATTTCAAAATCTGCGCCAAAAATTTCGCCCGGTTGCGGCTAATTCGTCGTAAGCCCGCCGTCTATCGCAAATATCGCGCCGCTGACCCATTTCGCCGCATCCGACGCCAAAAACACCGCCGCATCGCCGATGTCCTGCGCGCTGCCGATTTTGCCAAGCGGATAGATATTTTTTACCATCTGTTCAAACGCCTCGCGCCCCTGCGGGCTAAGCGCGCTTAAATTTCGCTCAAACTGCGGCGTCAGCACGCTTCCGGGCGCTATGGCATTGACGCGAATGCCGAGTTTGCCGACCTCAAAGGCAAGCGATTTGGTGAAAGAATTTAGCGCGCCTTTGGTAATCGAATACGCCGTCGTGGTGCGCCCCACGAGCATTCGATTCGCAAAATACGACGAGATATTGATCACGCAGCCCTTGCTAGCCGCAAGCGCGCCCAAAAGCCCCTGAGTAAGCAGATAGGGCGCTTTGACGTTTAGGTTTAGATGAGCGTCCAGCAGCGCTTCGTCGGTCGCCTCAAACGGTACGAATTTTCCCAACCCGGCGTTATTTACTAGGATATCTATCTTAGGAGATTGCGCTAAAATGCGCTCGCAAAGCCCTTTTATCGTTTTGCTTTGCGCCAAATCCGCCTCTACCGCGTAAATTTTCACGCCGTAACCGCCCAATGCCTCCTGAGCGATTTTTAATTTCTCCTCGCTTCTGCCGAGCAGGATCAAATTTGCGCCCTCTTCGGCGAAACACTTTGCGATGCCAAGCCCTATGCCGTCGCTTCCGCCAGTGATTACGGCGGTTTTGCCCTCTAATCGTTTCATACTTTTCCTTTCAATACGTAAATTTAAGTTCTAAAAATTTGAGCGAGATTTACGGATCTTGCAAACTTCGAAATTTTGCAGGCTTTAAAATTTTACCCGCTTTAAAATTTTACGGCGAAGCGAAATTTCGTCGATAAAATTTTACTAATTTTAAAATTCCATCGATAAAATTTCACGGCAAAATTCCATCGTAAAGCTCGCGGTGGAATTTCATCGGGAATTTCATCCGTAAATTCCACCCAAACTGCGCCGCTTGGCTTACAGCACCTGTTTTACGCTGCTAGCCGTGATTTCAAGCAATCTCGTAGCAAACGGAAATTTCGCCTTCGTTTCCTCAAACTCCGCGCCGCTATCTATAAAGCGCGCCGTGCCCTTCACCACAAAGCCGCGCCCTGCGCCAAACCTGCCTGCTAGCTCCTTCGTTGCGACGCTAAGCTCGACGTTCGGATTAGCCTCCACGTTGCTTTGCGTCTTTTTCATACCCGCAGCGGGGATGAGGATGCGATCACCCTTAATGACGAGATATCTGTTCCACGTATTGCTGATATGAGCCTCGCCCTGCGCGCAGGTAGCGATACCCACGGCGCATTCATAATTCAAAATCTCCAAAAACTCTTTGCTAAACATTTTCTCTCCTTAAATTTACATTTTAAAGCTCGCGATTTTGGCTGACAAGCCCCGCGCGCAACTGAAATTCTAACTACCTCCGCCACTTTCCGCCGCGGTTAAATTTTATACTTCAAAAGCGCCTCCTTGTCAGCTTTGCTTACGCGAAAGCTATCGCGAATCTTTGATATCGCCTTGTTTTGGATAAATTTAGCCGCCCGCTTGCTCGCCAAAAACGCAAGAGTGCTCTCGCGCTGCTTGATAAACATCTCGGCTATCGCCCACGCCGCACCCATCTGCACGTAGTACCGCCCGTCGCTTTCGGCGGCGCAAATTTCAAAAAATTCCTCGGGCGAGATCGCGTCCATATTTCGCATAAAATAAACGTAGAAAAATCGCCTCTCAAACTCGTCCGCGCCGCCCTTAGCCTGCTTTAGCAGCGCATCCGCAAAAGCGGCGTCTCTGAATTTCGGAGCGAACATATCGCAAACCGCCCAATTAGGCATCGTTTTGATAAAATTGCTCGCAAGGGTAAATTTCATCTCATCCTGCTTTAAAAGCATTATAAAAAAGCCCTTTAGCACGAACTCCTCGTGAAAAAAGGGCTCGTAATTTTGCAGCTCGCGCCGCGCCTCATCCGCCCCGCTCAAAGCGGCGAAACTTTTGCGAGCAAGTGCGCGCAGCGCGGGAGTGCGCACGCCCAAAATCTGCGGCGCGGGTATTAGGCGCTGCGAAAATTGCGCGAATTTCTCCTCGCTTAGCGCTCGCAGCTGCCCTAGCATCTTTTCTCGTAAATCCATGGCTTTCCTTTAAATTTGATCGTAAATTTAATCGCGCGCAAGATTGCGATTTTATAACGGCGCGCCGAAATTTTGCCGCATAGGACTTTTATTTAAACAGATCGCGCCGCACGCACAAACTAATCACCCGATAGATCGCACCGCTTCAAGTCACTCGTCGTACCCGCTCAAAGTCTTTTGCCTAAAAATACGCCCTGTCAAATCGCGCAGTATGCCTCAGGGCAAAGCAAGCCGTGCCGCCAAAGCCGCTCAAATGAAGCTCGGCGCGTCGTTTGAAAACAAAATTAGATCACCGCTGTGCGTATTTTCGCTCAAAACCCGCTGCAAATCGCGCTTGTCTTTCAAAACGATAGTCTTTGCGGGAGCAATTTTGCTCTGCAGAACCTCGGAATTTAGCTCGCCCGTGATGATCGCGAGATCGAAAATTTCATCGATCTTGGCGCCTAACGTCTCGTTGTCCTCGCGCGTGCTCTCGACGATGCCCGGCGTGATGATGACCTTGCGCCCGCCGTAGCTTCGCATCAGCTCGTAGCTTTGCAGCATGCCGCTTAGATTGCCGTTGAAGCTATCGTCGATGATGATCTTGCCGCCCGCATCGAGCCGCGCGAGGCGGTGCTCGACGGCGCTAACGTGCGCGACGCGGCTTTTGATCTTATCAGCGCTAAGCCCCAAAAATCGCGCGATCTTTATACATGCGGCGAGATTTGCAGCGTTAAATTTACCCAAAATCGGCGCAAAAAACTCATGTCTCTTTCCTTGTTCGCTACGCCCGTTTGAAGCCTCTTGCGCACCCTGCTCTTTGTCGCTGCAAATTTTATCGTCGCTAACGGCACGGGCGGCTTGTTCGTAAAATTCTTGCTCGCTCCGTTCGGCGCAGGATATGGAATTTGTATCGTTAAAATCGGCGCCGTAATTTTTAGAATTTTTGTCTTTTTCCGCGCATGTCGCACTGCTTGCATCTAGGCTTAAATCACCCTGCCCTTCGCCTTCTGCGGCGGATGTTTCTGCGCGCGGCACAGAATTTTCGCAGCTTGCACCGCTTTCATCTTCGCTCAAGCTAAGACTAAATTTTATACCGTCCAGATCCGCGCCGCAAATTTCCAGCCCCTCGTCATAGATCGTGACGCGCTCGCTCGGGTTTTTTTGCGTGCAGCTGTGTAAAAACGCATGCTTTAGCCGCGCACTTGTGAGCGCTTCGAGCTTGGTTTTACGGATGTTTTCGATGCTTTTGAAATACTCTATGTGTTGCGCGCCGATCTCGCCCACGACGACGATCTGCGGTGCCAAAAACTCGGTGATCTCGGCGATGTCGCCGCTTAGCCTGGCGCCTGCTTCGGCGATGTAGATCTGCGTATCTGCGGGTAGTGCCTCGTTTACGTCGCGCACGAGCCCTGCTAGCGTGTTTACCGAGCGCGGCGTCTTGTAGCAGCGAAAGTCGCTTTTTAAAATTTGATACAAGAAATTTTTAATGCTCGTCTTGCCGTAGCTCGCAGTGATCTGAATGATCGTAAGCGAGGGCATCTGGGCTAGTTTTTTGCGTGCGGCGGCCTTAAATTTCGCGGCCTGCGCCCGCTCGTAAGCAAAGCTCGCCACAAGAGCGGCGCCAAGCGGTAAGAAGATCGGCAAAATCGGAGCTTCTGCGGCATAAAACACGGCGCTGAAGCCAAATGCACAGAGTGCCAAAATCGCAAAAAATCGCTTCACGCGCGGCGTAAAGACGAGCTTTTTATCTAGCCCTCTTTGCCAAAAATAAAGCGCTAGCGCATAGGCCGCGACGATTAGAATTTTAGCGGCGCATAGGGCATAGAGGAATGCAGTGCCAAATTTAGCCGCGCAGAGGCTAGCCGCGATCTCGTAACCAAAATACGCCGCCAGCGGCAAAATCAAAAAATAGAGGTGCCACGCGGGTTTGGTGAAGTGAAAGATGATGCGCGCGGGCTTATACGAAAACCACTGCAGGCAGGTGATCAGATAAAAGCC
>NZ_CALIMW010000072.1 GCF_938045405.1 uncultured Campylobacter sp. | reverse complement strand
GCGATGATTACAACGAGCACTACGCTTAGTTTATCGATCGGTGCTACTTGATAGGATTTGCCGATTTGTAGGGCTTTGAAATACGCTAGCCACGATGCACCCGTCGCCAGCCCACTTAGTATCAAAAACACCCAGTTGCGAGGGGCTAGCGTTGTAATATTCTATAGCACAAAGTTAATCGATCCTCAATTATGAATCATCCCGTAGCATAGATATAAATCGGTCAAATCCTCATGGTTTGCGATTTATAGGCATACGATTCGTTTATCGCGTATAGCGGCTATTCAATATAATAATTTGAGATGCTAGCTAACCCAGTAAAAGAAGTTAGAGCTCTATCGCGTTTGATTTAGACGATATTGCCAAGTCTCGCTCGCGATTACTGCTAAATTCTACCCCGCATATATAGAAAAATCGCCAAAAGCGCATTCTCGCTTCGCCTAACGCTAAGAGAGATCTGTTTAAATTCCGCTTTGACGCCCCTCAAAAACAAATGCCAGCGACGCAAGCGCGTCCATCGTCGTTTAAATTCCACTCCGATGCCTCTCAAAAAAGCAAACTTTAAGCCCAAACCTACTACTCTAAAAGTTCAAATTTTACAAATAAGGATACTGAATGAAAAATTTCATATTTTCCGCACTTTTGGCTCTTGGCTTCGTAGGCTGCGCCGTAAGCACCGCTCCGACGCCTGCAGGCAACTTACGCTCGCTCAAATCCGAGATCGTAAACTACACTCGCCAAAGCTCCACAGCTTACGTCTATACGTTTAAAGACCTATCCAACGGCGAGCTCTACACCGCTCGCGCAAGCAGATATTATGCGGCTGCGGGAGATACTGCCTATATAAGTACCGCTTCAGGCGCTATCACCGATATGCGAATCATCTCGCGCAAGGCAGGTTCCGTTGTTCCGCGCGCTTATGACATCGGAAAAATCGAGACCAAACAAATGCATAAAAACGACGCTATTGCTGTACCAGAGAGCGAAAATATCAGCTTTTAATCCTATGCGATTTTTAGCCGCTGTGCCCTTTAAGGTAAGCGAGCCTGCTTTTAATTTGAGATAAACGTTTTTGTGTTTGCTCTCTACTCTTATGAAGGCAATAGTTCTGTTCTTAATCATGGCGGGCTGGCGCGATTTGCTTGCGCTTTAAAGTCCGCTGATTCTTTACGCAATTGCCTGCATAAATTTTATATTTTATAAGTTGTAGAATTTTATATTTCACGAAATTCTGCGCTGCACATCTTACTTATATGGCTCGGCTCGCATTTCATATCCGCTTGCTTTCGCGCTTAAATTCCTTGCTGCATAGTGCCATTTTGTCCGCAAAATTCTATATTGTAGAAATACAAGCTGGGCTAAAATTTTTAATTGGCGAAATTCTTATAAATTTTCTTTCTCGCGATTTTTCGCGTACTGCTCGTTCTAAGTGTCGTATTCTTAGCCGATAAGATATCGCGTAGATTTCTAAAACTCACGCTTTGCAAATTTCGTGTCTTGAAATTTCATTCATAAAAAATTTCACGTCGTAAAATTTTTATGAAATTTCTCCCGCATGAAAGAGGTGTTGCCGTCTGTTTACCGCAGCCTGATATAATCCCCACATCGAAATTAGAACTCCTTTCAATAATCGGCGAGACCTGTGTGGGTCTCGCTTTTTTTATGCCCGTTAAATTTGGATTTTCGGTAAATACTCGGTAACAATTTGGTAAAATTTTAGTATTTTTCAGCCTATTTTAAGCATATAATTTGTCATTTTGTGCTACTATTGCGCTCACAAACTTTTAAAGGAGTTCAAAATGAAACTAGTTAAACTTAGTTTAGCGGCAGCAGTCGCTGCAGGTGCTCTTGCTATGAGTGCAAGTGCTGTTCCGTTAGAGGAAGCTATCAAGGACGTGGATCTAAACGGATACGCTCGTATGCGATATACCCACGATAAGGTATCTGGCGAGAATGATCAAGGTGCCTATGTAAAAGGCGAAAATTCTAGTAAGTGGGAATTCAAATCTGAAGTAGACTTTAAGGCTAAAATCGATGACAACTTCTTTGGTGTAGTTGGCGTTAGATTTCTAGATAGAGATAACGGAGAAACATTATCTTCTTCAAATAGCCAATATCACGGTACACAAAATCCAAGCGACAAAGATTCTGATTTCGATATCGCTAAAGCTTATTTAGGATACACTATCGGCGGTACCACTATTGCAGTCGGTCGCCAGGGCATAGGTTCGTTCTTTACCGATGATATGTATGGAGACGGTGTTAAGATTACTAGTACCGATATCGAGGGCTTGACAATTAACGGCTTTTGGATGGATTCTTTAGAGAATGATGGAGATATTTCAAGCCTTGATTGGGCTAGAGTAGATGGTAAATTAACTACCGATCATAATCTATATGGCATAGGCTTTATGGGTTCATACGATCCGGTATCTTTCCAGCTATGGTATAACGCTCTAGAGGATGTTGCACAGCTTTTCGCTGCAGAACTAGCTCTAAATTTTGATATCTCTGATGATTTTAATCTTGGCGTAAAAGGTCAGTATGCATTCTCTGATTTCGACGGCGATTATAAAGATGCAGGTGCTAGCGATGCAGACTTCTGGGCTGCAGAGGCTAATGCGGGTTTCTTCGGTGTTGATTTGGCTGCAGGTTATTTAAAATTTGAACCTGATGATAAAGATAAAGTTTCTTTTGTATCCTTTGAAGATCAAGGCTCTTTCATCAGCCCGGGTCAGGAGTTGCTAGATTATAGGAATTTTACTGGCGAAAATCATTACTGGTATGTAGTAGCAGGCTATACCATCCCTGATACTGGCATCAGGATCGGCGCTGATTACCTAGACGGTAAAGCAGATGGTGATAATGCATATGAGGTAGTAGGTAGAATTTCTTATAAATATAATGAAAAGCTAAGCTTCAAAACTTGGTATTCTCACTATAAGATTGATGATGCTTATGGCACAGGTCTTGATGAGAAAAAAGATCGCATCAGATTTGAGGCCAAATACAGCTTCTAATTATTTACCTTATACGGGTAAAATTAGGGCGAAGCTTTTGCTTCGCCCTTTTTAAATTCTAAATCAAGGTTTTCTATGAAAATTTTTAAAATTTCTTTTTTAGCATGTTTTTTTGCCTTTAATTTAAACGCTGCGGATAAAGCAGGCGATGATACGTATGTATTCGAAGCCAAAGGTGAGTTTGCCAAAGAGCTAAAATCCCTGATCGAAAAGCATTCTAAAGATGAAAATGTAACCGTAAATATCTACAAAAACACTCCGGTCGCAGGCAGTAAAATCCATAGCGGCAAGGTAAATCGAAATATAAATTTTTTAAAAGAAAGAGGTGGAGCTATCTTTGCTGAGAAGTGCGCTTCATGCCACGGCGAGAATGGCCAAAAAAAAGCTTATGGAGTATCACGTAAACTCAAAGATATGGACGCCAAAGAGATCTCGATAGCTATGTCGCAATACACTACAGATCTAAGTTATGGTGGCAAGATGAAAAATATCATGCAGCCGATCGCCGCTAAGACGGGCGCTACGGAGCTAGGCTACATCATTGCTTATCTAAAAGGCGACGATTCGTTCCTATACGATAGCTCGTCTAGTAGGAGCACGAATACTGAAATTTCGACCGCCCCGAGCGAGCAGGGCTCATACCTAAAATAAAGGAGCGTAGATGAAAGTAGCGATCGTTTTGGCAAACGGTTTTGAAGAGATCGAGGCGGTAAGTTTGATCGATATTTTACGCCGCGCGGAGATCGATGCAGTATCCGTGGGGCTGGATAAGAAATGCGTCTGCGGTGCGCACGGCGTAGAGATGATCGCCGATGAAATTTTAGACGATATAAAAGTTTCGGAATTTGATATGATCGTTTTGCCTGGCGGCTTGCCCGGAGCCGAAAATTTGGCAAAGAGCGAGAGGCTGGGGCAAGTATTGCGCGATTTCGATGCAAATAACGCAAAAATCGGCGCAATATGTGCCGCTCCATGGGCGCTAGCTACCGCGGGTGTGCTAAAAAGCTCTTACACTTGTTATCCAGGTTTTGAAAATCAGATCGCTCACCCAGGCTATACAAATGCGGCGAATGTCGTAAAAGATCAAAATATAATGACTTCGAAAGGCCCTGCTACTGCGATGGAATTCGCACTACAAATCGTCCGCGAGCTAAAAGGCGAGCAGGTTTATTCCAAGCTAAAATCTGATTTACTTTTTAAATAAAATTTCAAGTGGGAGCCGATTCTAGCGCGCTTTATTTTATCGCTTGTATAACGACGCGTGCTGATTTTGCTGCGCCTGAGGGCTGTAAATTTTATCTCGTTCTACACGTATAATATAGTCACAATATTTATTCTGAGTATCCATAAACGACGAATGGAATTCTCACAACCTAAATTCTAAATCGAAAAACGCAAAAGGTTTTATGAGCAACAGATGAAATTTTATTGGAGCTAGTCGCTATTGAAACTAAATATTAACATCGTAGCGGCGTGGAACGCGAGCATGAAAGATATATTCTAGGCGTAGGCTCTCAAGCAGACATCCCCGAGCTGAATAAATTCAGTGCGGCATCTTCGCGATGCACTCGCTAGCAGAAGTTAAACAGATCGCGCAAAATGTGCTAAATAAGAGTATCGGCGTGATCAAAAACGATAAGATCACGCTGGATATAAATTTGATCAAATAGCGACGTCAATGTATCAAGAAGCAAAACGGCGCAGTTTTTGAAGGTTTTGTCGGTAAAGCTCAGATTTATCGGGAAGAATATAAGCTTGTAATGCGCGACAAAAGCGTTATGTAGAATTCCTAAAAAAGGATAAAATTTAGCGCTTCTTTAAAATATCTTCGTTTAAAAATGTCGCGCTGCTTTGTATCGTTTTGGTAACGCGGTCTTTAGAATTTTGCGTTTTGTCGGGTGTGGGTCTGTGTGCGATCAAATTTACGCGCCCGATTTTCGCCGTGAAATAAAAAATCCCCAGTATCGTCGCGTTTAGAAACACTCCAAAATATATCCGTTCTAATCCCCATATCCCTATGCTGGCGGCATGAATGGGCACAAAAATTATCGCGATTAAGACCGGATAATAATCCGAAATTTTATTTTTGGCAAGGATTACGGTCGTAACGATGGCATATGCGATGAGCGTAAAAGGAGAGATAAGCAAGAGTGCAAAAAGCGCGTTTATGCGCTGATAATCTTCGTGCCCGATTAAGACGCAAAAACTACAAAACGCGAGCGTTATGAGAAAAAATAAAGGTAAAATCCACCGCGTTTTCACGTCGCGCCCTTTAAGCAGCGATAAAAAGAGCAGATGAGAGCCCAGCGCAATACAATAATAATCAAATATAACCGACGAGCTTAAAAACGTGAGCGGTATGCCGAGCAGTGCACCCGGCCCGTCAAAATATATCCCACTAAACATGAGCCACGTGATAAAGAGTATAAAAGCATATTTAAGACCCGCATAAGTGGCGCAAACACAGATACCAACAAGGATAAATCGTATAAATTTGCTCATTTGCCTTTTTCCTAAATTTAGGTAATTATAGCAAACCGCGACAAACGAACGGCGCAAAATTTTAATTTAGCCCGTGCGCTCGCCGAATCCGCTGCCGATTGCGAGCTTGGGTGAGAGAACCTGCCAATGCCTTCGTATTATTTCATCCGCGCCCGCGCCGCAAGATAAAATTCATAAATTCTAAATTCGTTTTGCGTTATCATTGCGCTAAATTTAAAATTTTACGCAAAGGGGATCATATGAAAAATACGGCATTCATCACGGGCGCTACGAGCGGCTTTGGCGAGGCGATCGCTAGGGCGCTTAGCGCGCAGGGTTATAAGATCGTTGCGCTTGGGCGCCGCAAGGAGCGGCTGCAAAAGCTAGCGAGCGAGCTAGGCAATACGCACATTATCGCCGCGGATATTCGCGATAAAGCTGCGGTATTTGACTCCATAAGCGCGCTGCCGCAAAATTTCAAAGATGTTGAGGTGCTCGTAAATAATGCAGGCCTTGCGCTCGGGCTTGAGGGGATCGCGCAGACGCCTGTTGAGGATTTGGAGACGATGGTCGATACGAATATCAAAGGCGTGCTGTATTCGACCAAGGCGGTGCTGCCGCTGATGATCGCGCGCAAAAGCGGCTATATCTTCAATCTCGGCTCGACTGCGGGCGCGTGGCCCTATCCGGGTAGCCACGTTTACGGCGCGAGCAAGGCGTTTATCAAGCAGTTTAGCCGCAATATCCGCAACGACCTGCGCGGCACTGGCATCCGCGTGACGGAGATCGCGCCGGGTATCTGCAAGAGCGAGTTTAGCGAGGTGCGCTTTAAGGGCGATCTAGCGCGTGCTGCGGCCGTGTATGAGGGGGTCGATGCGATCCTGCCAGAGGATATCGCGCAGATCGTGCTAAGCTGCCTAGCGATGCCGCACCGAGTAAATATCAACGTGATTGAGGCGATGGCGACGCAGCAGAGCTGGGCTGGGCTTTTTATCGAAAAGCATTAAATTCTAAGGCGAGAAAATGAAAAAAATTCTATTACTAATGTTTTTATCGGTTGCCGCGTTTGCGGTGGATGATGCGACCAGGCAGCATAATGCCGAGCTTTTCGGCATCTGGACGCTAGTGCCGCCCGTCGTGGCGATCGCACTTGCCTTTATTACCAAAGAGGTAATTTTATCGCTTTTCATCGGCGTTTTTAGCGGCACCTATATGCTCGCCGTCGTTAACGACAATCCGATCTCCGCGCTTGTGGGCAGCTTTACCGATCTGGTCGCGCGCGTGGTGGGCTCGATGGCCAGCAAAGGCAACGCGGGCGTACTTTTGCAGGTGCTTTGTATCGGCGGCGTGGTCGCGCTGATTAGCAGGACGGGCGGCACGAAAGCCGTGGCTCTTTGGATTAGCAAGCGCGCTAAAACGGGTATCTCAGCGCAAATTTCGACATGGGTTATGGGTCTTTTCGTATTTTTCGACGACTACGCAAACGCCCTGATCGTAGGCCCCGTCATGCGGCCGATCACCGATAAATTTAAGGTCAGCCGCGAAAAGCTCGCCTTCATCATCGACGCTACCGCCGCGCCGATTGCGGGTATCGCGCTAATTTCTACCTGGGTAGGTCTTGAGGTCTCTCTGATAAGAGCGGGATATGATCAGATCGGCGTGCAAAACGTAAATGCCTTCTCGATCTTCGTGCAAACCATGCCGTATCGCTTCTACAATCTTTTTATGCTCGCTTTCGTGGTTTACGTAGCGTTCATGCGCAGGGATTTCGGACCAATGCTCTCCGCCGAGCGGCGAGCGGCGAGCGGCGAAATCCACTCTAAAAATTCTAACATCGCCGAGCTCGAAGATAAAACGCTAGAGCCCAAAGAGGGGATCAAGCCGCAAGCTTCAAACGCCGTTATCCCGCTTATAGTGCTAATCTGCGGCGCATTTGCGAGCTTTTATTTTAGCGGGCTAAGCAAGCTTGAGGGCGATGCCCTCGCAGCCGCAAAGGCCGCTCCGCTAAGCTTTGCGACGCTTCAGGCGACGTTCGGCAACGCAAACTCGTCGGTCGCGCTTTTTCAAGCGGCGCTTCTTGCTACGGTCGTGTCTATATTTATGAGCGTTTACCGCAAAATTTTTAACGTCAGAGAGGCGATCTCTACGTGGATTAAAGGATGGAAGACGATGATCGTTACGATCGTGATCTTGCTGCTTGCCTGGTCGCTCAGCTCTGTCATCAAAGAGCTCGGCACGTCGCGCTATCTAGTCGATATGTTGAGCCAAAATACGCCGAAATTTTTGCTTCCGGTAGCGATTTTCGTGCTGGGCTCGTTCATTAGCTTTTCGACGGGCACCAGCTACGGCACGATGGGAATTCTAATGCCGCTTGCCATACCTTTGGCAAACGCCGTGGGGCTTCACTACGGGCTTTCGGGCGATGCGCTTCACGCCTATATGATCGTAAATATCTCGGGCGTACTTACGGGCGCCATTTTCGGCGATCATTGCTCGCCGATTTCGGACACCACGATCCTTTCGTCGATGGGCGCGGGCTGCGATCATATCGAGCACGTAAAGACGCAGATGCCTTACGCTCTATCCGTCGGCGCGGTCGCCGTGCTAGCGGGCTATCTGCCCGTAGCGCTAGGGCTTAGTGTCTGGATCGCGCTACCGATGGGGCTTGCCGTTACGTGGGCTCTCGTGCGATTTGCAGGTAAAAAGATAGAGGAGTAGCTCTGTAAATTTTTAAATTTCGCTTTTGCCTTCCGCAGAGATGCGGAATTCTGCCCGGCGGAATTTTGCTTTATCCCGCAGAATCCCGCTCTGTAAAATTCCGCCGCGCGGATAAAATTTTAAAGCGAAATTTCAAAAAGTGCGAGCAAATTTTAAAAGCTGAATTCTAACGAGCCGCGTTAAAACGGCGCGTGCGCCTGCAATTCAAAATTTTTAAAGTAAACGGATAGTAAAATACCGATAACTTTCAAACAAGGAGAATGAAATGAAAAATCCTAAGATGTTCCTCTGGGGGGGGGGTGTTAGCTGCTTTATTAGTTGGTTGCGGCGATGATACCGAGGTAAAGACTAAGGAGTATTACGACGCTCATCTGGACGAAGCCAAAGAGGTTTTGGCAAAGTGCGATTTCAATACCCTTAAAGACGGAAGTAAGTCATATAAAAATTGCGTAAATGCAAAAACGGTCGTAGAGGAAAAAAGTATGGCGTATTCGGTCAAGTATTATATGGAACACTTGGACGAAGCTAAGGCTATCATAGAAAAATATAAAGAGAAAGAGCCGGCAGATAAAAATAGCGTTGAGTATAGTAATTTGATGAATGCAAAAGAGGCTAATGGCAATATGAAATTAAGGGGCTTTTTGGAAAATCAAGCACGATAAATTATTTTGGTATCGGCTTAGTATTAACTCTTCTCTCGCGCTCTTAATACATTCTAAATTTACTCCGCGCCTTTGGTGCAGAGTAAATTTGCCCTGCACGGCGCCGAATTTTGCGGTATAAATCTCGCCCGCGAAACGACATGGCGCGAAATCTTGCTTTACGGATTTTGGAATTTCAAATTTAGCCTGCGGGCTTTTGGCTAGCGCAGAAAAAACTTACGGGCGTTTCGGTGCCTTAGAATTTAATCATTTTAAAATTTACGCCGCGCGGCTAGTCTAAATTTCACTCGGCGGCGGTGAAATTTCGCAGTGCGGCATGCTAAATTTCACGATCTCACATGCCGCTAGTCAAATTTTCTCGGCGGCGGTTTGCGCTGCGCGCTAAATTTAACCTCGTTCGCGCCGCTTACCCGCGCCCTAGTCTAAATTTAAAATTTCAAATCCGCAGCGATAGTTCGTGCGACGCGAGGTAACTTCTGCAAACAGCGATCTCGGCTTGCGCTATTAAATTTGGAAGGATAGCAGTAATGACGGCGTTTGTGCGTCAAATTTTAATTTTCGCGCGCCGGGTGGTAGCGAGGCACCATTGCTCGCACGCCGTTGCGAAGCCGCTTCTAAATCGCCGAGCCGAGTTAAATTTTCGCACGGCGAAATTTTAGCCTATGCGGCGCGATTTACGAAACGGCGAAATTTTGAGTCTGCGCTGCGATTTATAGTGCATCAAAATTTTAACTTTCACGAAACGATCTGCGATGCGCTAGAATTTTAATTTGCGTGGTGCGATCCGCGATGAACAGGAATTTTAATTTGACGTGATTTATGACGCACTGGAATCCCAACCTGCGCTACGGATCTACGACGCACGGGCGCGTAGCCTAGTCGATTGCTCGCATCGCATCGAGCCGCTTTAAAAACAGTTCTACTTTGCGCAGCTGCGCCGCATCTAGCGCCCTGCCCGAGCAAAAATACTCCACGCTGTTGCCGTTTGGATAATTCACTCGCGAAATACCCGCCTCTTCGCTTCGCAGCTCAAATTCTAAGGACAAATCCGCGCCGCCTCGAGAATAAAGCTTGAGCTGCAAATTCGCATCTACGACATGCGGCGACATGCGGCATTTGTCTTCGTCGCACTGCTCTACGCCGCGAGCATTGCCCGCCAGCTTACCGTCGCGTTCGCGGATTGCGCCCAGCTCGCCCGTTTGCGAATTTGCGTTAAATTTTATATCGCCGTCTGCGTCAAATTTATCCGTACAAACCTGCGATTTTACGTCGCGCGAAGTATCCATGCCGAAGCCGCGCTCATCCGCGTTAGAAAACTCATCATACCCCATTGCGCCGTTTTTTCTGGCGCCGCACGACACTGCACGAAGTCCGCTCATACCTTGCTCTATCATATCGGGCTTGCTCTCGCCGCAACTTTCTGTGTCGCGCCCACGGCCGCTATTATCGCGACCTTCTACGCCCCGCTTGTTCTTGCCTTTTATGCTCTCACTGCCCGCGTTAAATTTAGCCGTCCGCGAGGGCAAATCCTCGCCGCGCGCAAGCTTTAGCCCTCCACCCAGCTCGCTTGCAAGGCGGTTTAGCGTGCCGCCTATGCCGTCGATGATGCGCACGTGAGACGGCAAAATTTCGCGCAAAACGTCCTTAAAATAGTTAAAATGCGTGCAACCAAGCACGAGCGAACCGAGGCGTTCAAGCTCAAATTTAGCTAACTCCTCCCGCAGATACGCCCGAACTGCGGGCGAGCCAAACTCCAAATCCTGCGCAAACTCCACGAGGCGAGGTAGCGGCAGGCTCCACGTCTCGCACTCCAGCCGCCCCACGAGGCGCGCGAGCTTTTCGCCGGCGATCGTTAGCGGCGTGGCGATGAGCAGCGCCGGGCGCGCGCCAAAGCTGTCTGCAGCGAGCTTGACGGCGGGCTCCATGCCGATTACCGGCACGCTAAATGCGCCGCGAAGCTCCGAGATGGCCGCGCTCGTGGCGGTGTTGCAAGCTACGACGACCGCATCCGCGCCGCGCGAGACCAAAAACCCCACCGCATCGAGGCTTAGCCGCACGATCTCGGCTCTACTTTTCGTGCCGTAGGGGACGTGATCCTCGTCGGCAAAATACAAAAACTCCGCCTCACTAAACCGCCGCAAAGCCTCAGCGAGCACACTCAGCCCACCGATACCCGAGTCAAAAAACGCTATTTTCAAATCTTTATCCAAGGTTAAAATTTCAAAAAAGGGATTATAGCTCAATCCAGGTAAAATTTAAATTTTGAGCGGGCTTGGTGGATCTGCGGTCGGAATTCTCGCTACCTTATTAAAATTCGCGATAAATTTAATCAATTTCTTAGGGG
>NZ_CALIMW010000071.1 GCF_938045405.1 uncultured Campylobacter sp. | reverse complement strand
ATCCGCTACGGCTTTCAGCGCTTTCGCCCCGATATAATGGCATACACTGTCGTGATTCTGATCGTACTCGTGCAGATCATCCAAAGCATCGGAAATTTACTCTATAAAATTACGAAAAAGTAGGCTCAAACCCATAGCTTAACGAGATATCAAATATTTTCTATTAGTATAAAATTGCGAAAAGTAGATCTTAAACTATAGATCGTTCGTTTGTATAACCCGTTTACCAAACTATAAAATTATAAAAATGTAGGTTTGCAACGCTATGAATACCGCTTAAAATTCTATAATCGCGAGCAGTTAGATTTACCTGCCGTCAAGGTTTAAATTTTAGGCTTTGTGTAGCTAAAGCAAAGCTCGAGCCAAGACTTGTTTCGCGTAGAGTAAGCTTTATTTTTATAACAGGTCGCATCTTTGAAGCGAACGATCAAAACTGCGCTGAGTAATTTTAAAATTCACAGGCAAGATTTAGGCGCAGAATTTTAAAATTTAATTGCCTAAAATTTAAAATTTAGCCCAAACCTTAATGAAAAGTGTAAGTTGAAATTTGAAATTCTAAGGCACGGAATTTTAAAATTTTAGACCTTACGAAATTTTGCTTATAAATTCTAAGACAAGCAGTTTTAAAATTTTATAATTTTAAGTTTTGCAAGATCTTTCTTATATAATTTCACTTTTACTTCGAAATTTCGTAGCTTCACTTTTAAAATATAAAGCGCAGGATATAAATAAAAGGCACCGGCCTTAGCAATAAAGCCAATAATGATGGTATTGCTGCTTTGACAAGCTTTTTTGGCTTTGGCAAAAGAACCTAAGATTACGCCAGTTCTTTAAAGATAAGGCAGACTATGAAATTCCTCTGCGAATTGAGCCTAAATTCTTTCGTATCGCAGAATTTTAAAGCGGCGTAGAATTTTATGAATTATCTTGCACCGCTTGCGGTAAAATTTTATGCGGGCGGATACGGCGCATTTAATAAGATCGTTATCGCATAAGAGCGAATCTATGAAATTTATCTAGTGCGTAGCATCTAAATTTAAAAAGGGGCGAGAAATCTCCCGCCCCTGAAATTTTAAGTATAGGATCTGAAATTTTATAGATGTGCAAGCTAGGGCTTGCTTGCCCCTTAAAATTTAAAACATAATCTCAAACCCTGCATTGATAGCCGCACCTCTTGTTTTGCCTACGTAGCCCTTGCCTCCTAGGCTAAAGATAAGGTTTTTGCTATCGTATTTATAGCCGGCTTCAAATACTCCGGTTGAGCCTTTTAGGCTAGGCTTAGGAGCGTCAAGTCCCATAGTAGATGCTTTAGCATCCCCGCTAAACTCATACTCATAAGCGCCTCCTACATATAGGTTATGCTCATCTTTTAGATTTATAGTATCTCTAAGACCCGCTCTTAGCCTATTAGATGTAACGCTATCAAAGTGATATCTCTCGCCAGAGCTTATAGTAGCATCTGCATCATCCGTGTAAGCATATAGCCATTTAGTATAAACGTCTAACTTGTTACTTTGGCTTAGATCAAAGATCTGACCTATTCCTATATGAGTAGCCATATAGGTTGAGCTAATATCAAACTTCTCATTATGAGCTAATACTCCAGGAGCTATGGCATAGGTCCAGTCGTTACTATTGTAGTCGCTGCTTATCTTACCTACGTGAAAGCTTGCATCCAGGTAGGTACCACTAGTAAAGTTTTGCTTTAGCATCAAGCCTCCGCCTATATACTCGCTATCTCCGTCTGCATGTAGACCGCTATCTAAGTAGCTATCATAGTTGGCTTTTCCATATTCTACGAATACTCCGCTTAAGATATCTCCTGCGAAATTCTCAGTCAAGCTGGCAAGTCCTGCTGCAACGCCATAGCCTTTAGAATTTACGTGCGAGCCCGTCTCATACCTTAGATCATAAGCTTCGCTTATAGCAAAAGGAAATAGCTCTAAATGCCCATCCGGTATTAGCTTATCTAGGTAGTTGGTGATTAACTCGCTTCCGCTCTTTAGGCTAGCTAAGCTTGCAGCACGGGTTTCTGCGAAGGATTTGGTATTAGAGCTTACGCGCGCGCTAGGAGCCGAGGAAACATCGAATCCTAAATTTAGATAATTGCCGCTTTGATAAATTTTAGGGCTATAGCTTAGGCTTACTCCTACATTTAGCGTTGCATGCATATTGGCTGCGTTAGGAGTTATAAGGCTGCCGCTTCCTTGCTTATTGATTAGATGAATCTCGCTGCTTGGATTAATCGGACCGCTTACTCCGCTTATATAAGCCGTGATATTGCTTACGTTGCTTAGATCGGTATTGGCAGTAGGGTCGCTTAGGGTAAGCACACTATCGCCTGCTCTAATAGAGCTAGGAAGGAAGAAATTTAACCTGTCAAAACCGCTAATATTTTTAGCGCTTAAGGAATTTACTACCGCAGGAGAGCTATTGCTAGCTCCTATGTTAAGGGTGTTGCCGCCACCGCTTGCGCTTATTACGCCTACATTATGACCGCTGATGAAATTTAACGTATTGTTTGCGCCTGCTGCGTTGATATTTCTAGCGTTAAAATTCTTATCCTCCCCCGCTTTACCTATATCTATGTTATTTCCGTTAAGACCGCCGGCACCAAGATACTTCTGCAGCTCATCCGCATCAAAGTCTCCATTTATGCTCTCGTTAGTCTTAATAAGCTTTTGGATATAAAGCTCCCGCTCATCCTCGCTTATATGCATACCACCTATGTTTCTGCTAAAGGTATTGGCATCTTTTATGACATAGTTTTTATTTAGTTGAGTTACGTAGCCCTTGTCTTTAAAGCGTGGATCATATCCGGTAAATTTACCGCCTCCGCTTTTATAGGCAAGTGTGTATTTCTTATTATCGCCATCTGGATAGCTTGCATTGTTTAAAGCGTTAAATTCGCTTGCGGAGTTTACGAATATATCGGTACCGCTTAGATCAGTATTGCCGGAGCCGGTTAGGCTTAAAGCTCTTTTGGTACTAGACGAAGCGTCGTTTTCAATCTCACTAAGGGAGGCTAGGTTAAATTCCAATTTATTGAAATTTGCAAAATTCCCTGCATTTAGGCCATTGCCGGAGTTTGAAGATAGGATATTTAGGCTATTGCCCGAATTGCTAGCGTTTGCGCTAGATACTCCGTATAACGTGCCCGCTACACTGCCGCTTCTGAAATTTACTACGTTGTTGCTGCCGCTAGCGGCTTCCGCCGCGTAGACGTTGCCAGCAACTTGCGTGTTGCCGTTTAAATTTACAGTGTTGGAGGAGGCGGTGCCGCTAGCCTTTCCGCCGTATACGCTTCCGCCTACGTTTACCGAGTTGAGAGTGATAGTGTTGGAAATCGCGCTGTTTCCCTTGCCGCCTACCGCCATTGCTCCTACGCTGCCGTTGTTTATCGTTACGATATTGGATTTGGCTTCTCCGTTGCTAGTATTGCCGCCGTAAATGCTATTGTGGATTATCGTAGCATTCGTAGTTACGCTATTATCGTGGACGTTTCCGCCGCCGCTAATGCTATGAGTGATGCCCGCATTTACGTACCCCACGTCTATTCCGCTTGCTTCGAAAGTTACATGGTTATTATAAATTTCTTGCGGGGTAGCGGAATTTGAATATCCGCCATCGATCTCGCCTATGTTGCTTCCGCCATTGATCTTGGTGTGGTTGTCGTGGACGCTGTTGCTTCCGTCGGTAGCGTCGTCTCTGCCCGAGCTTATGTTTTTGCCGCCTAGATTGCCTGCATTCTCCTTTACCATTACGGTGTTTCCTTTATTGCCGAATAACTCAGTGGCGCCTGCGGCCTTGTTAGAATTTTGATTTTGCATTAGCTCGCTTTGATCGAAGTTGGGATCTATCCAAGAACGAGTTAATGTGCCTTTCTGCATGATTAAATTCTTACTGTTTTCGACCTCGATCGTGGTGCCGGTGATTTGATAGTGATCTTTGTCGGTAATCGTGTAAATTTGATTATCTTGCACGGTTTGTGCGGCTCTGGTGATCGTGCCGCCGCCAGAGTTGTGGATCAGATAGTACTTTCCTTCGCCAAGATCTGATTTTATACCCTCTATCTTTGTGCCGTTTAAATTCGTATTGCCATTAGTGGTTAGAGTAAGCGGCGCATCGGCTTGGGTAGTGGAATATAGATCATGAAAATTTATAGAGCCGAAATTTTTAATGTCTTTAGCTTTTTTAATGCCGCCGCCGACCCAATTTTCTATATGTAAGGTATTAGTTTTATCCGTAGGCTTATTGCTGCCGTAGATTGTACCGCTTATCGTGCCGCCTCTAAAATTTACGTTGCTATTCTCGACGCTGCCGCTTGTAGCGTAGCCCGCAAAGACGTCTCCTGCTATCGTCGTTCTTTCTTTATTGATATAAACGACTGCGTTTTTGACGCTTCCTGCACGTGCGCCATAGACATTGCCTCCGATGTGCACGCCTTTGTTGGAGTCGAATGCCCCTAGAGTAACTCTATCGCCGTCCGATTCGCCTACGATGCCGTTTGCTGCTGCAACATCGCCCTTTACGGTACCTTTGTAAATATCAATTACGCTTCGTGAGCTTGAAGCGCCGCCCAAAGAGCCCGTGACGCTGCCTACGATCGCATCGTCGTTATTGATCTCTACGCGATTTGCGCTCATTACGCTAGCGCTATTTGCTTGACCGCCTACTACTTGGTAATTTTGCGCTTTTAGCTTTGCGCTTATGGATACGGAGTTTGCGCTAGAGTTTCCGCTTCCGCCTGCTGCACCCCAAATTCTACCACTACCGCTTAAAGTAATAGTGCTTGTGCCGCCGTAATAAGGCGCCGTTATATTGACTCTATTAGAGTTACTTTGCCCTGTGGAGGATTGCGCGCCGAATATATCAAAGCCTCCTCTAAACGTGCCGCCTTTGATAGTTATTCTATTTGATACGGCATCGCCGCCGCCGCTTACTATACCGCCCACGATTACATTCGTAACGGAGCCGTTGCCGATAGTGCCTCCGTCGATCGTTACGGCGTTAGAGGAGGCTTTTTTGTCCGCTCCGCTTCTGCCGCCGATGATATTATAATGTCTATTTGAGCTACCGCCGAAGTTATCGGCATTTCCCGTAATTTCGGCGCCGTATTTTACAAAAACCTGATTCCGCGTCGCTTCGCCTTCGTTACCTGTTTTAGACGCCGCTATGCCTTGCCCGCCCACGACCAAATTTACCTTAGAGCCGTTTTCTAAGCTCACGTAATTATCAGATACGCCCTTGGCTTCGGCGCCTATTGCGATACCCACGTAAGCGTTTGCGCCTCTAATCGTAAGTCTATTGTTGGAGGCGGAGTTTAACTCAGTAAAGCCAGCGATCCCATCGCCGCTTCCTCCGCCGTAAATCACGCTGCCAGAATAATCCGTCCCGCCACTTGCAACGCCCATAATCGTCGTAATATTGCCGTTCGGGCTGGTGCTACCGCTGCCGCTAGTATTGCCGCTAAATCCCGCCGAATAGAGGTTATTGTGGGTGTGGATAAGCGGCGGATTAGAATCTGCGTTGCAAAGCGCTTGTGCGGGCGCTAGTGCGAGCACCGCTGCGAGGCTAAGCATAGAGGAGCAGATGGATTTTTTCATATATTTGATCCTTTGAAATTCGTAAAGTTTGCGATTATACATAAAAATAGATCAGTTTGCAATATGAAATTTAAAGAAGCACTGGTTGGTCTTTGGCAGAGGGAGCTGCGTTTGTAATTTCAAGTAGTAAAAATTTACTCTTTGCGCAGAATAAATTCTTGACTGCAAAATTTAACCCTTTTTTAGGGGGGACATTTTGAGCGGATTGCAAGTGGTAAAAAAATCTTAGTAAAGAGATTCTGAGTAAAATTTGAAACAAGAAAAATCTGAGCTAAATTAATTCTGGCAATTTCAAGCTGCGGTAAAATTTATGCAGGATAAATTTTAAAAGGACGAAACAAAAGTCTGCGCGCTGCAAAACCTACGTAGAATTTATGCAAGATAAATTTTAAACGAGCGGAATTTTATATAAATGCCGTTTTGCCTGCAAAAATGCTTTTTTGAAAAATTTAAACTAGTAAGATTGTGCGATAAAATTTTACGTGATCCCTGCCGCAAGAGCTAAAGTATGGCGAGCAGGAGATAGAATTTACGCGATAAATCTTGCGTGATAAATTTTAAAATAAGCCGCAAATCCTACAAGAAGCTGTAAATTCCATCTAGCAAGAAATATCTTTTATCCGCAGCGCCGTGATAAAATGGATTAAAAGTTCCCTCGTATGCCTTTTCAAAAAAGCCTTCTTTACTTAGCTTTATAAGCTCTGCATTGACGAAATCCAGTAGCTCTTTATTGCCCTTCTGCACACCAATACCCATAAAATCGGGCTTGCCTAGAGTTTTAAGCGGTACTTCTACCTCGCTATCGACTACCGGATATGCCATTGCGATTAGATTATCGGTCGCGTAGGCGTCCACGTCGCCGTCTTTTAGCATGCGGTAGCACTCTCTGGCGATCTTGCAAAATGTAAAATTTCCAAAGCCTTCTTGTTTAAAAAATGCCTCGCCTGTACCGCCGCTTTCGAGCAAAATTCTCTTCTCTTTCAGATCGGCTAAGGATTTTATTCTATCGGCTTTGCGGGTTAAAACTCCAAGATTTACTGAAAAATACGGTGTTGAAAAATCGATCTGCTGCGCGCGTTCAGGCGTAATGGTAATCGTAGCGATGACGATATCTACGCGGTTGTTTACTAATGCTGGAATTCTATCCTCGACCTTCATCGGCACAAGTTCGATTCTGCCGCCTTTTTCGCCGAAAAGATCATTTGCTATGGCCTGTGCCATCGTAACTTCAAAACCCTCAAAAATTCCATCGTTTAGCTCACTAAAAGGAGGCTGTCCGTCGTAAACGCCGATGCGAACGACGCCTTTTGATCTGATCTGTTCCAGACTATCGGCAAAAGCAACGATAAATGGTAGCAACATTGCAAGAAGCAATTTCATGGCAAATCCTTAAATTTAATCTCTTTTCCGCCTTCAAACGAAGCAGGAAATTTTATTTATTAAAATTCTAAAAGCCGGACTTAAAAATTTAAAGCAAGCTCTTAGAGCATATTATAAATTCCGTCTAGCAGAAAATACTTCTTATCTGCCGTACCGCGATAGAATGGATCAAAGCTCTGCTCGTAGGCCTTTTTGAAAAAGCCCTCTTTGCTCAGCTTGATGAGCTCTGCATTGACGAAATCAAGTAGTTCTTTGTTGTCTTTCTGCACGCCGATGCCGATGAAATCGCTAGGGCCTAGGTTTTTAAACGGCACCTCTAAAGTATCATCGATGACGGAATATGCAAGCACGATGAGATTGTCGTTTATATAGCCGTCCGCATCGCCATTTCGAATCATTTCGTAGCATTCCTTAGCCGAAGCGCAATGGCCTAAATTTTTAAATCCCTTGGTTTTGAAAAATTTCTCGGCTACTGTCGCATCGCCTTCGAATACGATCTTTTTATCATGAAGCTGCGCGATATCGGTAAAAGCGTCGGCTTTGCGCGTTAATACGCCCAAATTTACGGAGAGGTAGGGGAGGGAGAAATCGATCTTTCTTTTTCGTTCGTTGGTGATGCTAAATAGACCGATCACCAAATCAAGCTTATTTGCCTCTAAAAATGGAATTCTATCATTTACGCTTAACGGGATGAACTCGATTTTGCCCTCTTTTTTGCCGAAAATTTCTTTAGCAATAGCGTTTGCAAGATCAATCTCAAATCCTTCAAATTTGTCGCTGCTAGACTCGCAAAGCGGCGGATGATCGTCGCGCACTCCGATGCGAATGACGCCGTTTTGTCTGATTTGATCTAGGCTATCGGCAAAAAGCGCCGCACAAAATAGAACCGCTATAAAAAGTAGTTTCATTTTATGTCCTTAAAATGGGATTTCGCATATTATCCGCTTATAATAAATGATGTTTTAGTCGAAGGCGTTAGATAAAACACTGCTAAATTCCGTCCTAAAATATGGCATAGAGCCCATCTAGTAAGAAATATTTTTTATCTGCAGCGCCTTGATAAAATGGCTTGAAAGTTTCATCATAAGAACGTTCGAAAAAGCCTTGTTTACTAAGTGTAACAAGCTCTTTATTTATCAGATCAAGCAATTCAGTATTGCCTTTGCGCACCCCGATGCCTAAGAATTCCGGATTGCCTAGATTTTGGATTGCTACTTCTAAGTTGTCGTCGATAATGGAATAAGCTAGCACGATGAGATTATCGTTAACGTAAGCATCGGCTTTGCCTTGCTTAAGCATATCGTAGCATTCGGTAGTAATGGAGCAATGGATTAGATTGTGGATTTTATTTTTATACAAAAAATTTTCTGCCGTAGTCCCGCTACCCTCTACTAGGACCTTTTTGTTTGAAAGATCGTCTATACTTTTGATGCCGTCGCTTTTACGTGTCAAAACTCCCAAACTCATCGAAAAATATGGATAAGAAAAGTCGATTTGCCTTTTTCTATCTTGCGTTATCGTGATGGTCGCGACTGCAAGATCTACCTTATCGTTTTGTAATGCAGAGATCCTATCGCTGGCATTTAAAGGGACGAACTCGACTCTACCGCGCTTATCACCGAATATGCTCTTAGCTATAGCATCTGCAAGGTTGATTTCAAAGCCTTCGAAATTACCACTTTTTTCATCACTAAAAGGTGGCCTACCATCACGAACACCGATTTTAACGACTCCGGCAGATCTGATCTGCTCCAAACTGCCCGCAAAAACACTGCTGCAAAGTGCAAAAATAATGCAAAAAAGTAGCTTCATAAACTATCCTTTTCTTAAAATTTAATATTATCCCTTAGATATTGCGTGATTTTACCCTAAAATAGTTAAACATAACTTCAATTACATAATACGGATTGCTAAATCGGTAGTAAGCGAACGAGATTTATAATTTAAGAAGCGATAGATAAATTTTATGAAGTGAAATTTAGCCGTAGCGAAATGTCGCGCAGGAAAGTATAGACTTTAATTAAAATTTATCTATCGTAATTTACGGCGCAGTTTTTGCAGCACCGGCATATAATTTGATTTGGAATTTATACATCATACCGCTTGCTTTTCGAGCTGGAATTTTACGTCTTGCCCACGTGCCACATATTTCGCAATAAAATTTTAAAATTTGCTTGGATCGTAATGCTTTTTTGCGTTATAGAATTTTGCGGTATTTTAAAACTATTTTTCGCCAACTTCTACGATTTTGCTTAGCACGTATTGTTCTAGCTCGCGTCTAGGCACGTCATTTTTGAGCGCTTCGTTGTAGATATTTTCGACTATGCGGCTGTATTTTTCGTAAGGAAAGTAGAGAAAATGGTTCGCCCAAGCGCGTTTGATGAGCTCGTGGGTTAGCTTTTTTCTAGCCCACGCTTTAAAGCAATCAAAGCCGATAAAAACCGCCGACGTCGCTATGATCGTAAATAAAATGGAGAAGTGAAAGTCGATCTTTTCAAACATCGCGTGCGTCAGCGTTATCAAAAACATAACGCAGACGAATGCGAAGCAAGCGAAGATCACGTAGGATTTGCCGTAGTTAAATTTAAAATTTAGCTTCGAAGGATCGACGAGCATTCCGTCGTTAAACTCGGCGTTGGCTTCGAGCAGATCACGGAAAAGCACGGGTTTATGCGATACATGAAACATAATATCTAAAAGTCTATCTTTAAAATTTGATTTATCCATCGGAGCTCCTTCGATTTTTGCGGCATTATATCTTAAATTAAATTGTTATAAGATAAAATAGCGCGAAATTTCAAGGAGCGATTATGTTTGAAATCAGCGGAATGAGCGGCGATGAGATAGTTTATATTAACGGCAAATTTTGCAAGGCCAAAGAGGCTGCGATAAGCCCTTTTGATCGCGGTTTCGTGCTTGGAGACGGCATTTATGAGGTAGCGCCCGTGGTAAATTCTAAAATTTGCGACAGGGCGGATTTTTGGGAGCGCTTTGAGCGCAGCGCCGCGCAGATCGAGCTAAAGATCCCGTATTCTCGCGAAAAATATGAGGAAATTTTATATGAGCTCATCGCGCAGGGTGGCGTGAGCGAGGGCGCTTTCTACACCCAGATCACAAGAGGTGCGGCGATGCGCGATTTTGACTACGTCCGCGGCATAGAGCCCAGCGTCTTTGCTTTTGTCTATCATACGCAAATTTTTGATAATCCGCTCGCAAAAGAGGGGATCGAGATCGTAAGCCTGCCCGAGATCCGCTGGCACAGGCGCGATATAAAATCGATCTCGCTTTTAGCGCAGTGCATCTTAAAGCACGAGGCCCACAAGGCGGGCGCTTATGAGTGCTTTTTGATCGAGGACGGGCTCGTTACCGAGTGTTCGAGTTCCAGTGCGTTTATTATCAAAGATGACGTCCTTATCACGCGGCCGCTTTCAAACGACATACTGCCGGGCATCCGCCGCAAGGTGATCTTGGGTCTTGCCGAGCAGGCGGGGCTTAGCGTGCAGCAGCGGGCGTTTGGAATGAGCGAGGTTTATGAAGCCGATGAAGCCTTTATCAGTGCGGCGACGCTGATGGTGCTGCCGATCGTAAAAGCAGACGGCAGAGCGATCGGAGGCGGCACGGTCGGCAAATACGTACCGCGCCTGCGCGAGATGTACGCCGCGCGGCTAAGAGCCGAAGCAGGACTGTAATAGGGCGGTCAAATTTAGCCCGTTAAATTTAAACTATGCGGGCTGATTAAATTTTGCTTTCTAGCTCCCCGGTTATGTGACCCAGCTCGCTTACTAATTCTAAAATTTCAGCCAGTTCGTATTGATGAGCATACGCCGTTCCGGTTGTTGGAGGTATGCTAAATAGCTCTGTTTCGAAGCGATTCGGCGCGCCGTTTAGAAATAGGTAAAATTTATTATCCATAAACGCCGCGCTTATACTAAATTTATGGTAGTATCGCTTTAGCTCGTTTAGTCGCTCCATCAGCGCAGGCGTCAATAGATATCGAGCTTCGACCTTGTCGTCGGCAAACACGCGAAATTCGCTATTAAAAATGACGTTGTCCATTAGCTCCTTCTCGCCTAAAATTTTTGTATTTAGCTCGCGGCTCGCCAAGATGGTTTTGGCGTAAAATCTCTTGCCGAATTCGCATATCAGCACGCTGCCGCTAAAATCCATATACGCATCATATAAGCTCATCGCAAGCGAAGCTAGCTTCACATAGGTATTGTCTATGCCCAGATCGTAGTTCTTTTTGATTCTAATCGCCTCGCTAAGGCTAAATTTTACCCCATCCCATTCGCCTTTTATCTCATCTTCGCTGATAAAATCGGAGTTTGCAAAGATTCCCGCTCGCCTGAATTCCTTCGCGCTTATGCCGCGGCCTGGCGAATAAGTAAGCTGCGGATACGCCTGCGAGATCGCCGTGCGCACCAAAACTTTTTTGTAAAATAGTTTATATTTATAAGCGGCGTCCGCAATGCCGTCGTAAATGCAAGCAACATAAATAATCAAAAGCACCGCGTAGATAAGATAGACTTCGATCATCTTGTAATCCGTATCATCGTCTGTTTTAAATACCGCATCGATCGCAAACATTATGATAAACGGAAACAGATACAAAAATGCTATCTTGGCATAGATCATCACTACCTTGCAAATACACTTTTTCTGTTTGGCTCTACTTAGCGCTATCGCTCTTTCTAGCTGCATGCGTTTCCTTAAATTTTTTGATCCGAAATTTTATAAAATTCGTTCTCTTGATAAAATTTCACCACGGCTTCGTCCGCGCTTGCGCTGCGCTGCAAATACCGCAGCAAGGGTTCTGGGCGCGTATATATCACGCCCAACCCCGCAAGGCTCGTCGCACGCGAAAGCGCCACGTAGAGCTGCCCCTTGGCAAAGATCCTGTCGATGTCGCAGATGAGCTGCGGGATGCTCATGCCTTGGGATTTGTGGATCGTGATGGCGTATGCGAGCTTGAGCGGGAACTGATAATACCGCGCCAGCACGATCTGCTCGGCATCCGCGCCGTTTGCGGCGATCTCGCTTAGTTCGTATGTTTGCAGCCCCACGCGGCTTAGTATGCCAGAGGGCTTTTTTACGACCACGCTTTCGATCTCGTCGCCGGAGCTTTTTTCGATCTTTTCGACGACGCCTTGCTCGCCGTTAAAAAACTCGCCGCTTTTATTTGCGGTAAACAGCACCTTTGCGCCTTCTTTTAGCGTCAGACTTTGCGGCGTGTTTAGCGAGGCGATCCATTTTTGAATTTTCTGCTCGCTCACGCCGCTTTGCAGCGCTTCATAAACGCCCTCAAAGCTGCTTTGCGGCGCATTAAGCTTGGCTAGTCTGGCGCTATTTATCGCATCCACTTCGGCGTTTCGGCCCGAGATTATCGTGGCATCTGGTTCTGCTCGCGCGGCATCGATGATCAAAGATCGCATCAGCTCCGCCGTCTGCTCGCTTGGGGTGCCGAGCCGCAGCTCGCAAAGCAGGCGGTATAGCGCCGCATCTGCGGTGCGCTTGGAGCCTATCATCTCGACGTAAAAAAACTCGCACTGCCTCCACGCATACGAGCCGAAGGCGTAATCCGAGTCGCTAAATAGGCTCGCGCGCGGCGCGCTCTCGCCATCCTTGCGCACCGGCGGAAGCTGATAAAAATCGCCCGTAACGAGCAGCCGTCCGTTAAATTTAGAATTTGAAATTCTAAGATAGATCATCTCGAAAAGCTCGGCGCCGATCATCGAAATTTCATCGATCACGATGAGGTCTGCGAGGGCTAAAATTTTTCGCAGCTCGCTTAGCTTGCCGCTTTGTTTGCGATCGAAGCTCTTTAGCTCCTCGTGGTTTTTACAAATGCCGAAGCGGAAGAAGCTATGCACGGTCACGCCGCCGATCTCTACGGCGCTGATGCCGGTGCTGCCGAGCACGATGACGAGCTTGCCGCGAGCGCGGTAGTTTTCGATGAGCTCTTTTATTACGTAGCTTTTGCCCACGCCTGCGCCGCCCGTGATGAAAATATTGCGATCTTTTAGCTTTTGGATGATGAAATTTATCAAGTTTTTTCCTATTTTTTGGCAAAATTATAGCCAAAATTTTTTAAAAGGCATTTTGTTTGAAACGACTAGTATCTCTCATCTTCGCAGCTTTGGTTCTCGCAGGTTGCGGTAAAACCGTCCATAAATTTATCCCGGAAAATCCCGCTGTTTTGGATCTTGAATACGCTCAAAACAGCGAGCGGCTGCCCGCTCCTGCGTCGGTGCAAAACATAAGCGGAAAAGCGTTTAAGAGCCGCTATTTTAAAATTTGGTTTGATGATGCGCCTATTAAAGCGGGAATCGATACTTTTTGGGGGCTTAATTACGCCAAGGGGCGCCACTTTGACGCCGCAGGCAGGATATATAACGACGCGATCTATCAAAGCATCCGCATAAATGCGAACGAAGAGGCGTTCGGGCTAATATCCGAGCCCGCTATAACGGTAAAAAATGCGCTTCTGCGAAATATCCCAAGCGACTTGCCGATTTTCGGCGATCCGAGCGAGCCGGGAGAGGGCGAGCCGTTTGATTACGCCGCAAATTCCGCCGTGAGCGCGGGCTATCCGCTGCTGCTGTCGCATTACAGCAGGGACGGCGCGTGGGCGTTCGTGCGCAACGACGGCGTGTGGGGCTGGATAAGAAGCGATGCGATAAAGCGCATCAGCCCGCAGCAGGCGGATATCTACGCAAATTCTAAATTTATAACGATCCTGCGCGACGGCGCCGCCGTCTATGACGAAAATGGCGCGGAGCTTTTTAGGGCGCGCACCGGTACGATCCTGCCGTATGATTTTAGCGGCGAACGCGATCTTGGCGGTACGCTCGGCGTACGGAGCGTATTTAGCGGCGAAATTTTAACTCAGTTTGGCAGCAAGAGATATTTCGTTAGCGCGGATGATGCGAGGCTTTGGCCCGCGCCGCTTGATGAGCAAAACTCAAAGATCGTAGCCGCTAGCCTGCTCGGGCAGAAATACGGCTGGGGCGGGTATAAATTTCTTCGCGATTGCTCGCTTATGACGAAAGACTTTTTGGCGAATTTCGGGCTGTGGCTGCCGCGAAATTCTAAGGCGCAATCGGGCCGCGGCGAGCGTTTTTCGCTGGCGGGGATGAGCGCGGATGAAAAGCTCGAGCTCATCGGCAAAAACGGTGTGGCGTATAAAACCCTGCTGTATATGCCCGGCCACGTGATGCTCTACGTAGGGCAGGTGGATGGCAAGCCTGCGGTGCTGCACGATATCTGGGGGCTTCGCACGATGGATGGCGGGCGCGCGGTCATCGGGCGCACGGTGATTACGTCGCTTACTATCGGCTCGGATCGCGCGGACATCGCCGAGGATCGCCTGCTAATCTCGCGTATCAGCGCGATGAGCGTGCTTTCGGGTGAGGATGACGCTATTTCGGACGATCGGTTCGCTCCTGAGGATCCGGGCGCCTTATCTGCGTATGCGAGCGGAAATTAGCGGCACATACAGGTTAAGCGTGAATTGAGCTTTGCTTAGCAGCTGCTGTCGTAATTGATTTCGCTGTTTATGGAGTCTCACGCACTTGACGGACACCGCAGTGCCTGCAATCGTAAATTTAAAATGGCGTTTTAAGTGCTGTGTCATTTTAAATTTAGCCTAGGCGGCGAGCAAATTTAAAAATTTCGGGCTTAAATTTAGTCTAAATTTAAGCCTATATCTTGCATTCCTTAAAATTTTGAGCGAAATTTTAAAATTAGCCCGCAAGTCTAGTTAAAATTTTAAAGCGTTATCTAAATTTACGCTTCTGCTTTAAAGCTCAATCGCGCGCCGCCTCCCTTAAAAGAACAAAAAATATCTCGGCGTCTTGCGTTTATACTTTAGATATTCCTGTCCGTAGGTTCGCTCGCAGTAACGCTCCTCGCCGAGAACCACGAGATGATTATATATGGCAAAGGGCACTATCGCTATTAGTAGCCACAGCGACGCCGAAGCGACGCAAACGCCAGCCATGCCGAGGAAATAAAAGAAATACATCGGATTGCGCGATAGGCGGTAGATGCCGCCTTGTGCGGCCTTGTCCGCAGGAGTCGCCGCATAGTCGTAAAACGCCTTGATGAAGCCCGCAAAAGCCGCTATATAAATCACCGCTCCGATTCAAAACCACGCGCTGCCCGTCTTAAGCGGCACGAACACTGATAAAATAAGCAGCGCTACTTGCAGCAGCGAGCTTATGATCGCATTTCGCTTGTCCGCGAGCGTGTACCACGAGGTATCGGTGGCGCGCTTGCCGACCTCTTTGTAGATAAACATATACGCGAACTGTATCAGCACCATCGCAAATGAGGGTATCCAAGCGCCCGCTAGAGAAGGCTCAAGCGTCGTAAAAAATGAAATTTCCATGACCGCTTCCTTTGCTTTAAATTTTATCTTGCAGCTTTATTTTGCCCTTGTTTGCTTGTCGTTGCTTTGTCCTTTTTCACCCGCCGCGGATTTAAATTTTACTCCGCCTCGCGCCGCTTATTCGGCGCGCTCTTTGCTCGGCACGCCGCCCGTTAGGGATGTCGCTTCGGTAAGGCAATACGATAGCGACGCCGTCATTTAGGTATCGACGCGCCGAGCAACGATGGGATCTGCGCTTTATGTGGACGGCATCCGCACTTCAACGCGCCAAAATGCGAGATAGCGGCGCTTGTTTTGACGATACGATCGACGCTCGCCCGTATGACTGACGATTTGTATATTCGGTGTCGAGATAGGACAGGCAGTCTGCTCGGCGCCGATGTGCCGCCGCACAATGAAACATTCTGTGCCGATGTATCCGCCACCTACTAAACGATGAGCATTCGGCACAGATGTTGCCTGCTAGGTGTAGCGCCGATGCCGTTCGTTTGGTGCCGCGTTTTATTTACCCTCCGGATTGAGTCCTTTTAAGATATATCCGAATTCCGCGTCGCTTAGCTCGTAATTCATAAATTTTTTATAAAACGCCTTCGTTTCGGCCTTTACGTCGATGTCGGCAAAGAGCTCCGGCTGGATGGTTTTCGCCGCCCATAAAATTTGAAGTACCGTATCCGCGCCGTATCGATCCCAGTTGAAAACCCCGCGCGGATTGCCGTAAACGCGCCCGTTTTTGACCGCATCCGTGCCGCTGTAGATCGGACTGGATTTGATTTTCTCTACCGCATCTTCGTTGTGATCGCCGCCCACGATTATGATCTGCGGGTTGCTAGCGATGATCTCCTCGGCGGTGATGGTTTTCATCGGGCCTTTCGTGGCGGTGATCGCATTCGTTCCGCCGGCTAGCTCTATCCACGAGTCGATCAGCGTGTTCTTGCCGTCGATCTTTAAAAGATCGCTTCCGCCTACGATGTGAAGGACGCGCGGGCGCTTATCGGGGCTTAAATTTGCGGTGCGGCCGCTAACCAAAGCGATATTTTTATCTAAATTTGAGATCAGATCCTTCGCTCTTTGCGGTGCGTCGCCGCCTAGCATATCGCCGCACATCCTGATGCTTCGCCTCATCTGCTCGTAATCGCTAAAGCTTGCCTTTAAAACGGTAAAGCCCTGCTTAGCTAAATTTTCGCCTGCCAGTGCGGTTGAGACGATGACTACGTCGGGGTTACGGCTCATCAGCTCCTCTAAATTTACGTCGTTATTTTTTAGCAGTACTGGGATCTGCGCTAGGCGCGGATAAATTTTAAGAAACCATGCGTTTTTGCTGATGTTATCGGTGGTAGCGACGATCTTGTCCGCTCCTCCTAGGGCCAGTAAAATTTGATTGTTCGAGTGCCAGAGTGCCGCGATGCGCTCAACTTTTGCGGGGATTTTGACCTCGGCTCCGTCCATATCCTTGATAGTTCTAAGCTCTGCCGCGCTCGCAAAAAGCGCACCCGTCAAAAGCAGTAGTAAAAATTTTTTCATTTTTTCTCCTAAAAGGTATTGAAATATACGCTGCGATATTACATAAAATCTCATTAAAATTCCGTAAATTTTAACTGCCGCCGTCGCGATTATTTATTATTTTTCAAAGTAAATTTTTATATAATCCATTTTAAATTTAGCATTTTTAAAGGAGAGAAAATGGGTGAAATTTTATATTTGATAGGCGCCGCCGTCGGGGTTTTAATCGCGCTTTTTATCATCGTGCCTCTGTTTTTCAGGCGTATTGTGGAGACGAACGAAGTGCATATCGTCCAAAGCGCGCGCAAGACGACGAGCTACGGCAAAGATACCGGTAACGGCAACAGCTATTATGAATTCCCAAGCTGGGTGCCGGTGCTGGGCGTTACGAAGATCATTTTGCCGGTCTCAGTCTTTAGTATCAAGATCGAGGATTACGAGGCGTATGATCTGGGCAGGCTTCCTTTCGTCGTCGATATCACGGCGTTTTTTAGGATTATGGATTCAAATTTAGCCGCGCAACGCGTCAATAATTTTGAGGATCTTAACAATCAGCTTAGGAATATCATTCAAGGCTCGATCCGTTCGATCCTTTCGAGCCGCGTGCTTGAGGATATCTTGCAGATCCGCTCCGAGCTCGGAGATGATTTTACTAAGGCGGTAAAGACGCAGCTGCAAAACTGGGGTATCGAGCCCGTCAAAAACATCGAGCTGATGGATATCCGAGATAGCAGCGGCAGCAAGGTCATCTTAAACATCATGGAGAAGAAAAAATCCCAGATCGAAAAGGAAAGCCGCGTCGAGGTCGCAAACAACACCAAGCTCGCCCAGATCGCCGAGATCGAAGCCGCGCAGGCAACCGAAGTGCGCCAGCAGGAAGCCAATAAGATGGTAGGCCTTAAAACCGTCGAAAACGAGCGGGAGGTCGCGATCTCAAAGGAGCAGGCCGAGCAGCTCATCAAGGATCAGCAAAAGATCACGCAGGAAAAGGCGATGGAGGTCGTGCGGGTAAACGACGTCAAGCAGGCCGAGATCAAAAAGCAAGTGGAGATCGTAAAAGCCGAGCAGGAGCAGCGCAAGATCGAGATCGACGCCGAAGCGCGCAAAAACGCCAAAATCCGCGACGCCGAAGCGATCAAAGAAAATCAAATTTTAGTAGCGCAGGGCGATAAAGAGAAGCAGTTTCTCGCCGCCGCGGCGCTTTTGGAGATGAAGGACAAAGAGGCGCAGGGTACGCTAAAGATAGGCTCTGCCGAGGCCGAGGCGCTTAGACTGAAGGAGCTTGCGCCGGTAAACGCACAGATCGAGCTCGCGCGCGAGATCGGCGAAAATCAGGGCTATCAGACCTATCTCATTTCGATCAAACAGATCGAAGCGAACCGCGACATCGGCCTAGAGCAGGCCAAGGCGCTAAGCGCGGCGGATCTTAAGATCATCGCAAACGAAGGTAGCGTGGGCGAGGGGATGAGTAAATTCGGCGAAATTTTAAGCGCCAAGGGCGGCACGCAGCTAGCCGCGATGCTCGAAGCGCTAAATCAAAGCGAGGTCGGCAAAAAGGTGCTGGATAAAATTTCGGGCGCCAAGGAGGGGGATAAATCCGAGTAATAGTCGCAGTCTCGGGCGAGTAAAATTTTAAATTTATACGCTAGCCGCGCTGCGGACGAGAGTAAATTTGAGTAATAGCTGGTGGCGAGATTATTGCGCTCTTGATAGGAGCAAAATTCTGGGGAGTAAATTTTGAGTAATGGCTAGCGACACAGCGCGGGCGAGCAAATTTGAGCGGTCTGCTCGTCCGGGCGGTTTGTCTGTCCGCATTTAGATAAATTTAAGGCACTAGTGGAATTTAAAGGTTGCGAAATTTCAAATACTCGCGGAATTTTAAATTTCGATGGAATTTAAAACGTCGTAAAATTTTAAAATGCCGCGGAATTTTAAATATCGTGAAATTTAAATGCTATGGAATTTCAAACGCCAGTAAAATTTCAAACTCTCTCGAGCGAGCATTTAAAGCGGCGCTGTATCGCAAAACATCGGTAGGGCGCCGAAACTGCGGGTAAATTTTATGAAATTCGCAAGTCGAGGTCAAAATTTAGGCGCGGGTGCATAGCGCTCACGGATTGCACTTAGTAGTTGTAGGTTGCCGCCGAATGCTTGAGCTTTGCCGTTTATCGGTCAAATTTTGCCGCCTGCGAGGCTAAATTTATTCGGTTCGGATGAAATTTAAGAAGCGCGAGCCGTTGGCGGCAGTGTAAAATTTAACCCGCCCGCATAAAATTTTAAGGAGCGCATAATGGCAAACGCCGTAAATTCCGCGCAGTACCAAGCGCGCATCAAGCAGGCGGAAGCTCTTTTCGAGGGGCAAAATTTTACCCGGCGTCAAACGATAAATTTAAGCGGCGGATATGAGATCGTAAAGGACGCATATAGGCTCGGCGCGACAAGCTTTAGCGGCGGCGAATACACGCTGTTTGATACTCACAAAACGCAGATAAAAAGCTGGCGCTGTATAGACGATCGGGCGGAATTTTTTAGCCTGATCCGCCACGCAGACGGCAAATTTTACCTCGTTTTTCGCCAGGATCTATACGGCTACAGCGTGCTTGATCTAGCCTCAGCGCAGATCATGCGCTTCGTGCCGGACGCCTGGCTAGACGGCAAGGAGAGCTTCATTTGGGACGGCGTGCACTATCTGCGGGGTTGGGACGCGCTGGCCGTGGACGGCTGCTACTGGGCGGCTCCAAACGGCGTGCATTTGGTGAGCTTTGCCGAGCCGATGAGCGAAGAGCAGAGATATGTAGACGTTTTAGACTGCATGCAGGGCGGTTACGACATCTACGAGCAGGCTGATTTTGCGGGCTTTGAGGGTAATGAACTGAGCCTAAAATGCTTTCGCGCGGATACCTTGCGATATGAAAATATAAAAATTTCGCGCGAGCGCTACCGCGAATGGATGCGCGAAGCAAAGCGGCTCTAAGCTTTAAATTTGCTAAATTTCGCGCCTAAATTTAGACGCTTGCAAGCGGCGAAATTTAATGACGAGCCGCGAAAAAAGTGGAGTTCGGCTAAACCAAAGGGGCTGAAATAAGGAATAGGGATGTTTTTTGAATACATTTTAATCGGCGCCTGCGTAGGCTTTATCAGCGGATTTTTCGGCATCGGTGGCGGCACGGTCGTGGTGCCCGTGATGATGCTCTTCGGCTACGACGTCAAGTACGCCATCGGCATCAGCATCATGCAGATGATCTTCAGCTCGATTTTCGGCTCGTTCGTAAATTTTAAAAGCAAAATGCTCGACGTCGCGCCGGCGCTGGTGCTGGGGCTCGGAGGCTTTTGCGGCGCGCTTAGCAGCGGCTTTATCGTAAGCTATTTCTCCTCAAAATTTCTACTTGGCACGCTCATTTTGGTGCAGATTATAAATTTAATCAAACTCTTCAAAACCCCGACCGAGCCCACTGGCGAGGCTAACGAATCTAAAATTTTGCTCTTTATCGTGGGGCTGTTCGTCGGCGCCGTGGCGATCAGCGTGGGTATCGGCGGCGCGGTATTCGTGATGCCTATTTTGATCAGTTTTTTAAACTACGACATCAAAAAGGCCGTCAGTACGGGGCTATTTTTCGTGATATTTTCCTCAAGCGCGGGCTTTATTAGTCTTGCCGCGCACGGGCTCGTACACTACGAAATCGGCGCGTTGCTCGGCGTCGGCTCGCTAGCGGGTGTTTATGCGGGCGTCAAAACCTCGCACAAGATCGGCAAAAAGGCTCAAAAGCGCTGGATGATCGCACTCATCGTTATGATACTTTGTATTACGATAGATAAATTTTTAGACTTAGGACTTTTGGCACGGCTTGGATTTTGGGTTTCGGATCTTTTGGCTAGTTTTTAAGATTTCTAAATTTAGTCAAACATCGGCGTTTAAAACCGCTCTTTGGAGCGAAATTTACCGATTAAATTTGAGGACTTTAACGCAAAATAGCTTTTTGCTTGCGTATTTTTAATCACGGCTAAAATTTGGGTAGCAAAATTTTATCCTTAATTTGACGGATTTGCAGATGAAGTGAAAATTTAACTTGCTAAATCTCCAAATTTGTCCGACTTTCTACTTTAAATTTTACTCTCGTTTTCGGCGTTTTTAGCAAGCGCTCCTTTAAATTTATATTTAAAATAAAACGTCCACGCAAGCGGGCAAAGGATATTTAAAACCATTGTAGTGTAATTTCCTTGCGTATTAAAAACTATCCATATCGAGGCGGAAAAACTAATCAGATAAACGACCGTGTATGCGATCGGTAGGAAACTTTTTAACTCAATCGTTATTACTAAAACATAAGCGCAAATCGCAACTAAAGATGCGATAAAAAAGCCGACGAATACCCCTTCTTTTTGGCGGTTTATATGAGCGTCAAAATAGCCGTAAATACAGCCTATAAGTATAAAAATAGCGAGCACCAGCCAGATAAATTTGAGCCAGCGCACAAAAGAAGCCCTAAATAGCATATAGGAGCAAAATACTAAAAAATACGCATTTATGATAAAGTGGTAAAACATCAAAAAGAAGCCGTCGCCCAGAAAACCCCAGTCGTAACCGAGGCCAAATATTGCGTTATTTATCAGCCAAAACGCGCCGGATCTAGCCACTAAAAACGCAGCCGTAAGTAAAATCGGATGTAGCAAGACCCTGCCCGCGAAAATATCTGTGCAGACGCATTTGAAAAAATTTACGATTTTTGGCATTTTGGCTCCTAGATTTGCGCTTTGATGCAAAATAAAATTTACTCCGTTAAATTTTACGCTCGGACTTTACTGCGTTTGTTTAAATAAATTCGTCAAATTTAAAGGCGTGCTAGCTTGGCGCAGCGCTGCTACGAGCGTAAATTTTACTTTGAAAATATACTACGCGCGATGAGAGAATGGTGAGGGTTCGGGGGCGAGTCTGCTTGCAGTTGCGAGGCGGTGCCGAAGCAAAGGAAGGCGACGCTTCGTAAGTAGAACCCCTTCCGCCCCCAAGAGAAAAGAAAAGCTTAAAATTTAAGAATGTCTGAAAGCCTGAATTTGGTAGATAGTCACTCTTGCGAGTGAAATTTTAAAAATTTATTCAAATTTTGAGCTAGTTAAATTTTATAAACTGGGCGGCGCTGTATTTATAAGCAAAGCTCGCCGCCGTTAAAGCGAAATTTCAATGGCGATTTGTCTTTCAGGCGCTCAAATTTTGATAAAATTCGGCTCGGCGAAATCGGCAAAAGAGATCAAAATAAAGGAGAAAAAATGGCGATAGACGGGGTGAAAATTATCGATAGCGACGATGGATACGATATATATTTGACTATCACCGAGCGCTACAAAGACGGCGAAGATGTTGAAACGATACTGCAAGATGTTTTGGCGCAGGCGGAGAATTTCTGTACCGATGAGCTTTATAGCGAGATTTATTGGACGGCTCTAGCGTATTCGCTTTGGAAGATCGGATTTTTAAACGACGAAATCCGCGAAAAAGCCCTTGCTATCATAAAAGGCGGCGCAAGCGAAATGTGGAATAAGGTCTTTGAAAAATCTCAAAAGAGCCGTCAAAAAGCGCTTGATAAACTAGCCGTTCAGCTCAAAAGCGAAAACCCTAGACCGCTTAAACGGCCCAAAATTTCGAAGCAAAAAACGCCCTGTTTTGAGGAGGGCGACGTTTTGTCGATCCAAATGCAGCAGGGATTCGGCGTTTGCTTCGTCTCGGAGGTGGATCAAACGCCCCGCAAGCTGGAGTACCACCTAGCCTGCACCAGAGTGCTGCAAAAAGAGCCGCCCGGAATGGAGGATTTTTTAAAAAGCAAGATCGCAGGCTCGAAAAACGGCGGCTTCCTTAGAGCGGACCGCTGGTTTAATCATAAGGATTTAAAGGAGCTGCTGCCTTATCTAAAAAAGATTGGGAAGGTAAAATTTACCCCTTTTAAATTGGGCGAATTGTCTCCCGCGAAAGAATTGGAAGATTTTTATAATAAAATTACGGCAGATCCCAAAGTATGGGGCTTTAGGCTAATTGATACGGCCCGTTTCGTAGAGGCTGTGATTGAGGATATAAATGAATAAAAGCGTCGCGCGGTAAATTTTAAAATTTAACCCTGGCGAAATTTTGTAAATTTAGCCCTTTGCGGTAGAATTTTGTAAATTTAACTCTCCGTGCGCGCTTTGCTTTTTGAAATTTCATCGCTGCTTGCACTATTTAAAATTTCATCATTGCTTGCGGCGTCTTTTGCGAGCGATTTTTGAAATTCGTATTTGAAATAAAATGCCCACGCGAGCGGACAAAGGATTATTAAAATGACGGCTACGACTTCGGCGGCTTGCGCATGAAATATTACAAATAAGGCACCTATGTAGTTAAGAACATAAGCAAAACCCCAAAATACCGCGTTTGAGTGGTCATTTGATATTTCGGTTGCGACCAAATAGATGCAAATGCAAATTAGCGAGGCAATTAAAAAGGCTTCAAGGACGCCTAGCTTTTGGTAGTTTACGTCCGAAGCAAAATAACCCAACGCGCAAGACGCCAAGATTATCGCGAATAAAATTTTGCGTAAAATTTTAAGCGATTTGACTTTAGGCGAAGCATAGATTATATGCGCGCAAAGAGCTATAAAATAGGCACCTGCGACAAAATCAAAAAATATGTAATAAGCGAATTCTCCAAATATCCCCAAATCATAGCCGCTTTCTAAAATTTTTTGATCTATGATATATAGCGTGCCGAATTTCGCCGCTAAAAACGCAGCCGTAAGCAGGATCGGATGCAGCAGCGCCCTGCCTGCAAGCAGGTCTGCGCAAATGTGCCTCAGGAAATTTATCAATCTTTTTACGCTAGGCTCCTTTGAGATTTCGCCGCTTGCGGCGTCTCTCGTGAAATTTTCGCCGTTTGGTTTAAATTTGATCTTAAATCGGGATAAATTTTAGCTTGAGAGCTTTTAAAAATCGCTTAGCGGCAAAGGCGTAAATTTGCGCGATTGAGAGAGGGTCGCGTATTTTAAAATCCGCACCGTTCAAATCATTTTCCTATCGCAAGCTGTTTTGCGAGCGAGCACATATTGCAAAAGGCGCGGACGAAATAGGGCATCAACTAGCTTGTCCATCCGCTCGTAGCATTCAAAATTTTATCAATCTTTATAGTTTGCGGCGGTAGGTTTGCACGCAGCGAGGTTTGTGTGCGGCCGGCTAGCCTGCGGTATGGATTTGTACGTAGTGAGGTTTGCGTGCGTGGCGAGCGGATTAAAATTTTAGTTTAGATAGTTAGCGCAGGTGCGCCCCTTTTCGCAGCGGATGCGAGGCAGAGCGCAAATTTTATAAATTTTCGGCAGATCGCCGGGCTCAAAGCGTAAAATTTACGCGCCTATAATCACGGCCGATAAAAGCCCCCATAAAATGGCTTCTATCGCTAGCACCGAGTGAAGTACGGCCTTACTCATCGCTTCTCCTTTGTTTTTAATTTTATTATCTACCGACCTGGGCTGCTAAGAGCCCGATCGATCTATGAGCGGGATTATATAAGGTGATTGTGTTCTTAATGTGTCTTTTAAAATTTACGGCGAAATTTTTGCCGCCTGTCGTAAAGTGCGAGCGGCGGCAGATTTCAGGCAAAATTCAGCTACCTGTGTTAAGGCGCGGCAAATTTAAGCGAGCCTGCCGCCCGCCGTAATGCGCGGTAAAGTTGTAAAGGGCGGCAAAGTCGCAGCGCGCGGTAAATTTAAAGCAGAATTCCGACCTCGTCGCGGCGCGCGAGGCGTCCGCGGCAAATCGATATAAAATTTAAAGCAGAATTTTATGTGAATGCGGCGCGCGACACACCCGCGCTTTTTTACGTCATCAAAGCTTGCATTGGCGTAGCTTGCGCCGTCAGGGCCCGTATCGCCAAAGCTTGCATCGGCGCGACTTGCGCCCGTGGGGCGAAATTTTACGGCGAGCTACGAATTGCAAGACGCAGCTCATCCGCGCCGTCTTGATCTGAAATTTAAAGCGGAATTTTAACGCGCGCCTCGGTTCCGACGCCCGGTTCGCTTTCGTATTCGATCTGTCCGCCTAAAAGATCAAGCGCCGTGCGTACGATGCTAAGCCCAAGCCCGCTGCCAAGCTCTTTGTGCGATTCCTCGCATTGATAAAATCGGTCAAAAATTTTATCCAGCTTCTCGCGCGCGATGCCGATGCCTTCGTCTTTGATGCTCACCTGTGCAAAGCTATCGTAAGCGCAGCAACGGACGAAAATTTTACCGCTCGGCTGCGAGTACTTAAGCGCGTTTTCGATCAAATTTCGCCAAATTTGATTTAGCAGTCCCGCGTTTGATCGCACGCTAAGCGGTGATAAATCTAGCTCAAACTCGTGCCCTTCGTAGCTTTGGCTCAGCGAGATGATGCATTGCCGCAGCTGCTCGTCGATACGTACCGCTTCATCTAGGCGCACCGCCGCGCCGCTATCAAGTCTCGTTAGCTTTAGCATGTCGCTGCAGAGCTTGCTTAGGCGATTTGCTTCCGCGCCGATCGAGGCTGCGTATCGCACCGCGCGCTCCTCGCTCACGCCGCCCTCTATCATCTCGCTTAACGCGGCGATCGAGGAGATCGGCGTTTTCATCTCGTGCGAGACGTTTGAGACGAACTCCTTTTGTAGCTGCTCGTGCTTTTGCAGCTTCTGCGCCATTTTATTGACGTTTACCACAAGCTCGTCCAGCTCGTGCATATAGAGGTAATCAGTACGGTGTCCGTGCAGCTTGCGCTCGGCGCGCGCCTCAAAATCGCCGTTTGCGATCGCGGTGATCGCGTCTAGTAGCCGCTTGATCGGGCGGAATAAAATTTTAAGTCCGAAGTAAAGCAGGGTAAAATTTAGCGCCATCGTGATTAGGCAGATGATCGCGCACAGCGCCACTCCGTCCCAAAAGCCGCCGATCTTGCCGCCGATGCCTATATAAAAAAGCATGCAAACCGCAAAGCAGACGATGAAATTTATCACGCCGAATGCGAGCGAAGAGTAAAACGCGATGAAGCTTTTGAGGCTGATGAGGTATTTTTTCATACTCGCTCCTTTTTTACCGCTTTGTAGCCGAGCCCGCGCACGGTGATTATCTCAAAGTCCTTGGAGTTTTCAAATTTTGCTCGTAGCTTTTTGATGTGCGTATCGACGACGCGCTCGTCGCTGTCCGTTTCGTAGCCCCAAATTTCGCTCATTATCTCAAACCTCGTAAAAATTCTGCCCGCGTAGCTTAGCAGCAGAAACAAAAGACGAAATTCCTTCGGCGCCAGGCTTATCCGCTCGCCCGCCGCGCGGACGCTAAGCGTATCGTAGTCAAGCTCGCTTCCGCCGATGAGAAGCCGCTTTTCGTTCGCGATCTTTGCGCGTCTTAGCAGCGCATGCACGCGCAGCACGAGCTCTTTTAAATTTATCGGCTTGCTCATATAATCGTCCGCGCCGCTTTTAAAGCCCGTCTGCATATCCTCGATCTCGCTTTTTGCCGTTATAATCAGTATCGGCTGGCTCTTGCCGTCGCGCCTAACGTATCTGCTAAGCTCAAAGCCGTCCATCTTAGGCATCATCACGTCCGAGATGATCAGATCGAAGTGCGCCTCGTCTAACGCCTCTATCGCCTGCTTGCCGTCGAAGGCGCAGCTCACGCTAAAGCCCTCATCAAGCAGCTTTTCTCTTATCGCCGAGCTCAAAGCCTCGTCGTCTTCGACCAGTAAAATATTAAGCATCATCGCTCCCGTTTTGATAAATTTATGCGCTTAAATTTATACATAAAATTTTAAGAAACAATGAGATATTATACGTAAATTTTTTCAAGGAGTAAAGAATGAATTTCAAAAAAACCATATCGGCTGCCATTATTGCGGCTTCGGTGCTGACGCTATTTAGCGGATGCGCGAAAGAGAGCTCTCGCGTAGTGCAAACACCTACGGTAGCGAGTCTAAATACCAACTACTCTGGCGAGCGGATCGCCGTATCGGTAGGACGCTTTAACAATCAGTCCTCTTACAACAACGGCGTGTTCTCCGACGGTGAGGATAGACTGGGCAACCAAGCGCAGACAATTTTGATCTCAAGCTTACAACAAACAGGACGTTTCTCGGTGCTTGATCGCACGAATATGCGCGCCATCAAAGAGGAAAGTGCAATCTCTAAAACTGCACAAAATCTAAAAGGCGCCAGATACGTTATCACCGGCGACGTGACTGAGTTTGGCCGCAAGACGACCGGAGATCATCAGTTGTTTGGAATTTTAGGCAAGGGAAAGACCCAAACCGCGTATTCTAAAGTAAATTTAAACGTCGTGGACGTCAAAACGTCCGAGGTGGTCTTTTCGACCCAGGGCGCGGGCGAGTACGAGCTGTCAAACCGCGAAGTGCTAGGTTTCGGCGGCACTGCGGGCTATGATTCGACGCTAAACGGCAAGGTGTTAAGCCTAGCGATCATCGAAGCGGTCAATAATCTCGTAAACGGCCTTGAAAACGGCGCGTTTAAACTAAGATAAGGATTAAATTTGAAAGCGAGCAGTGTTCTTGCTCTTGCTGCTGCGGCCGTGATCTTTTGCGGCTGCGGCGGCGGGAGCCGGAATCAAATTTATTACTGGGACGGCAGCTACACGGACTCGACCTATCAGTATCTAAAGCAGGAAGGCGACGTAGGCGAACAGATCGAAGCGCTTGAAAAATCTATCCAAAAGGCATACGAAAAGGGGCTAAAAGTCCCGCCGGGGCTTTATTCGCATCTGGGGCTTTTATATCTAAGCGCGGGTAACGGCGCGAGGGCGAGAGAGAACTTTGAAAAAGAAGCTCAGGCTTTCCCTGAATCAAAGCCGTTTTTGACCTTCGTTACAAACCCCGCCGCGCTTAAAAAAGCGGAGGCTGCGGCCAAGTCCGGCGCTGATAAAGCTCAAGGATCAAGCGGACGCGAAGCCACCAAAGCGGTCTCTGCGAAGCAAGGCAAAGCTGCCGCGAAGCAGGGCGGCAAAACGAATAAAAAGGCTAAAAAATGAAAAATAAAGCTCAAATAGCGATTTTTAGCGTATTCGTGGCGCTGTTTTTTAACGCGTGTGCTCTAAGCGAGCCTGAAATTTACGACTATTCGGCGCTTCAGCAGGCTAAGCCGCGATCGATTTTGGTGTTGATGCCGAGCAACGAAACTACCGAAGTGGACGCAGGCGCTGCCGTGCTCGCCAACGCGATCTATCCGCTAAGCGAGGCGGGCTATTACGTATTTTCACCCGCGCTCGTGCATGAGACCTTCAAAAATAACGGAATTTACGAGGCTAGCGACATCCAAAACGTCTCCGCGCACAAGCTAAGGCAGATTTTTGGTGCAGACGCCGTGCTGTATCTGAACGTCGTCAAATACGGCACTTCGTATATGCTTATCAAAAGCACGAACGTAGTGGCGGTCAATGCCAAACTTGTGGATTTGCGAAGCGGCGCGACGCTCTGGGAGGGCTCGGCGCAGGTCAGCGACGACTCGGGCGGAGGCGGTAACAATCTCGTGGGTATGCTGATCTCCGCTGTCATTAAGCAGGTTGGCGATACGATCACCGATGCGGGATACAAGCTTTCTGCAAGCGCGGATGCGATACTTTTGGGGCAGAACTGCAATAACTGCTTACTATACGGTCCGTATTCGCCGCATTACGGTCAGGATAGGCAGCTTGGCGGCGGCAAATAAATTTTTAAAAGGACGAAAATGAAACTAGCCGAGGCGCTGATACTGCGCGCAGATATACAAAAACGCATCGAGCAGCTAAAATCAAGGCTCGCGGACAACGCAAAAGTGCAAGAGGGCGAGAAGCCTAGCGAGGAGCCAAAGGCGCTGCTAGCCGAGCTGGATGCGCTCACAAACGAGCTTGAGCGGTTGATAGTTCGGATAAATTTAACCAACTGCACCGCGAAAGCTGACGGCAAGAGTCTAACCGAGCTAATCGCCAAGCGCGACGTACTCACGCTAAAAGCGGGTGCATTGCGGGCTTTCGCGCAAGCTTCCGCGCAAAAAGTGGACGTTTATTCGCGCAGCGAGATTAAAATTTTAAGCACGGTCGACGTCGCGGCGCTACAAAAGCAGGTGGACGAGCTGGCTAAGCAGATCAGACAGCTTGACACGACGCTGCAAGGCGCGAACTGGCAGACCGATCTGACCAACTAAAGCGTCAAATTTAGCGGCGAAATTTGAAAGGATTTCGCGAAAAGATAAAATTTCGGGTAAGTATCGCAAGAGGCGAGTACGAAACTCACCTGCGAAGCAGGTTTATGTCAGCGCTCGCGGAAACGGGCGCACCCCTTTTACGATTTATTTTCAGTAAATTTACAGGGGCAATGTAACTACGCAATGTAACTACCGCGTACTGATCTAGCGATACCCAGGGCGGGAACGGGGAAATTTGAAACGAAATTTTGATTTTTACGGCGCAGCTTGCGGGCTCGCGGTGAAATTTAGCGGCGATTTGGGCGGATTTGACGCTCAAATTTTGCGTTAAATTGTAGGCGCGCTTGCTATTTTGCATTTTGACCCGTCTGGCGTCAAATTTTTACAATAATCATAAAATTTAGCCAAATTTAAAGGATGAAATTTGAAATTTAAAACCCTTGCGCTAGCGGCCGCATTTTTCTTTGCGACGAGCGTAAATGCAGAGCTCGCGGCAGATACGAATTCTATAAATTCCAAAACAACGAGCGGCGCGGAGCTAAATCTAGCGGACGCAAAAGACGCCAAATTTAAAGATGCGCATTTTAAAAACGCAGATACCGCAGCGAGCGGTACAAACTCAAACTCATCGCAAAAAGCAACCCTCATCGACGAAGCAAAAAATTTCTACCGCGTGGACGAGCTGCTGTTTCGCAGCGCTCAGCTTGATGGAAGCTACGCCGCGAAGCTGCATGAGCTTGGCATAAAAAGCATTGTAAATCTGCGTCATTTTAGCAGAGGCGGCGATAAAAGGGCGTTTGGGGATCAATTTTGGCTCGCGAACAAGCCACTTCAAAGCTGGGAGATAAAGCCCGCGCAGATCGCGGACGTCTTGCGCACCATTCGCGAGCGCCAAAAGGAGGGCGCCGTGCTCGTGCACTGCTATCACGGAGCCGATCGTACGGGGCTTGTGGTGGCGATGTACCGCGTGATCTATCAGGGCTGGAGCCTGGACGCCGCGCGCAGCGAGATGATAGAGGGCGGATACGGCTTTCACTCGATGTGGCAGGATATCGCGGGCTTTTTGACGCCGCAAAACGAAGCGCTCGTAAGAGCCGAACTTGGAATTTAGACGAAATTTCGCCCGCCCGATCAGACGGCGGCAAAATTTGTAAATTTAATAATGACAAAATGCCATTTATAACGAAATTTTAGAATATGGGCTACGTATATTTTCTGGGGCGAGGCTCGGGATACACCAAAATAGGGGCGAAAAACGAGCTGCAAAGACGCGCGGAGTTTGAGCAAAAATTTGAGGCGTGCAAACAAAAGGCGCGAGAAATTTTAAATTTATAGGTATTGCTAAAATTTTACTCTTTGCGGCGAGCTAAATTTAAAACCGTAAATTTCTACAAAAAAGCAAAGAGACCTTAAAATAATAAAATTTAAGTCGTAAAATTTTACGCATTTTTCTACTTAAAATTATCATACTCTTTTTTCAAATATGCGCTCATATCGCTCCGGTGTGCGTACCACAACCAAAATCAGCTAAATTTTAAAAGCCTGATTTGCGCTTGCGGCGACGGGGCGCGTAAAACGCCGCAAATATCAGACAAAATATCTGTAAATTTAGCCGAAATGCAGTAAAATTAGAGCGGCAAATTTAGAAAAAGGAGCGATCGTGGAAAATTTATTACTAACGCAACTACGCGAGGCGCTACCGCAGGGTATGCGCGTGCCGAGCGAGACCCAGGCGCTTTATGCGTGGATCGAAGCAAACGGCTTTTATGACGGCGCGGGCGGGCGCAGACGCGGCTATCTCTATCCGCAGGATCGGCTGCAGCAGAGCTGGAGCGACGATGAGCGCGAGGGGGATACCGTCTTTTTCACGGATGAGCCGAAAAATCGCGACGAGGAGCTAAGGTATTGGTTTTACGGCGAGGATCGCGAGCTTGCCGCGGAGATCAAGCAGAGGCTTTGCGTATTCGCAGGCAGCGGCTCGGAGGGCTCGATGTGCGCGCTGTGGCTGGATGATGCGGGCGAGGCTAGACCCCGCACATGGGCTCCGGCTCGGGTTCGACCATGGCCTGCGTTTTGGTTCATAGCGGGCTTGATTTTTTGCGACTGCTCGCGATCGGATACGATGAGATCTGTTGGGATGAGGATTTTAGTGCGCCGCCAAACAGCGAGGAGGACGATTTTTTCGTGCATCCAAACGTAGAATTTCAGCAGTGGCTCAAGGAGGCGTTTAAAACGACGATCCCGCAAACCGCGCTTGAGCTCGTCACGCCCGCGCATCTAGACGACGAGAACCCGAGCGATGAGTTTTTGATCTGGGTAAATCGCGTCGCAGAGTGAAATTTAAAGCGGCTTTTGCGCCGCTTGATGAAGCGTTGTGGGCTTTACTTTTGCAGGAAACCTTGAAATTTAAGCTTTTGCTGGCTAATTTAAAGAGCGTATTTTGATTAAAATTTGGCGGCGGTATCTATATAGAAAAGCATTAATCATCTATTACTACTTCTACTGCTCTTAAAATTTTTAATAAATCTACCTGATAGAATTTAACTCTTTACAATGTAGCGACGAAATTTCGCAGTGATCTGAAATGCGGGTGCGATGTAAGTTGCCGTGTCTTTAGGAATTCAAATAAATTTAGCTAAGTTCCTCGTTGATGGGTTATATCAAAGCATGGAAATTCTGTCGGTTTATTAGAAAAGAACTGATTGAGACTAAATTCTAAAGCAGAAAAAACAAGGCTAAAAGCTTTTCGGTAGTTTTGGTGATGAGTTATCTTTAAGTGTCGTATCAGAGAAAATTGCGATGGCAGCGTGTGTAGGCAGCGCGCACAGAGCGAGAAAAACGGCGCGAGCATCTGTATCGGCGTAGCGCTTTTAGGCTTCGTATCAAAGATCGTATCCAAACGATCCTGCTGTCAAATATCCGCATAAATTACGACGGATTTTTATCGAGGGTATGGGGGGTGAGCTACAAGGCATATCCAGCGAATACGTCTTTGCAGCTAGCTGCGCGCAGGCATTTAAAAGACGGAAAGTAAAAGCGAACAGGTTGAAATCTGAAAGTATTAATAACTGCGCAATAGGTAAATTGCGCTCAGTGGCGAAGTGAGCGCAAACTTTTTGGCAGCTTTGAGCTGTTTGCACGCGCGTAGGGTGGCAGGCGCTACTTTGCTTTAAATCTCTTTTTGGATCTTGGGTTTGTACGCGCAGAAGTAGCAAACACTACAGCAGCTCGGTGCGGAGATATCGTATTTTGCGCCACTTTCGCAGTAGTTCTCTTTGATACCTGCTGGCTGATGCGTTTTCTAGCAAGACGAGTGATTGCTGTTTTGACACATTAATGAGGATAGGCTTGGCAAGCTCATATACAGCGCATACAAGTCCGGTAGCGTTATAGTGAACGCGCGACTTTGCGTGTTTTATGAATTTAGCGAAGGATTTGAGTTGAGTGCTGCGGCGAACGTGCATAGATTTTAGCGCTTTGTGGAAATTTAAGACGAGTATTGTTGCGAGCGGGTGCAAATTTTTAGGTAAAATTTTATGTTCATTGATTTTTATATGACTGTACTAAAGCATGCTCCATACGGCAATTTCGTATAAATTTTAACGTAAATTTTGCCCCATTAGGGAGGTGGAGTAAAATTTACGATCAAAAGGGCGTGGGATTATGTCAGCAGGCTGCGTGTGCAACGCAAAAATAGTGATGCAGGAAGCGTACCAAGCAGTGCGGATGAAAAGATGATTTTCATCCGTCACTTTTAAAATAAATTTTGCGACTAAAAAAGCAATTTTGCCTTTGTAAATTTTAAAATTTTGCTAAAAATTCTTCGTATTTTTCTGCACTTTTTGCGATATATTCGCTATCTGGATGAAATGAAAATCCATAGCCAAAGTGGCACGGCAGGAGTTTAGCACCAGTAAAATTCATCGCGCATTTAAAAGGCGTGATAACTTCTTCTATGCAAAATCCGATCGTGCCGTCTTTTTTATAGTTGTTTCGCTCGTCGCCGATAGTGATCGCTAGGGCGAATTCTTTACCTTTCAGCTTGCCGCCGGTGCTGCCGTAAGCCCAGCCGTAGGCGAATACATCGTCGAACCATTGCTTTAAAAGCGGCGGATAGCTGTACCAATAAAGTGGAAACTGAATGATAATTTTATCGTGGCTTAAAAGTGACTCCTGCTCGCGCGCTACGTTTATTTCGCCGTTCGGATAAGCAGCGTAAATTTCGTGAATATCAAATTTATCCGCTTGCTTTTTGGCTACCTCGCGCCACGCCTTGTTTGCGTGTGAGCTTGCCATATCGGGATGAGCGATGATGATGAGATTTTTCATATTTTATCCTTGTTTTAAATTTCTTACATTATATGTTTTTTGGCTGAAATTTTGATTTATCATCTAGCATAATATGGGTATGAAATTTCAAATGAAATTTTACTCTCACTCAAACATTACTAGCAGGCTTATAGTTTTTTGCGCATGCGATTAGAAGTTAAATTTATAAGCAAATATGGCAGACCCCAAAATCGATAGAATTGTATCTATTAGATTGTATTAAAAATTTTAAATAGTATGAAAAATGCGCCGAAAAATTCGGCGCAAATGAAAGGAATACTAATCTTAGATTAGCGCAGGAGCTACTAAAAATCCTAGAGCGACCGAAAGCGCAACCATAATGGTTCCCGGAAGGAAGAACGAGTGGTTAAATACAAATTTACCGACTCTAGTCGTTCCGGTATCGTCCATAGCGATCGCGCCGAGCGTCGTAGGATAGGTAGGGAGCACGAACAAGCCCGAAACGGCTGCGAACGATGCGACTAAGATCCAAATTTGACCGGAATTTTCAGGGCTAGTCATTCCAAGCGCGGCGGCGACGGCAGGCATCATAACCTTTGTGGTCGCAGCCTGCGAGTATAGCAAGCAGCTTAGGAAGTATAGCGCGACGGCTAGTACGAAAGGATACTGCGTAACGACATTTTTAGCTACCTCTTTGATGCTGTCGATGTGACCATTTACGAAAGTAGTACCGAGCCACGCGATACCGATGACGCAGATGCACGCATTCATACCGCTTTGGAAAGTGCTGGTAGAGAGCAGTTTGCCCGTATCGATCTTGCATAAAACAGCGATAAGAAAGCCGATAGTTAGCATAAAGCTGATAATCGCGCTATCTCTTGAAAGGATCGGTTTTTCTACCAAACCGACGCTCTTTGAGATCGCAAGCGCATAGCAAACAACGATCAAAACGCCGATAGCAAATATCGCAACCGATCTTTTCGCGTAAGGCTTCGGCTCTTTATACTCCTCAGCTTTGATCTCGGCTACAAGACCTTTTGAAAGCCTCTCTTTGTAAACAGGGTCTTTTGAAAGATCGAGATCGTAGAATTTATTTACGATAAAAGCCGTAATCAACATAGCTACGAAGGTAGTAGAGATGCAGATAAACAAAAGCTTAGGATAGCTAACGCCTAGCTTCTCGCACAGACCGCTCATGGCGACGAACGCCGCCGAAATAGGGCTCGCAGTGATCGCTACTTGAGACGAAACGACCGAGAGCGCAAGAGGAGCGGAAGGCTTGATGTTCTGTGTCTTTGCGACCTCGACGATAACCGGGATCATAGAAAACGCAGTATGTCCGGTGCCCGCAAGTATCGTAAGTAGATAGGTAACGATAGGCGCTAGGAAGTTGATCTGCTTAGGATTTTTCCTTAAAATTTTAGATGCTACCTGAACCAAATAATCAAGTCCACCTGCGACTTGCAGCGCCGTAATCGCGGAGATTACCGATGCGATAATTAGGATAACGTCAATCGGGATATCCTTCATATCGACCTTCATGCCCAAAATGGCTAGGACGACAACGCCCAAGCCGCCTGCATAACCGACGCCCATGCCGCCTAGCTTAACGCCTAGGTAGATGCCGCCGAGCAACACGATAAATTGCAATATCACCATAAAGTCCATTGCAAAACTCCTTATAAAGTAATTTTTTTAACGGCGCGCAGAATTCTAAAGATTTCAGCAGGTAAAATCCGAATTATCTTTATAATTCAGTGGTCGGAATTCTATGCGGAATTTTATCCTAAAATTTCGCAAGTGGAATTTTACTCCACGGAAGCTAAATCTAACTTGATGAAATTCTGCATCTACGGAATTCTGCACGATAAATCTTATCTATTTAGAATTCTACTTTGCGGAATTTCGCCTATTAAATTAACCGACGAAATTCCGCGCCGCACCTAGTTTGAAACTATTTTTTGCTCATATGTGGGTTGAGCATAGATTTAGGCTCTAGGATCTTATCGATCTCCTCTTTTTTCAAATATCCGCGCTCTAGGCAGATTTCGCCGACGGATTTTCCGGTCTGAAGTGCTTCTTTGGCGATACTTGCGGATTTCTCGTAGCCAATGTAAGGATTAAACGCCGTAACGATACCGACGGAATTTAACACCGATTTTAGGCAAGCTTCAGGATTTGCCTTTAGATGTTTGATAGCTTTTTCGGCTAGCGTATTCATCGCATTTTCCAAAAGCACGATCGAGTTAAATAACGCATATGCGATGCCAGGCTCGAATGCATTTAGCTCGAATTCTCCACGCTCGGAGCAAAGCATAATCGTAACATCGTTGCCGATTACCTCATAGCAAGCCTCGCCTACGACCTCAGCGATGACTGGATTTACCTTGCCCGGCATGATGGAGCTGCCCGGTTGCATCTTAGGAAGCTCGATTTCGCCTAGACCGCATCTAGGACCGGAGTTCATAAGACGTAGGTCGTTTGCGATTTTACTTAGGCGGACGGCTGCTGTTTTTAACGCGCCACTAACGTGAACGAAGTCTGCGGTGTCTTGTGTAGCGGCGATGAAATCCTCTGCAGCTTTAAATTTAACGCCGGTGATTTCACCCAGTTTTTTCTCGACTACGTTTTTGTAATCAGGGTGGCAGTTGATGCCCGTACCAATCGCCGTAGCGCCCATATTTAGGTAAGTCATCGACTCTCTAGCAGCTTTGATAAGCGCGATATCGGTTTTGATGTAGGTAGCAAAAGCGTTGAAAGTGTTTCCAAGAGTAGTAGGAACGGCGTCCTCAAGCTCTGTCCTTCCCATTTTGATGACATCTTTGTATTCTTTGGCTTTAACTTCAAGCTCTTTTTTCAAATTTTCCATAGCTTTTAATAGATCGGTTAGCTTGGCGTAAGCGGCGACTTTGATCGAGCTAGGATAGGTATCGTTGGTGCTTTGACCTAAATTTGTGTGGTCGTTTGGATGAAGGTATTGGTATTCACCCTTTTTATGTCCCATGCTCTCCAAAGCTATATTAGTAATGACCTCGTTGGTATTCATATTCGTTGAAGTTCCGGCGCCGCCTTGGATCATATCGACTACGAATTGATCTCTAAACTCTCCTGCGATGAGCCTGTCGCAAGCTTTTGCAATCGCATCGGCTTTTTGTGCGTCTAGGACTCCGACCTCTTTATTGGCTAGCGCAGCTGCTTTTTTGATTTGTGCAAATGCTTTGATAAAAAACGGATAGTCTTTGAGCGCTCGTCCGCTTAGATGGAAGTTCTCTAGTGCCCTAAATGTCTGCACACCGTAGTAAAAATCGTCGGAAATTTCTAATTCACCGATGAAATCGTGTTCTTTTCTGGTCTTTGCCATAATAAGTCCTTTCGTTGAAATTGTTAATGGAATTTTAAAGCTTTTAGTATTAAAAGCAGCTTAAAACGTAACGAAAAATTAAAATTTAGAAATTAGTATGATTGTTTAAGGCTTTAAATAGAATTTTACTTAAAAAATATTTTGGAATTCGCTACTAAGGCATAATTACACTTTAATAGAAATATCGTATTGCACGCAGATTATGAAAGTGAAATTATAAAAATTCTTGTTTAGCTTAAATTATAATTTGAAAAATTTGAACTTAAAGGCGATAAAATGGAATTTTTCATTGTATTTGTATTTACTGGCGTGAAACTATTTTTTGCGTTTTATAAAATAAACATATAGAAGCGAGATTATAATGACGACGGCGAATAGAGCGATCGTAATTAGATGCAGATCTTGCTTGATTAGCTCCTCGTTTTCGCCGATGAAATATCCCAAGCTCATTAGTATTAGTGTCCAAATCGCAGCTCCAAGCCCGGTAAATAGCACGAAGCGCGCGACATTCATCTTTGCAAGCCCCGCAGGAAGGCTGATGTATTGACGGATGCCAGGGATTAGGCGGCAGTTAAACGTTGAAATTTCGCCATGGCGGTTAAAAAACGCTTCGAATTTTGCAAATTTCTCCTCGGTGATGCCTACGTATTTGCCGTATTTAGCGATAATCTTACGTCCAAAAAAGTAGCATAGATAGTAATTAAACAGCGCGCCGGTGATGCTGCCGCCAAGCCCACAAACAAATGCCATAACAAAGCTCATCTGCGATTTTGAGGCCAGATAGCCCGCAGGGATCATCACGACTTCACTTGGGAAGGGAAAGAAGCTGCTTTCTAAAAACATCATCACAAAAACGCCAAGGTATCCCCAACCTGCGACAAATTCTACGATAAAATTTACGATATTAGAAAGCATTTGAATTCCTTGATTTAATGTGTAAAAACCGGCTGTACTTAAAATTCCGCAAAATTTAACATCGGCAGAGCGAATAAATTTAGAATTTAACAATCCGGCGATACAAGAGTGATCTTAAAATTTCACAAAATTTAGCGCATATAAAACAAAGGCGCGGGCTAAATTTTATCCCTGCAAGTTGCCGCTGCAGCGAACTTGCATATAAATTTAATAGCCTCGCGCCTTAAAATTAAAACTATTTTGCGTATTCGATGTTTAGTTTGCCGAATAGCTCATTAGCCTTGTCATCGATTTTTTTGTTTACTTTGCTTGGAAGTAGCTGATTTTTGATGAGATCTTTTACCTTTTCAAACGGCATAGTCTCAGCCTTTTTGCTGCTTTCTTTGTAGATTACATGATATCCGAATTGCGTCTTTACCGGCGTTTTGCTCATCTCACCATCTTTTAGCGCAAACGCCGCTTTTTCAAACTCCGGCACCATCATACCTTTACCGAAAGAGCCCAAATCGCCACCGTTTTCTTTCGCACTTGGATCGATTGAAATTTCTTTAGCTAGCTTATTAAATTCCTCTTTTAAATTCTCTTTTTTGACTTTTGATAGCTTCGCAATCGCGTTTTTAGCAGCCTTTTCGTCTGCTACTAAGATATGACTTGCGGTAACGGAATCTGGTTGCATGAAATTCTGTTTATTTTCATCATAAATTTTTTTAGCTTCCTCGTCGCTGATGCTTACGTCTTTAGCCTGTTCGCGTTGCCATAGATTAAATGCGATGCCATCTTTAGCTAGCTCTAGCTGATGTTTATATTCGTCGCTGTTTTCAATGCCTGATTTTTTCGCTTCTGCGATTAGAAGTTTGTATTTGATCAGATCGTCGATTAGTTTTTTCTTCTCA
>NZ_CALIMW010000070.1 GCF_938045405.1 uncultured Campylobacter sp. | reverse complement strand
AGCCTTTTTGGCACAAACGGCGCTAGAGCTTTGCTCGGCGCTTTCGTGATTCAAACTGCAATCGGGCGCAGTATAGGTAGCCGTATTGCTCGCCGAGCTTGCGAGAGCAGAATTTTTAAAATTTGAAAACTCGTCGTTTAAGATCAAAACCTGCTCGCCGTTTTGCGCTTCGCGTTTTAAATTTACGCCACGCAAAATTTTAGACGCGCTAGACTTGCTCGTCGAAATTTTATCCGCTAAATTTCGAGCGGACGAGCTTTTATTTAAAATTTCGCCGCGGCAAAGCTTGGAGTCTTTTTCAGTATCTCGGGGCAATTTTGATCCTGTAGTAAAGCAGCGAGCCGATAAGCGTAACGCCAAATGTCACGGGAAGCGCGATGCTTGGGTATTTAGAGAGCAGCATGATCATCGCAAAGTAGCTAAAAAGCACGCCGAAGATCCCCGCGTAAACGAAGCCCTTTTCGTAGCGATAGGTCACGATGCCGAGGCTTAGCGCAAACAGAAAGCTCGCCAGCGGAAAGAGCGAGACGAGGGTGTAGATGCTAAATTCCTTCCTGCGCTTTTCGCTGCCGCTCATATCGCTCCAGTATCCGATCACGCCGCCTCCGCCGCGGATATTGCGGTCGCTTTGCGTGCGCAGAGTTAGGCTTTCAAACTCGCTTACGTGCCACTGCTCGCCGCCCATCGTGTAAATTTTGCCGTCGTGCAGCATCGCGGAAAAGCTCGCGTTTTCGTTTTTAAACTCGCCGCTGCGCGCTACGATCATCCGCTCGTGATCCTGCGAGTTGCCCGGATTATACAGCACGAGATCCTTATACAGCGTGCTTGTGCCGTTGTTTTCCTGCGAATCGATAAAAACGAGCCAGTCGGAAAATTTCTGCCCGAATTCGTTGGATTTGATATTTAGCGTCGCGCTGATCTTTTTGTAATCAATGAAATTGTCCTTTAAATTTTCGGCTATCGGCATCATAAAAAGCGATACGAAAAGCAGCGCCAAAGAGCACAGCGCGGCGCTTATGCCGAAAAATAGCGCGATCTTGCGCGTGGCGTAGCCGATGGTAAATATTACTATGGTTTCGTTCTCTTTAGAGAGCCTAAAAAGCGAGATGCTAAGCGCTACGAAAAACGCGATCGGCACCGTAAATATGAGTATGCGCGGCAGCATGAAAAGATAGAGCTTTACGAGCTCTGAAAAATTTATCTCGATAAAGGACGTAATGCGCGCGATCTGAAGGAAAAATACGATCGACATTATGATAAAAAGCGTGCTGAAAAGCGACGCGAAGGAACTAACGAAATTGCTAAATAAATAGCGCTGCACCCTATCCATAAATGACGTCCAAGAGCCTTAAAATTTGATCTCTAAAAATAAAAGTAAGAAGCAGCCCCATCGATAAAAACGGCACGAACGGCAGCTCATAGCCTCTTTTGTGCGCGATGAGATACGCAGGCAGCGTCAAAATCGCGCCGATGTAGATCGAGATGCCGCCCAGCTTCCAGCCCAAAATCGCCCCCATAACGCCCGCGATAAAAATATCCGCGCTGCCCATCGCTTCGCGCTTTAGCACGAAGGTGACGATGAGGCGTAGCACGAAAAATATCGCCGCGTATCCCGCCGCCGCGCCTACGCCGCTGAGATTAAAATCATACATCAGCGTATAAGCAAGCGAAAGCGCCGTAACTACGTAAAGAAGGCTCTCCGGTACGGCTTTGTACTCAAAATCGATCGCCGAAAGCGCCATAAGCAAGATAAAGCAAAGCCCAAGCACCGCGGCTTTTGCAAGATCGGGCTCGCCGAAATACGCCGCAAGCGCAAGCGCGCCGCCTAAAAGCTCGACGATCGGGTAGCGGATCGAAATTTTGGTTTTGCAAAAGGCGCATTTGCCGCCCAAAAAGAGCCACGAAAGCAGCGGAATGTTGTGGTAAAATTTTAAAGCGTGAGAGCATTTTGGGCAGTGCGATGCGGGGAAATTTACGCTCTGTCCGCGCGGCAGGCGGTAGATCAGGACGTTGCAAAACGAGCCTACGCAGGTGCCGAATACCGCAAAAATCACGCCGTAAACGATATTTAAATCCATCTTTTTCCTTTGGAACTTTAACTTTTTAAAATTTAATCAAACGCTTTATGGTAGCGAGAAATTTCTTAGTTTTCATTGATTTTTTGCCTCTCGTAAGGGAAAAATTTTACGAAAATCGCCGCCGTGCCTACGCAAAATAAAATGGCTATGAGCCCGGCGATTAGCGGCTCGCCCCATGCCTCATATAATCCGCCGAAAATCAAAAATCCCGCCACCAATATCACGGCGTCCAAAAGATCGAAGTTCAAAGTATCTACGATCCATAAAAACATAATATATGCGCCTATCCCGCTGCCTGCGGATGCCAAAATCCCCATTTTATCGGGGATGAAAGCAAATGCTAGCACAAAAAACACAAGCAGGCAAATGTAGACCGCCAGTATAAATTTCTTTGGTTTTTTATACACGCTGCCGCATCTTGGGCATCTTAGAGTTTTCATCGGCTTTTTGGTAAGCTTTTTGCCGCAACCACATTGTATGTAGTAGCTCATGGCCTTCCTTTCGGTCCTTGCGTGAACGGGCGGCGTGATTTTAAAATTCTGCCGCGTAAATTTACCGCGCCGCGCAACACGGCTCGCGCTAGGGCTTTAAATTTAAAAGGGCGAAATTTAAAATTTCTATGGCGTCGCGCGCTTACATAGTTAAAATTTTAAATTTTATGACGCTGCAAATTAAAATCCTGAAATTTTAAAATTTCTATGGTATCGCGAGCGTCCGCGATTAAATTTTAAAATTTACTGCGTTGCATGCGGCTCTGCAAATTAAAATTTTAAAATTTAAAGCGACCGTTAGAGCGACTGCGCCGCAGCTTAAAGACCGCCGAAGCGGCGTTGTTTGCGACGGAAATCATCCACTATGCGCGCAAGCTCCTCGCGCGTGAAATCCGGCCACAGCGTCGGCGTAAACGCAAGCTCGGCGTAGCTTGCCTGCCAGAGTAAGAAATTCGACAGCCGCTGCTCGCCACCCGTACGCACCAGCAGATCCACGTCGCCGCTGTGCGCGGTATCCAGATGCGCGCCGATGCCCGCTTCGCTTAGTCGCTCGCCGCTTGCAAGCAGCCGCTCGCACGCTCGCACGATCTCGTCTCGCGAGCCGTAGTTGATCGCTAGGTTAAAATTTAGTGCCCGCCCATTTTGAGTTAAATTTGAAAGATATTCGATCTCGCTTCGCAGATCGCCCTCAAAAGCCGATATGTCGCCGATCGGATAGAATTTTATCCCGTTTTGGGTAAATTTTTCGCGGCGCGAAATTAGGAATTTTTGAAGCAGTTTCATCAAAAATTCCACTTCGCTTTTCGGGCGCTTCCAATTTTCGGTGCTAAAGGCGTAGAGCGTGAGGTTTGCGATGCCTTCGTCGATGCAAAACTCGCAGATCTGCTCCACAACCTCCGCGCCTGCTTCGTGCCCGCCGGTGCGCAGCAGACCGCGCTTTTTCGCCCAGCGCCCGTTGCCGTCCATCACGAGGGCTAGATGATTTAGGCTATTCACGGATCAGATTTTTTTCAGCTCAGCCGCGATTTTTAGGGCGACTTCGTCCTTCGGCGCGGTGTCGATTACGACCTGATCGTTTTTCGTGATAAAGGTGACCTTAAGGACGTCGCCGCCGAGCCTAATGATGTCGTCCAGCACGTTTAGGCAGACGGCGTCGAGATGCTTTTCGTTAAGCATGCGTTTGGCCTCGCCGACGGCGTTTTCGCGGTCGGTTTCGAGTTTAAAGCCCACTTTTTTGATATTTCCGCGCACGGAGCTTAAGATATCCTCGTTTTCGCCCAGGCGTAAATTCCAAATTTCGCCGATCTCCGCTTTTTTCACTTTGTCTTTATAGCGCACTTTCGGCGAATAATCGCTTACCGCGGCAGCCATTATCAAATATGCGCCGTCGGGGAATTTTGTGCTGTCAAGCGCCGATTTTAGCCCGATAGTGCTTTCAAATTTAACGAGCTTGTACGGTAAATTTTCATATTCGTTGCTAGAGATCAGCGTCACGTCTGCACCCAGATAAAACAGCGCGTCGGCAATCGCTTTGGAGGTTTTACCGCTGGAGAAATTCGTAATGCCGCGCACGCTATCGATCTTTTCGATCGTCGCGCCTCCGGTGATGATGACGGTTTTATCCTCCCAAAATTTATCGTTGTAAAGCGCGCGCTTTAGCGTCTGCATGATCGCCTCGGTGCTCGCTAGCCCGCCCTTGCCGGTATCGCCACAAGCTAGGGTTTTTTCTATCGGATCCACAAAATACGCATTGACGCTCGCTTTTAGCATATCGATGCAGTTTTTCGTGATGTTGTTTTCAAGTAGCGCGGGATTTGCGGCCGGCGCGATGACTACTTTGACGTGGGCAAAAGCCGCGTTTAGCACCTCTAAAAATACGTTGTCGCAGACGCCCCACGCGAGCTTGTTTATTGTATTTGCCGTTGCAGGCGCGATCAAAACCAAATCCACCTTAGAATAAGCGATGTGGTTGATGCCCGCCTGCCAGTTCTCGTTGGCTTTGCAAAGCACGGGGTGATCGCACAGCGCCTCGAATGCCTTGTAGCTGACAAACTCCTGCACGCCGTCGCTAAGCGCGACATAGACGTCGAAATTCGACTTTTTCAGAGCGGATAAAATTTCAAACGCTTTGTAAAAACTGATACTCCCGCAAACCGCCAGTAAAACCTTTTTCTTACTCATCTTCGCTCCTAAAAAATTTATGGAAAAACCCATCTTTGTTGATTTGTTTGCTTCGGCTGATCGCCAGCGCGCCGCTCGGAACGTCGCTCGTAACCGTCGTGCCCGCAGCGATTATGACGTCGTCGGCTATCCGCACGGGCGCTACTAGCTGCGTATCCGAGCCGATGAAGACATTTTTGCCGATTATTGTTTTGTATTTTTTCTTGCCGTCGTAGTTGCACGTAATCGTGCCGCAGCCGATATTGCTGCCCTCATCGATCTCGCAATCCCCAAGATAGCTTAAATGCCCCGCCTTGATCTTGTTTACTTTCGCGTTTTTAAGCTCGACGAAATTTCCGATATGAGTGCCTATAACTTCGCATTTTGGGCGCAGATGCGCCATCGGACCGATGTCGGAGTTTTTTACGACGCTATCTTCGATGACGCAGCCGCTTTTGATGAGCGAGCTTTCGATCACGCAAGGACCGATGATGCTTACGTTTTCTTGCAGCTCGCATTCGCCGATAAATTTCGCTCTGCTATCGATGTAGATGCTTTGCGGTAGGCGCATCAAAACGCCTTGCTTCATCAGATTTTCTTTGATCTCGTTTTGCATTAAATTTTCGGCGATGCTGAGGGCGAGCTTATCGTTTATGCCCATGAAGCTTTGCTCGTCCACCCACACGGCGGCGCATTTTAAGCCCATATCTTTGGCGATTTTGATTGCATCCGTGAGGTAGTATTCTTTTTGCGCGTTATCTGGTTTGATCTGCGGCAGAATTTGTTTCAATGCCTCGCTTTTGAAGCAGTAGCAGCCGGCGTTTGCGTCTTTTACCGCCTTTTCTTCCTCGTTTGCGTCCTTTTGCTCGACGATCTTTAAAATTTCGCCGCCGCGAGTAATTACGCGACCGTATCCGAATGGATCGCGTGCGCTAAAAACGCTTAAATTTACTTCCGCGTCCCCCTCGCAGAGTTTGCGAAGCTCGGCGCTTTTTACCAAAGGCATATCGCCGCAGATTATGAGCGTTTTGGCTCCGCTGATTTCGACCTCTTTTAGTCCGCCCGCAGTGCCGGGGAAATGCTCGTGATCTTGTTTGTAAATTTTAGCGTTTGGGAACTGCGCTAGAACCGCGCTTTTAACCTCGTCGAATTGATAGTGTAAAATCACGCTCACGTCGTTTGAAATTTCGTAAGCTTTCTTTAAGATGTGGATTATCATCGGCTCGCCGCAAAGCTCGAAAAGAACTTTAGCTTTTTGCGACTTCATCCGAGTGCCGAGTCCTGCGGCAAGAACTATAACCGAAACGTCGTTCATTTTTACCCTTAAATTTCAAAAATCGGATAATTTTAACACATTTAAAATAAATAAAAACCTAAATTTATGCCGCGCGGGCGAAATTTAAATCCCAAATTCAACTAAAATTTTATAAAATTCCGCCTAAATTTTAAAGCTTAGGCGGACGTTTTGAAAAAACTGATTTTGGTTACTTGTATTTGGGCTTTTAGTTTCTCGCTGATAGGCGAGTTTTTGCGCGGCATAGACAGCGCGTATTTGGCATTTTCGCGCGTATCATTGGCGCTAATTTGTTTTTTGCCGTTTATGAAATTTCGCGGCGTAAATCCCGCCCTGGCGCTTAAAATTTGTGCCGTGGGCGCCGTACAGATCGGCGTGATGTATATCTTCTACTACCGCAGCTTTGCGTATTTGAAGGTCTATGAGGTGGCGCTTTTTACGATATTTACTCCGTTTTACGTGACGCTACTTTACGATGCGCTTAAGCTTAGATTTCGCGCGCTATATCTTTTCAGCGTCGCAGTCGCGGTGCTTGGGGCTTTGGTGATCAAATTCGGCGCGATAAATTCCGAGTTTTTGACGGGCTTTTTGCTCGTACAAGGCGCAAATTTATGCTTCGGGCTCGGGCAGAGCGCGTATAAATTTATGCTGGAGCGCCACGGTTTTAGCGAGCAGAAGGAGCTTTTCGGCTATTTTTTCGTCGGAGCTACCGCGGTTACGGCGATTGCCGCGATCGTGCTTGGGGATTTTTCTAAATTTAATCCCAGCTTCTCGCAAGGCGCAGTGATCGTGTATCTGGGCACGGTAGCCAGCGCTTTAGGGTATTTTTTGTGGAACAAAGGCGCGTGCGAAGTCGATAGCGGCGTGCTTGCGATTATGAATAACGCGCTCATCCCCGCAGCGATCGTCGTAAATTTGGTATTTTGGCAAAAGGATGCCGATCTGGCGCGCCTACTTGTGGGCTCGGCGCTGATTTATGTTTCGCTAATTTTACATAAAAAGATTATGAAATTTTACGCCCTGCGCGAGCAAAGAATTTAGTATTTAACTAAAATTTTATATTTTTACATTAGAATTAGCCCTTATTTTATTTGAAGTTGGCAAAATGAAAAAAACCTTGAAATTTATCGTCTCTATCGTACTTATCTTTATTGCGATATATTTCTTATACGGTAAATTTTTTAAGCAAGAAGAGGCGCCGAAAGCCCTTACCACAAAGCTTGAAAAGGGTGATATTAGAGGCACGGTGACGGCTGCGGGGGAGGTTTACGCCAGGGATTTGGTAGACGTGGGCGCGCAGGTAAGCGGTCAGATCAAAAAGCTCTACGTCAAAGTAGGCGATAAGGTTCAAAAGGGCGATATGATCGCACAGATCGACTCGGTCACTCAAGAAAACGAGATCGCGCAGCAAAAGGCGCAGCTTCTAATCCACGAAGCAAATTTAGCTTCGGCAAAGATCGCCGCGGCAAACGCCAAAACGCAGTATAACCGCGAGCTTGAGCTGTATAAAAGAAACGCCGCTTCCAAAGAGGCTGTGGAAAACGCCAAAAATAGCGCCGCTTTAAAAGAGGCCGAGCAGAAGCAGATCGAGGCGCAGATCGAGCAGACCAAACTTCAGCTAAGCACCGCGGAGACGAATTTCGGCTACACCAAAATCACGGCTCCGATAAGCGGCACGATCGTTTCGATGCCGGTAGAGGAGGGCAAGACGGTAAATTCCAACCAAACTACGCCTACGATCGTAAAGATCGCCGATCTAAGCAAGATGGAGATCAAGATGCAGATAGCAGAGGGTGATATATCCAAAGTAAAGGTTGGAATGGACGTAGAATACTCCATACTATCGGATCTGGATAATATCAAAAAGGCTAAAATTTACAAGATCGATCCGGGTCTTACCACGCTTAGCGACGGGACGTACGATAAAACCTCTAGCGGTTCGTCCTATTCTTCGAGCAGCAGCGACAGCGCGATCTATTTTTACGCAAAGATGCTCGTGGATAACGAAAACGATTTTTTAAAGATCGGAATGACGACCGAAAATAACATAATTGTAAGCGAAGCGAATAATACGAGCTACCTGCCTACCTCCGTCATTAAGCGCGACGGGGGAGGCGATTACGTCACGGTGCTTAACGGCAAAGAGCCCGAGCAGCGATACGTAAAAACGGGCATCAGCGACGATCTGAATACCGAAATTTTAAGCGGGCTTGATGAAAAAGATGAGGTACTCATCGCCGACGGAAAAGCCGCGCCGTTAAATATGGACGGGCCTCCGATGGTGTTTTAGTTAAAATTTTATGGTGTAAAGATGCTAGAGCTTAAAGATATAAACAAAAAATTCATTCTCGGCGATAACGAAATCCACGTACTAAAGGACGTAAGTTTAAATATCGAAGCGGGCGAGTTTATATCGATAATCGGGCAATCCGGAAGCGGAAAATCGACGCTGATGAATATAATCGGCTGCATCGATACGCCAAGCAGCGGAAGCTACAAGATCGATGGTCGCGAGACCGCGAATTTAAGCGGCGATGAGCTTGCGGCGCTTAGAAGCAAAAAATTCGGCTTCGTCTTTCAAAAATACAATCTCATCGCCACGATGGATGCTACCGCAAACGTCTCGCTGCCTGCGGTGTATGCGGGCGTAGGGGCGAGCGAACGGACGAAACGAGCGGTGGAGCTTTTGGATAAGCTGGAGCTTGGCGATCGCACCAAAAATTTACCGAGCAAGCTTAGCGGCGGGCAACAGCAGCGCGTAAGTATCGCCCGCGCTCTGATAAACGGCGGCGAAGTGATTTTGGCGGATGAGCCTACCGGCGCGCTTGATAGCAAAAGCGGCGAGACGGTGATGCAAATTTTAACGGCGCTGCACAAAGAGGGTCACACCATCATCATAGTTACGCACGATGCGCATATCGCGGAATTTGCGGATCGTATCATCGAGATCAAAGACGGCAGAATTTTAAGCGATAAAAGAAAGGCGGAACGGGTTTTTGAGCGCAAAAAAGAGGAGATTAAAACGAAAAATTCCTTTATATTTTGCAAAGATCAACTCATAGAGAGCTTTAAAATGTCGATTAGCGCGATATTTTCGCATAAACTAAGATCGATTTTGACGATGCTTGGTATCATCATCGGCATCGCCTCGGTTATCTGCGTCGTTGCCCTCGGTAACGGCTCACAAGAAAGAATCATATCTCAGATCCGCGCTATCGGCACCAATACGATAAATATCTATCCCGGCAAAAATTTCGGCGATGTGCGGGCGGGCTTCGTGAGCACCCTTACGATAAGCGATTCTAAAGTTTTGGCGCGCCAGCCCTACGTCGATTACGCTACACCAAATGCTTCTGCAAGCGGTACGGCAACCTATGCGAATTTAAGCTCCAAGGCTCAACTGCGCGGTGGTGGCGTGAATTCTTTGGCGGTTAATGGCATAGATATAGAAGATGGTAGAAATTTTAGCGACGATGATATTAAAAATTCTGCCTCTGTCGCGATTATCGATCCCAACACCAAAAAAACATTTTTCAAAAACACCGATCCTATCGGCAAGACGATTTTATTTTCGGGTAAGCCACTTAAGATCATAGGAGTTTCGGGCAAGGATAAAAACGCCTTCGGAAGCAACGAAAATTTAAGAATTTACGCGCCGTACTCAACTGTGATGAATAAAATCACGGGCAATCGAAAAATCAGCTCTATCACCATCAAAATAAAAGACGATGTCAATACTCAAGTGGCCGAAGAGAGCCTAACTCAGCTACTTATCCAAAGACACGGCTCGCGGGATTTTCATACGATGAACGCAGATACTATCAAACAAACAATACAAAGCACTACCGGCACGATGACGATTTTGATCTCATCGATTGCGGTTATCTCGCTCGTCGTCGGCGGCATCGGCGTGATGAATATCATGCTCGTAAGCGTCACCGAGCGCACGCGCGAGATCGGCATCAGGATGGCGATCGGCGCGAAGCAATCCAACATTTTGCAGCAGTTTTTGATAGAGGCGATCTTGCTTTGCTCGCTGGGCGGAGCTTTAGGAATTTTAATCGCTTTGGCGCTTGGATTTGCATTTAATACCATAAGCCCAGATTTTGCGATGAAATTTACTACCGCGCCTTTCGTGATCGCCTTTGCAGCGTCGTCCGCGATCGGTATAATTTTCGGCTATCTGCCGGCAAGAAACGCCAGCAGATTAAATCCGATAGATGCTTTAGCACAAGAATAATCAAGGAGAGAAAATGATAAATTCCAAAGTAATTTTAAGCGGCGTTTTAGCTGTTTTTATCGGCGGTTGTGCCTCAAATCAAAGTGAGGTCGAATTTAAACCTGTAGAGCATTTCAAGGACGAAAATGCAAGCTATGAAATCGATACGCTGTGGTATAAAAAATATGGCGAATCATATCTAAATAAGCTTGTAGATCAAGCCCTTGCGAATAACTACGATCTAAAAACAGCGGCTTTAAACGTTGAGAGTGCTTATGCAAATTTAGGGCTAAGCAGGGCTGATCTTTTTCCTACGCTAAGTAGCTCGTGGAGTGCGGGCGCTAATCGCGACATAAGCACCGGCTCGAATTGGAACAAAACCTATAGCTCTGGTTTTAACGTAAGCTATGAGCTTGATCTTTTCGGCAAGATCCGCTCGGCGGTAAATGCCGAGGGCTGGAACGCTAAAGCCAGCGAGTTTGACCTTGAAAATACTCGCCTGACTCTTATAAATTCTGTCGTAAGCGGCTACTTCGAAATGCTTTATTTAAACGATTCCCTAAAATGGACAAAACAGAATTTAAGCGATTACCGAGAGATCGAAAAGATAATCAAGGCAAAATATGATTACGGCAAGTCCGAACAGCTAGATTACAGGCAGATTCAAAATTCTATTCTAGGGCTTGAAAACAAGGTATTAAGCATTCAAAAAAATATTGAGGATAATCATAAATATATGAGAAATCTCATCTCCTCCAGCTTGCAATTTGATGATAACACAGATTCGATAAATTCCATAGAATTCCAAGGCGTTGATCTAAATGTGCCTTACACGGCGCTTGCTAACCGCCCCGACATTAGAGCCGCGATCGCTAGGTTAAATTCCAGTTTTTACGACGAACAGACCGCTAAGTTAAATTTTTTTCCTAGCGTAAATTTAGGTGCAGGGCTTACTAATGGGCAAGGCGTGAGCGCTAATGATAGCTTCAAGCTAAATTTTTTAAGTGGCAACGTAAGCATAAGTCTGCCGTTTTTGGATTATGCGAGGGTTGAAAACCGCCTTAAAATTTCGGAGATCGCTTTTCGTAAAAACGTCGTAAATTACGAACAGACGCTCTCTAACGCTACGAATGAGGTGCTAAATTTATATAGAATTTATCAGATCAATCTGGCTAGCCTTAAAAATTTAAGTGCCGCTTATGACGAAAAGGCGCGTATTGCCGATCTTTACGCCGCGAAATACGAAGCTGGCTCAAGTGAGCTGAAGGATATGCTAGAAGCCCGCACCGACGCCGTAAATGCCAAGATAAACGAGCTAAATCAAAGATATTTGACGCTTCAAAACGAGGCGGCGATCTATCGCGCGATGGCAGGTAAATTTAAACGCAAATGAAAAAGGCTTTGATATTTTGGCTGCTTTGTGGCGCGATATTTGCTGATTCTATGGTACTAAGTGCGCAAGATGGTGCAGTAAGCCTTAGCGCCAGCGCTTACGTTGCGAACGATAAACAATCAGAATTTGAGAAAAACCATAGTGAAATTCTGCTAAATCGTCAAAAAAATGAACTAGATAGGCAAAGCCTGCAAAATAATTTGCAACGTGAATCAAAAGGCCTAGGCGACCACGATGATTTTTCGATGAAAAAACAGCCGATGCAAGATATCAAGGAGCGAAACAATAAAAATGAGAAGGACTTAAAACTGCGCCGTAAAAAGCTGCAAGGCGACGCTTATCGGCGCTAGGGCTGCTTTTGTTTATCGGTTTTTAAGTAAAGTTTCTATAAAATCTCCGCTTTACATTTTCTTAAAGGAACAGTTATGAAAAGAACGTACCAACCTCACAATACCCCTAAAAAGCGCACTCACGGCTTTCGCGTCCGTATGAAAACAAAAAACGGTCGCAGAGTTTTAAGTGCAAGACGCGCTAAAGGCAGAAGAAGATTGGCTGCGTAGGCGAATTTGCTGCGATAAGCGATAGCAGGGTTTTTTCGGAGGTTTATAAAAGTGCGGCAAAGTGGCATTGCGAATGCGCTGTCGTGTATTTTTTAGCTAGCGAAGAGCGTAAATTTAGCGCAGTCGCCAGTAAAAAAATAGGCAATTCAGTTACGCGAAATTACGCTAAAAGACGTTTGCGCGCCGCATTTTATAATCAAAAAGACGCCATTGTTAGCGGAATTTTTATATTAATCGCAAAAAAGCGGATCATAGATATGAGCTTTGAAGACATTGAGCGAAATTTAAAATGGGCGTTTAAAAAGATCGGCGCAGTAAAATGAAGAGATTTTTTATAGCCGCGATCGGGTTTTATCGAAAATTTATTTCGCCTTTGCTACCGCGCTGTTGCCGTTATTATCCGAGCTGTTCGGAATACGCGCTTTATGAGTTTAAGTTTAACGGCGTCTTTGGCGCGCTCTGCGCCGTAACGGCTAGAATTTTAAGATGCAATCCGCTCTTTAGCGGCGGCATAGATTATCCGATAATCGCGCGAAATTTCAAATTTTGCGTATTTTCAAAAACCTGCGAAGGCGGCTTTAACGCGCGCGCGGAGAAATTTAAGCTTTGGTTTATACCATATAAAAAAAATAGATATTACGTCATACGACTAGGAGAAAATAGTGCTAGATAAACTTCCTCAATCAAAGCGCCTTGCTATCGCAATAGCAATTGCGCTCATATTTTTCGTAGCTTACGATCATTTTTATTTATCAAAAATTCGCGCCGCTATGGAGGCAAACGCAACCGCGGCGCAAATCGCGCAAAAAAATGCCGCCAAGTCCGCTCCGCAAACTACCGCCGCTGGCGTGAGCGCGCAGGGAGCGAATTTAAATACCACAAATTCCATCTTTGCACCGTTAGTACGCGTAGTCGGAAAAGAAGCAAATTTTACGATCGACGGGCTCGGTCGCATAAGCTCGTATATACTAAACGATGCGAAATTCCGTGACGAAAACGGCGATGCGATAAATTTGATCGATCCTAAATCACATTCTAAACCGCTTGAGATGCGCTTCGAGGACGCGGCGTTGAATGCGATGGCTTTCGATACTCCTTACAGCGCCTCATCTAACGAGCTTGACGCACGAAATGGAGAGGCTAGCGTTACGTTAAGTCAAAGTTTAGGCGCCGTTAGCATAAATAAAATTCTTACCTTTTATCCAAATGGTAGTTATAAATTGGATCTGAAGTTAAGCGGCAATGCGCGTTATTTTATCAGCCCTGGCTCGCGCCCGAACGTAGAAGTAGATAGCTATACGGTTCACGGCGTCATTGTAGGAAAACCGGGCGACGCTGGAATTTCAGATAAAATCGCTTCATTTTTTACGGGCTCGCAGGCTATAAACGAAAGCGTAGAAATTTTTAAAGATGGCGACGTGGATAAAAACGAGCGAATAAGTGGCGCAAATATCGCTGCGAGCTCGGATCGTTATTATACGACGCTATTTTACGGAGAAAGCTTGAATGTGACCGTGACTGACGCAGATAAAATTTCGCAGGTTTTCATAAGCTCGGACGGCGATCTTAGTCTTACAGGCTATATCGGCGCGAAAGATCACGCGACGCTAAGCTCGATAAATCCTGCTCTTACGCACATTATCGAATACGGCTGGTTTACCTTCATCGCCCGCCCGATGTTTAAATTTCTAAACTGGTTGCACGGCTATATCGGTAACTGGGGTTGGTCGATCGTAGTGCTTACGCTCATCATCCGCCTAATCTTATTCCCGCTAAGTTACAAGGGAATGCTATCGATGAATAAGCTAAAAGATCTGGCACCTAAGATGAAGGAGCTTCAGGAGAAATACAAGGACGATAAGCAGAAGCTGCAGATGCATATGATGGATCTGTATAAGAAAAACGGCGCCAATCCAATGGGCGGCTGCTTGCCAATACTGCTTCAGATACCGGTATTTTTCGCGATCTACCGCGTGCTACTTAATGCGATCGAGCTAAAGGGTGCGGAGTGGGCGCTGTGGATCCACGATCTGTCACTTAAAGATCCATATTACATCCTGCCGATTACGATGGGAATTTTGATGTTTTTGCAGCAAAAGATTACGCCGACTACATTTACCGATCCGATGCAAGAGAAGATGATGAAATTCTTGCCTCTTATTTTTACGGTATTTTTCGTAATGTTTCCTGCGGGTCTTACGCTATACTGGACGGTCAATAACTTCTGCTCCATTATCCAGCAATACGTCATTAATAAAGCCTTTGCTAGGCATAAACAAGCTCAAATAGCGGAGAAAAAATCATGATAATTGAAGCAGAAAATTTAAAAGACGCATATAATAAAGCAGCAGCTGAGCTTGGATGCTCGGTAACGCAGCTTAACGTGCGCGTGCTGCAGCATCCAAGCGGCGGATTTTTGGGCCTTTTTAAGAAAAATGCCATTATAGAAGCGGTTCTCGAAGGGGAAAAATTTAGTGAAAATCCGGAATTTAGCGCCTCTCAAAACAAAACCGGCAAAGCAGAGAAAAAGCAGGGCGACAAATCAGAGTCTCAAAGTCCTCGCGCCACGCATTCTAAACATCGCAAAGAAAAGCAAAAGGGCGTTGTGACGGATGAAATTTTATCCGATATCAAAGAGAAGCTATCTGCACTTTTTAGATCAAGCGAGTTTAATATCGAAGTTAGCGATGTTAGCAAAATCGACGAAAATACCGTCTATATCAAGCTGCAAGGCGAGGATAGCGCGCTTTTGATAGGCAAAGAAGGACACCGCTACAAGGCACTTTCGTATATGATTTACAACTGGATCAGCATCAGATATGATCTTGCTGTGGTTTTTGAAATCGCGGAATTTTTACAAAATCAAGAACGATTTATCGATTCTTATGTAAATGCGCTCGTGGAACGCTCCGGAAATGAGCGTATCGTCACGAAGGCTTTTGATGGCGCATTTATCAAAATCGTAGCCGACAAGCTAAAACAAGCATATCCGGATCGTTTCGTGGGCATCAAATCCACGCGTAGCGGCAAAATCGTCATCGTAGACGAAAAAAGCTAATCGTGAGCGAGACTATCGCCGCTATCGCTACGGCTCACGGCATCGGCGGAATTTGTATAGTTAGAATTTCAGGCGAGGAAGCGCTATCTATCGCTCTAAGCCTTTCACATCGCAGTTCTTTGCGCCCTCGCTATGCCACGCTTGTAAATCTTTTTGACGCGTTCGGCGAGGCGTTCGGCGAGGCGATTTTGATATATTTCAAGGCTCCGCATAGCTTTACCGGCGAGGATGTCGTAGAAGTGCAGACCCACGGCGGCTTTACGGCTTCGTCCTTGGCGTTAGATGCCGTGCTGGCTCTGGGTGCGCGCATAGCAAATCCGGGCGAGTTTAGTAAGCGAGCGTTTTTAAACGGCAAAATGGATCTTAGTAAAGCCGAAGCCATAAGCGATCTGATTAATTCGCGCTCGCAAAGTGCGGCTAAAATTTTATCGCGCAGCCTGCGAGGCGAGCTAGCAGACTTCGTCGCAAATCTGCGCGCGGCTCTGGTTAAGACGCTAGCTTTTGTCGAGGTTTGCATCGACTACGCGGAGGACGATCTGCCTTCTGATGTGCTGCAAAACTCGCAAGAAATGCTTAGCCAAAATATCGCTTCTCTAGAAAAAATCACTCGCATCAGCCGCAGCCGAAAGGGATTGATCGAGGGCTTTAAGGTGGCGATTGTGGGTAAGCCCAATGTCGGTAAATCAAGCATTTTGAACTCTATGCTGAGCTTTAGTCGCGCTATCGTGAGCGACGAAGCGGGCACTACGCGCGATCTCATCGAAGAAAGCCTGCAGATAGGCACTCATCTAATCCGTATAGTCGATACTGCAGGTATCAGACACAGCGGCTCAAAGCTCGAAAGTATCGGCATTTCATATTCGCTTCGCGCTGCAAGCGAGGCAGACGTGATTTTGGCGGTGTTTGACGCAAGTCGCGAATGGGATGCTGAGGACGCGCAGATCCTAAAAATATTGCGCGAACAAAAAGGCAAAAAAATCATCTACGTTTTAAATAAATGCGACTTGCCGCGTAAATTTCATCCTAGCGCGGAGGATCTTGGCGAGGATTTAGAGGCTTTTTCTGCAAACAATTTCGCAGTCAAAAATCCCATACCGGAGAATTTCACAGCCGAAAATTTAAAGCAAAGTCGGACCTGCGACGCTTCTTTAAATTCCTGCGCGCAGAATTTAAAAGCTAAAAATTTAAAGCGTGACTTAAGCGCGCAAAATTCTACTTCCACAAATTCCGTGCTTACAAGCCAAATAGCTCTTGCGAATTCCATAAATCTGATGGAACAGAATTCCGCCGCAAAAGCGGGACTATCATCGCCAAATACCGAGCGCTCTACTACAAGCTGTGCTGCGGAGAATTTTACTCAAGATGATTCCAAACAAAATTCTGCAAATTCCATCGCGCCTAATAGCTCTGCAATAAATTCCGTTAGGCAAACTACCCAAACAAATTCCATTTTTGCGCCGCTTGAAATTTCTGCAAACGAGGGCGTGGACAAAATTTTAACCGCGCTGCAGAGCTACTTAAATTCTCAAAATTTCGATGGTCTTATGCTAAGCAATGAGCGGCAAATTCTATCTTGCGAGAGCGCGCTTACCGCTCTTAAAAATGCGAGCGAGCGTCTAGCTTGTGGCGAGCTTGAGCTTTTTGCATTTGAGATAAATCGCGCGATTGAGGCGATTGCACGTATTTCGCGTCCATTTGAGCGAGACGAGATTCTAGACGAAATGTTTAGCAATTTTTGCCTCGGCAAATAGCGTTTTAGCTACTAATTAGCCAAAATTCAATATAATCTCGCATTTAAAATGAGGTCTTTATGAAGGAAAAAATCCAATATTTTTTGGCGCTGGGTCTGATAAAATTTGCAAAATTCGCGCCGAAAAGCTTCATATTCGCATTTTTCGATAAGCTCGCACTTTTTGCATCGTGGAAGCTTAGCAGGCGCGTTAAAGTCGCACAAGACAACCTTCGCGCCGCCTATCCGCAAAAAAGCGAAAGTGAGCTTCACGCTCTTGCGATCGAGAATTTTCGCAGTATCGCTAGGACGCTTACCGACACGCTTTTATTTTATAATGGTAGACTAAAATTTGATGATCTGATTTCAAACGGCGAGCAGGCGCTAGAGCGCGTCCGAGAGCTAAAAGGTGATAATCCGCACGGGATTTTATTTTTTACCGCGCATTTTGGAAATTGGGAAATTTTAGCTAATTTTTTCGGTGCCAATGGCTTTCCCGTCTCGGTAGTCGGGCGTCGCAGCGATAATGAGTTGATCGAGGAGCGGCTCGTGGTGCCCTTTCGCGAGCGCTACGGCAACGACCTCATTTATAAAGACGATGCGATGCGCAGGCTCGTACAGGCACTAAAACAAGGACGCAACGTAGGCATTCTGCCCGATCAAAAGCCAGGCCCTAAAAACAGCCTGATTACGACCTTTTTTGGACGACAGTGCTACACCACGAAGACTATCGCGTCGCTTTATTTGAAATTTCGCCCCGTGCTGATACCAATTTTTGCGCGCCGCGGAGAGGATGATCGCTACGAGATCGTGATAAAGGATTTCCCGCCGCTACCTGAAGGGCTAAATAAGGACGAAGCCGAGCTGTTTATCACGCAAAAGTGCAACGACATTTTCGAAGAGGTCGTGCGAACCGCGCCGCAGCAGTGGTTTTGGATACACAAACGATGGAAGATGGACTGATGGCGCGGCAAATTTCAAGAGGCGAGAGCAAACAGGGCGTCATAAGAAATTTATCCGCTCCGCAGAGCTCGCGCCTTTTTGCAAAAGAGCAAAGCGTCGTAAATTTAGGTAGTGCCGCGCGAGAAGGTAAAATTTTAAATCGCGAAAGCTCTATGACGATCGCTGTCGTCGCGCGAGATTGTAAAAATTCGGACCTCAAAAATTTCATATCGGTTTGCGGTAGCCCCTCTTACACTTTGCGGCGCGAAAGCTTTAGAGATAAAAATTTAAGAGCGGGCGCCTCAGATTGCGCGTGGCACGCAGGCGGCGGACCTCTAAATTTAAACAGCGAAAACTCCGCTGCAAATCCGCCCGCCGCTAAAAATCCGTATCGAAAAGCGCTCATCTTAAGCGACGGCCGCAAGGGGCACGAGAACCAAAGCATCGCATTTTGCGAGCTAAAAGGGCTTGAGTTTTGCCTTTGTAGGATCGCTTACGCAAACAAGCTTCTTAAACTCTGCTCCTACGTGCTTGATTTTTTCGGGCTTTATTTTAAAATTTTTAAGTGCGATCTTGGCGGGAGTGGCACGGCGGCGGACCGTAAAAACGGATCAAATTTAAATAGTCCCGCTTTAAATAGCTCCGCCTCGCAAAATAGCGTAAATTTAGACGCCGCGCCGAATGGCACCAATTCAGATGCCGTATCATATAGCGCAAATTTAGATGCCTCAGCAGATCGCAATTTAAATTTCGCAAATTTCGATCTATTTGTAGGCGCGGGCTCCACGAGCTATTACGCGCTGAAATTTTACGCGCGCAGATACGCAAAGCCGAGTGTAGCACTAATGTATCCGAAAGGCTACCGCAAGGATTTTAGCGTCATCATCGCAGGCGCGCATGATCGCCCAAAGCCGCGCGCGAACCTTAAAATTTCGCCCGTCTCGCTTAGCTTTTCGCGCCCGCAGGGGCTGTATCAGCCGCAGCGCAAATCCATCGGATTTATTATCGGCGGACCGAATTCCTGCTTTGAGATGGGGGATGAAATTTTAAAGCAGGTAGAGACCGTAAGGGCGCAGGTTGCGGACTGCGAGTTTGCGCTAACGACCTCTCCGCGCACGCCGCGAGCTACAGAGAGCGCGCTAGCCAAGCTTAGCTGGGATTACAGCGTGATTTATAGCCGCGAGCCCATAAATCCGATCGGCGATTTTTTGGCGCAGTGCGAGTGGGTTTTTATTAGCGAGGATAGCGTCTCGATGATAAGCGAGGCCGTATCTAGCGGGAGCGCGAGCGTAGCCATTTTGAGCTTAAAACGCAAAGACGCTCATAATAAATTTGACGATTTTATAAGTTCTCTCGTTTCTTCGGGATATGCTAGGCGCTACGATGAAGCGCTAAAAAAGACCGCGAAGTACGATCTGAAGGAATTTGTTAGGGAGATAGAGTTATGAGGGTCGTGCAAATCCTGCCAGAGCTGAACGAAGGCGGCGTCGAGCGCGGCGTAGTCGAGCTAAATAGGGAGTTTGCGCGGCGCGGCATCGAAAATTTCGTTATCAGTAACGGCGGCAAATTGGCGCCAAAGATAGAAAACGAGGGCGGCGTACACGTACAGCTCGACGTTTGCTCCAAAAATATCCTAAGCGCTCCGGCGCGCGTTTTAAAGCTGCGTAAAATTTTAAACGAAATTTCTCCAGACATCGTGCATGTCCGCTCCCGCGTGCCGGCGTGGTTGGTTAAATTTGCTCGTCCGCATGCAAAGATCGTAAGCACCGTGCATGGGATAAATTCTGTAAATTTCTACAGTAAAATCATGACGGATGCGGACGCGATCATCTGCCCTAGCGGCTATGCGCGCGATCACGTGGTGCGAAGCTACGGCGTGGATGCGGCCAAGATCACTATTATTCCGCGCGGTATCGATCTAGTAAAATTTAATCCAAAAAATTTAGACGAGCGCTTTATCGCGGAATTTCGGCAGAATTTTAACCTTGCGCAGGATGATTTCATCGTCTCGGGCGTTGGGCGTATCACGCAGATTAAGGATTACAAAACCCTGATCCGCGCCGCGGCTTTAGCAAGCGAACAAAATCTTAAAATTTTGATCGTAGGCGGCGTGGGAGCGGGTCGCGACGAGTATTTTTCCGAGCTAAAATCGCTCGTAGAGGGGCTTGGTCTCTGCGAGCGCGTAATTTTTGCAGGTTCGCAGAGCAAGGTGGCCGAGATTTACTCGCTCTCGTCGGTCACGGTAAGCGCTTCAAGCAAGCCCGAGAGCTTTGGGCGCTCGATGGCTGAGGCGATAGCGCTCAACTGCCCGGTGATCGCGACCCGCCACGGCGGCGCGCTGGATATCGTAAGAGAGGGCGAAAACGGTTATTTTTTTGACGTGGGCGACGCACAGGCGCTGGCGAGGCTGGTTGCCCCCGCGCGCGAGCTGAAATTTGACGGCTACGGCTACGTTTCGCAAAACTTCAGCCTAGAGCAGATGGTAGAAAAAACGATAAAGGTTTATGAGAGTTTAATATGAAAAAATTTTTTTACGAAAACGGCGCGCCTAGCGGCTGGAGAATCACATTTTTAACGCTGCTGCTTCTTTGGTGCGCGTCGCTGTTTTTTAAAAACGCGGTCTATCAGATCTCCTTTGCGGCGCTAAATTTATTCTTTTTGGCGCATCTATTGTATTTTAAAAACTACGCAATCCTAAGCAAAATTTTGAAAAAAACGCGATTTATCGCGATCTGCTTCGTCTGTTTAGTGGCGACGCTAGCGATTTCAAACCTCCTAAACGAGGCCGTGATCTCAAAAAAAGCATGGCAGAGCACGCTATTTTTCGTGCTTCGATACGGCACAATATTTTTGGCGCTTTGCTATTTTTACAAGCTTAAATTTTTTGATCAAAACGCCGTTTTTGCTTTTTTGTTCGTGGGGCTTGGAATTTTATCGGCGAGCGCGATCTATCAGTTTGTAAGTAGTCCTGATGCGATCGTCTTTTCAAACAATTCCGCTCGCGGCGGACTTAGCGGAGTGCTTTCGAACCGCAATATTTTAGGGCTTTTTATGGGCTTTGGGCTCTGCCTTAGCGCGGTGGCGATACGGCGGTCTTTGGCGCTTAAATTTGCGGCTTTATTTTTATTCGCGTTTTTTATGATCTTTTCATTTTCCAGAGCGGCATGGGTTGGCGCGTTTTGCGCGCTTGTGTTTTATGGCGCGCTAAATTTAAAGAGTTTAAATAAAAAATACCTACTTTTCACGGTGGGTTTCATCGCACTTTTTGCCGTTTTGCTTGCGCTTTCGCCCTCGTTTGAGCAAAGGCTAGCCGCGCTATTTAGCGGCGATTCTTCAGGCAGGACCGTGATTTGGAGCTATATTTTGGAAATGGCGCAGCAAAAGCCTATCTTGGGCTACGGGCTGGGCTCATATATAAATTTGCCGGGCTCCCCGGTCCTAGAGCATCCTGAATATAACGCGCCGCACAATCTATTTTTAGAAATTTTACTTTATAGCGGCGCGCTCGGGCTCATCTTCTACGGCTTGATCCTATTTAGCGTTTTTAAGGAGTGCATTCAAAGCAAGCAATTTGGGGTTCTCACGCTTCTGATATATCTTTTGATAGATTGCCAGTTCGACCACGGCGCGTATCTGTCGAAAGAAGCGCTAAGCCTGGCTACGATACTAAGCTTTTTGGCCTATCGCATGAGGATCGAGCGATGATCTACGCGGCGGTTTTGGCTTTTGCGGCGCTTTTTGCGTGGTTTTGCCTGCGCTTTGCGTGGTGGGCGAAGGATCTGCCTTACGAGTATCCGCGCGTGCTGATGTATCATATGATCCGCGAGCATCTGCCAAAGCATGCCTCTAAATTTAACCGCCTACGCGTAACCCCCGCCGCGTTTGAAAAACAGCTTGCGTGGCTGAAGCGAAACGGCTTTACGAGCTACACTCTAAGCGAGCTTGCAAGCTTGGATAAAAAGCCCGCAAAGGCGGTTTGTATTACCTTCGACGACGGGTATCGCGATAATCTTACGGGCGCCCTGCCTCTTTTGCAAAAATACGGCTTTAAGGCGACGATTTTCATCGTGAACCGGCGCTTTGAGGGGAATTGGGCGACCGATAAGGATCTGAAAAAATCAAGCGACGAGCTAAATCGCGAGGAGATGTTAAGCAACGAGGAGGTCCGCGAGCTTTTGCGAAGCGGCCTCATCGAGATCGGCTCGCATACGCTCGATCACGCAAACTTGCCTAGCTTGGGTGCGGCAGAGCAGCTGCGTCAGATGAGCGAATCAAAGCGCGAAATAGAGGCGAAATTTGACATTTCTTGCAGCGCCTTTGCCTATCCGTTCGGCTTTTACGACGAGATTAGCGTGCGCTGCGCGCGCGAGGCGGGCTTTAGCTGCGCCGTTACGACGCAAAACGACGTGTTGCGCCCTCACTACTCAAATTTTGAAATTCCGCGTATCATGGTTAGCGGCAGGCAGGGGCTTTTTAGCTTCATTTTGAAGATGAAGAAGGGCAGAAATAGATGAAAATCGCCTATCTTTGCTGCTCCAGATTTTACGGCGGCGTCGAAAAGATCGTGATCGACTCGCTAAATGAGCTTTGCAAAAGCGAGCAGGCGGCGCTCATCGTGCCCGATAGATGCGAGTTTTTGCAGCGTCTGGATGCTCGCGTGCAAATTTACCAGTACAAAAGCCGCGACAAGCGCTACAATCCGTTTTTGTTCGCTGAAATTTATCGGTTTTTACGCTCGGGCGGATTTGAAATTTTACATTCGCACGGTGCCAAAGCCGCACAGATTGGCTTTGTAATTGAAAAATTTTTAAATCTTAAGCTCGTTGCGACCAAACACAACGATCGCAAGGCGCCCGTTTTCGATCGCGTGCGAAACGTCATCGCAGCCTCTCGCAAGGTCGCAACCACGATAAATCACGCCGCGAAGGTGATATATTTCGGCATAGAGCCGCGGCGGGAGTTTGTAAATCATGAAATTCTCGCGCGCTGCAAGGACGCGGAGGGCGCTGCAAACGAAGCGCTCAAGGAAACAAAGGATGCGTGCGGCGACTCGGCTGGCGGCACGTTCGCGTCGCAAAATATGACTGGCATTGTGTTTGCGTCGCAAAATACGCCTTTGGATGCGGACGCATCGCAAAATAAGACCGGCAGCGTATTCGTATCGCAACAGGGCGCAAACGCAGCGGCGGAAAATTTTAAATTTAGCATCGTCGCGGTCGGCAGGCTCGATAAGATCAAGGGTTTTGATCTTTTGATCCGCGCCGCAAGCGAGCTGAAATTTGATTTCGAGCTTAAAATTTACGGTCAGGGCGGCGAGAGGCAAAATTTGCAAAATTTAATCGATTCGCTAAATTTGCAGGACCGCGTGCGGCTATGCGGCTTTTGCGATGACGTTGCGGCAACTCTTGCCGCGTCGCACCTGCACGTGATCAGCTCGCGCAAGGAGGGCTTTCCGGTGATTTTGATCGAAGGTATTTTTTATTCGCCCGTGCTGATATCTACCCGCGTGGGCGGAATTCCAGAGATTCTAGATGAAGAATTTTTATACAATGTCGAAAATTTAAGTGATAAAATTTATGAAATTTATACAGAATATGAAAAATTTGTTGGGGATTTTTGTAAAAAACATGTTGGATTTAGAGATATTTTAAGATTGCAAAATTATATTACTTTTCTTAAAAAATATTATGAAGAACTTGATTGAAATTTAAAAATTAGGGGTTATACCAGTTATGAAATTAAATAATTTTAGAATTAAATCGGTCGATTTAAAATATGATGTTATCACGATATCCATAAAATTCTTTATGGCAATGTTATTGATTTCTATACCTTTTAAAAATGCTTTCTACCAAGTGTCATGGGTAGGTTTAGATGTAATATTTTTATGTCATATTATATATAAAAAGAATTTTAATATAATATCTGATTTATTAAAGGATATTAATATTTTGCTGATTTCGTTTATAGGCATAGTTGTAGCTCAATTCATATCTAACTTTATTAATCCGGAATACTTAAATAGTAGAAGTTGGGAGACATCAATTTTGTTTACGTTCCGATACGGTATTTTATTTTTAGCTCTTTATTACTTTTATGTTATTAAAGCATTTAATATTACCGAGTTTATAATTTTTATAGTCATCTCGTTTGCTCTGCTTATTGTTACCGGAATTTGTAACGCCACAGATAGTAATAATGCGTTTTTAGATAAAGTACAAGGTGGTTTTACAGGGGGCTTTATAAGTCGTAATGTCTATGGAATGTTTATGGGATTTGCTTTTATTTTTTCATTTATTTTTATAGAAAAGCCTATTGCTAAATTGGTGTTTTGCGCAATTTTATCTATTTTTACTATATTTACGTTTTCTCGTTCCTCATGGGTAGCTGCTTTTTTTGCTACTTTATTCTATTGCATTGTGAATTTTAAGCGAAATAAAAATTTAATATTAATATTTGTCACACTAGCATTTCTTGTATTGGTTGTATTACTAAATATAGAAAGCCTATCAGAAAGGTTCGGTGATCTAATCCAAGGAAATTCATCGGGAAGATATGCTATCTGGAAATATAGCATTGATATGATAATGCAAAAACCTATATTTGGTTGGGGGATAGATGTATTTTTAAATCTTCCGGAAAGAGCTATTCGCATCGATCCAAGCTATAGCATGGCTCATAATATGATTTTAGAGATTATACTTTATACCGGATTTTTTGGTGCGATATTTTATTTTTTAGGCATAGTTTATAATATTTATAGTTCGTTTTGCTATAAAGAATTCAAAATTTCTACTATTTTTATATATTTTTTAGTAATTTTTCAATTTGATCATTCTCCATTTGTAAATAAACCTATTTTGAGCTATATAGCAGTTTTTTCTGCCCTGCTGTATGCAAGCCGAATAAATAACAATAGCAATAGTATGAGAAATAAATAGCCGTGTCAAAAGAGAGAAATAAAAGTCTAAAAATCGTGCATTGCGGCATTTTCAACGAATACGACGACGGTAGTTTTTTCTACGGCATGGAGCGCAAGATCAGCCACGGACTCGTTCGCGGCGGGCACTTCGTCTATGATTTTAGCTACCGCGATTGGGAGCGGAGCTTGCGCTTTTGCGGGCTGAAAAACAGCGGGTTAGAGAAGATGAACGCCAAGCTCGTGCGTACCTGCGAAAATATCGGCGCCGATCTGCTTTTAATCGGCAAAGGCGAAAAGATCAGTCTTGGCACGCTGCGGGCGATAAAATCGGCACTTCCTAAGATCAAAATCGCGATCTGGTACGTCGATCATCTACAAGAAAAACGGGAATTTTTCGAAAAATTAAGCTTCATCGACGTGTTTTTTTGGGCGAATGCGCTGAAGCTGCGTGATCTTTCTGCAAGATACGGTGCGAAATTCGCTTTTTTTCCAAACATCTCCGACGCGGCGTTTGATAGACGCCTAGACGCTGCTAAAACGACCGACGTGATCTACATAGCGCGCGATTATCAAGAGGACGTGAGGTATAAATTTGCGCTTTTGCTGCGCGATTTTTGCGAAAAAGAGGGGCTTAGGCTTAAAATTTTTGCAAGCCTCGGCGCACCTGCCGTATTCGGCGATAAATTTCATCGCGAGATCGCGGCTGCGAAGATCGCGATAAATTTTAATCGCGACGACGAGCTTGAGTGCGCGCGTGCTCATAAATTGCTCGGCGCGAGCGACCGCATGGCACAGTTTTTGGGCTGTGGCGTCTGCACTTTTAGCCCCAAGATCGCGGGGTTTGAACGGCTTTACGAGGATGGCTCGGAGATAGTTTATTTTGATGATCCTGCGGATTGCTTTTCAAAGATAAAATGCCTTCTTACTAGCGGCGAATACGCGCACATTGCGCAGTGCGGCAGAGCCAAGACGCTAAGGATCGCAAATGCCGCCCGAGTGGCAAAATTTATGCTTGAGACGATCTTTGAAGAGAGCTTCGACACGGATTTAAAAAATGCGGATAGCGACGACTGCAGTAAAGTTGGTGGCGAGCTTGGAGAGAGATATGATAGCTGTAGCGAAGGCGGAAAAATTTACGGTAAAAAGGGCGATGAAAAACTAAAATTTAATGACGAGGCTCACGCAGTAGGTTGCGAAGACAATGGTAAGGATGATAAAATTGGTGCCAAAATTTGCGATGAAATTTACGGAGACGGCAAATATCGCAACGGCCGTGGCGAAAAGGATAAAAGCGATCGGAGCGATTTTTACAGCGAGCCTTACGAATGGCGCGAGTTTATTTATAAGAAAGGGCGAGCGATATGAAAATTCTACATACGCTACAATGGAAGCAGTTCGCTGGAACAGAGAAAGTCTGCGTCGATCTGTGTAATGAAATGGCAAAAACTAATGAGGTATTTTTGCTAAGCGACGAAAAGATTGCACCATATTTGAGTGAACGCGTAAATTTAATCAAATTTAATTTCGGGCATAATAGATATAATCCATTATTTTTACTACAGACAGCACAGCTTTTAATTAAAATTTCACCAGACATAATTCATTGTCACAATACAAAAGAAATTGAAATAATGTATCGCGCACGGAATTTAGCACGATTTTTAGGCTCTAGGAGAATCGGAGTGGTGGCTACGAAGCATACTTTGCAGGTGAAGAAAAATTATAAACTAGCTGATCTATGCGTGGCGGTGTTAGAGGATACGAAAGAAATTTTGCCTACAAACTCCATAATCATCAAAAATGCGATGGCATATAAAAAACCAAAGGAGGGAGAATATAGAAGTAATAAATTTAGTATCATTTCAGCCGCCAGGTTATCTGCGCCCAAGGGTATGGATATAATAATAAAGGCTTTGGCGGATGTAAATTTTGACTTTGAATGCACAATATTCGGTAGTGGTGAAGAAGAGGAGAATTTAAAGGATTTAATAAAAGAATTAGGCTTGGAAGAAAAGATAAATATTGCAGGCTTTACGGATCATTTGCAAGATTATTTAAGTGCTTGTAATCTACAAATCATTGCGTCTGCATTTGAGGCTTATGGGTTAACGGCAATCGATGGCGTATATTATTCGCCGCTTTTAATCTCTACTGCAGTGGGTATTTGCACCGAAATTTTACCCAAAGAGCTGCTGTTTGAAAGAGATATTTTGTCACTACGGCGTAAACTAAACGAAGTATATGAGAATTATGAAGAATTTAAGGCGATTTTTTCTAAAGTAAAGGAAAAATGCAAAGGAGAATTCGATCTGTCTAACGTTGTAAATCAATACATCAAAGCTTACAAGAGCTTGCTATGACCTATTTTGTAGCCTTTCTGATCTTTGCCGCCGTAGCGGGCGTTTCGCTGCGGTATAACTGGTGGCGGATCCCGCAGGGCTGGCATAAGGCGCGGGTGCTGATGTATCATAGCGTAGAGGAGCACAAGGGCGATAAATTCGACAAATGGCGGCTAAGACCTGCGGATTTTGAAAGACAGATCGCGTGGCTTGCAAAAAACGGCTTTAAAAGCTTTAAGCTTAGCGAGCTTATCGCGCTAGAGCGGCTGCCTAAAAAGGCGGTTTGCATCACATTCGATGACGGGTTTGAAAATAATTTTACCGACGCCTTTGAAATTTTGAAAAAATACGATTTCAAAGCGAGCATATTTTTGGTGCCGGACGCCGTGCAAAACGACTGGGAGCGCGCCAACACCGCTCATCTAGCGCGGATGCTAAGCGAGGAGCAAATTTTAAAAATGCAAGCAAGCGGGCTGGTGGAGTTTGGCGCGCATACGATGCACCACGTAAATTTAGACCTTACCTACGCGAGCGATCCACAGCTTGCCGCAGATGAGATCATCGCATCCAAAGCTCGCGTAGCAAGTATTTGCGGACAGCCTTGCGAGGTGTTTGCCTACCCGTACGGTAAATTTAACGACGAAATTTTAAATATCGCCAGATCAAATTTTAAAGGCGCGGTGGTCGTCAAGCGCGGACTTTACGAGGCGGGCGACGACAAATACGCCGTAAAGCGTATCGGCATTTTGGGCACGGAGGGGTTTTTTGATTTTTGGCTGAAATTTACGAGGATAAGGAACAAACTATGATTAAAGCGTCCGTTTATGCGATAGTGATGAATGAGGAGCGTCACATCGAGCGTATGCTGCGTAGCGTGGCGGATTTTGCCGAGATCATAATCGTCGATAGCGGCAGCACCGATGCCACGCTGCAAATCGCGCGTAAATTTACCGATAAAATTTACCACCACGACTGGCAGGGCGAGGGGGTGCAGAAAAACTATGCGTTTTCGCTATGTAGCAACGAATGGGTGCTCAATCTCGACGGCGACGAGGAGGTAAGTCCTGAGCTAAAGGGCGAGATAGAGGAGTTTATGGGCCAGAGCGATTACTCGGCGCTGGATATTAAATTTCATGAATACTCGCTCGGGCGCAAGTGCTCCGATCTCGTGCGCAAAAATACCCACATCCGCTTCTTTCGCAAGGAGTGCGGCGAGTATAAAAATATGGGGGTGCACGCGCAAATTTCGATCATAAAAGGCGCGGTGAAAAAGAGCAAATTTTGCATTAATCACTTTAGCGAAAAGCCGATCGCAGAGCTCGTTATGAAAAACAACAACTACTCTACGCTACGCGCGCAGGGGGATTTTGAGAAGGGCAAAAAGCCGAGCCTTGCGAAGCTTTTGCTGATCTATCCGTTTGCATTTTTTAAATCATACATTTTGCGAAGATCGCTTTTTGACGGGCGCAAGGGATTTATCACGGCAAACATTAACGCATTTTACGCGTTTTTAAAAGAGGCGAAACTTTACGAGAAGTATCTTAAAAAGGGCGAAGATTAATCGAAATGATAGAAAATTTTAGTTATTATTACGACTTAAATTTAACGGCGAAAAGGGCGAAAAAATGGATAAAAAAGTAGTAGCGGCACATAAAATTTCAGACGAAGAATATGAAAAAATTTTAAAAATTTTAGGTCGCGAGCCGAATCTGCTCGAGCTTGGGATTTTTAGCGCGATGTGGAGCGAGCACTGCAGCTACAAATCGAGCAAAAAATACTTAAGCGACTTCCCGATCAAGGCGCCTTGGGTCATCCAGGGCCCCGGCGAAAATGCAGGCGTCATCGACATCGGCGGCGGCATGGCCGCGGTTTTTAAGATGGAAAGCCATAACCACCCAAGCTTCATCGAGCCTTTTCAGGGCGCTGCAACAGGCGTGGGCGGGATACTGCGCGATATCTTTACGATGGGCGCGCGCGTCGAAGCCAATATGAACTCGCTTCGTTTCGGCGAGGTGCGAGGAAGCAGCGAAAACGCCAGAAAGCAGCGCTATCTGCTTAAGGGCGCGGTTGCCGGCATCGCTCACTACGGCAACTGCATGGGCATCCCTACGATCGGCGGCGAGACGAGCTTTGATAAGAGCTTTGACGGCAACATTTTAGTTAATGCCTTTGCTCTTGGTATCGTTAAAAAGGATGAAATTTTCTACGGCAGGGCCGAAGGCGTGGGCAACAGCGTGATCTACGTGGGCTCTAAGACCGGTCGCGACGGCCTCGGCGGAGCCGTGATGGCGAGCGATAGCTTCAACGACGCGAACAAATCTCTACGCCCGACCGTGCAGGTGGGCGATCCGTTCGCCGAAAAGCTGCTGATGGAGGCGTGCTTGGAGCTTTTTAAAACAGATTACGTCGTAGGCATCCAGGATATGGGTGCGGCGGGGCTTACTTCAAGCAGCTTTGAGATGGCGGGGCGCAGCGGCAGCGGCATGAGGTTAAATTTGGATCGCGTGCCGATGCGCGAGGCAGGGATGAGCCCGTATGAGCTGATGCTAAGCGAGAGCCAAGAGCGCATGCTGATCTGCGCCAAAAAGGGCTGCGAGGAGAAAATCAAAGAAATTTTTGCCAAATGGGATCTGGATGCCGCCGTCATCGGCGAGGTAACGGATAGCGGCAAGATGGAGCTTTTTTGGCACGGCGAGCTAGCGGGCGTTATCCCGATCGAGCCGCTTAGCGAGGCTGCGCCCGTGCTGGATCGCCCGATAAAAGAGCCTGCATATATGGCGCAGATCGCGCGGCAAAATTTATGCGGCTGCGGCGCGAGCGAGCGCGAGCTAGACGCGGCGTTTGATAAAATTTTTGAGGACCCCGAAGTGCTAAATAAATCCTACATCTACGATCAATACGACGCTAACGTAGGGTTAAATTCCGCCAAGCGTCCCGGCATGCTGGGCGCTGCGGTGATGCGAGTTAAGCAAAACGGCGTAAAGCTCGCGATGGCTGCGGATTGCAACACGCGGATGAATTACGTCCATCCTCGCATAGGCGCGGCGCTTGCGGTAGCGTCGGCGGGGCGAAAGGTCGCGATGAGCGGCGCAACGCCTCTAGCCATCACCGACTGCCTAAACTACGGCAATCCGCAAAATCCAGAGGTTATGTGGCAGTTCGCGCAGGGCTGCGAGGGGATCAAGCAAGCTTGTGCCGCGCTAAATACTCCGGTCATCAGCGGCAACGTAAGCCTATATAACGAAACGGGTGGCGTTAGCATCCAGCCCACTCCCGCGATCGTGTGTGTGGGCACAAACGAGGGCGAGATCATCCCTAGCGATTTTTGCGCTAGCGGCGTGAGCGTCTATCTGGCGGGCGATACGAAGGGCGTATTTGCGGGCTCGCTTTATATGAAAGCGGTAGAAAATCGCGTCGCAGGCAGCCTGCCTGAGTTAAGCTTAAAAGCCGAGCGCGCTCTGTGGGACTTCGCGATCGAGGCGGGCAGGAGCGGAGTTTTGGAATTTGCAAACTCCGTAGGAATCGGTGGCGTGGCGATTACGCTTGCGAAGATGGCGTGCGTAGGCGGCGTAGGCGGCGAGTTTGAGATGAGCTGCGATGATAGCAGAGATATTTTCGACGAGAGCTTTTCGCGCGCGATTTTCGGCGTGCGCGACGAGACTAAATTTAAAGAGCTGGCCGCAAAATACGGGCTAAGCTTAATGCGACTAGGCATCAGCGGCGGCGAAGAGTTTCGCATAAATTCCGTCCGTAAAAACATAAACGCGCTAAAAGAAATTTACTTCGGCGAGTTTGCCAAGATCGTAAAGAGCGAAGATTAGCGCGTGCTTAGCATCATATTTCTTTTAATCGCGCTGTATATTTTCGCGCAGATCGGCGGGGCTCTCGGCAACTCCGGCTATCGCGGCAAGGCGCGAATGCAGCTAGCAGAAGCTAAAATTTTAGTAGCGCTTCTAGCCAAGGTCGCCAAAAGCGACGGGCACGTAAGCGAGTCCGAAGCTGCGATGATAAGCGAAATTTTAGACGATTTGGTGCGCCAAATGGGCGCCGGCGAACGCGAACGCGAGGCACTGAAGCTCGTTTATAAGCTCGAGAAAGAAAACCTCGCAAACGTGCGCGAGCTTGCCGAAAAATATAACCAAACCTACCGCCCGAGCCCGAGCCGCAAAACGGGGCTAATCTATTTCTTTTTAAATTTAGCCTATGTCGATCGCGGTTTTAGCGCGGCAGAGCGGCGTACGATCTCGCAAATTTGCGACGGATTGGGCATTGCGGAGCATATCCAAAGCCAGATATTCGCGACCTTTGAGCGTAGCTTTTACGGCACATATTACGAAAACGGCGGCGCGCAAAGCAGCTCCGCTTACGACGAATACGACGGCTATAGCACAAGAAGCGGCGGGTATTGGGACAAATACGGCGGCAGAAGCACGGGCGGTTACGGAAGCAGTAGTTACGGCGGCGGCACCGGCTACGGATATGGCGGCACGACGGGTTCGGGCTATGGAGGCTCGCAAAGCTCAGGCGGCTCATACGGCGGGTATTCGAGTGGATATGGCGGCTATTCGGGCGGCTCGCAAGGCTCCGCCAAAAGCAAAAGAGATCCGTATGAAATTTTGGGGCTCTCCAAGGACGCTACGTTTAACGAGATCAAGAAAAAATATCGCGAGCTCGTGAAAAAATACCATCCCGACATCCTGATGGGCAAGGGCGCGGACGAGGAGATCATCCAGGAGGGCACGAAGAAGCTTCAGGAGATCAACGAGGCGTATAAAATTTTAAAGGAGCGCTTCGGCGAGAAGTAGGGCGAGCAAATTTTAAAATTTGAGGGCGCAAAACGCCTTGAAATTTTAATGTAGGGCTCGCGAAACGGCGACAAGGTGCGGCGAAAGATTAGAATTTAAGGAGTGATGAATGAAAAATTTTATAATTTTAGCTGTTTTGGCGGCACTACTTGGAGGATGCGGGATATTGCGCCCGGCTAAGAGCGACAAGGAGTTTAAATTTTACGACGGCAACAAAACCGTGATCTATAAATTTGCGGGCGAGGATCTGTATGAAAACGGCAGAAATTTAGGCTCCTATTCTATGGATAGAGGCGAGTTTAGGATGCTCGTGCTCGATGAGGCGGGCAAGTCTTACGGCAACAATTACAAGTCCGCGCTGAATGCCAAGCGGATGAAATTTTATCTTTTTAACGACGAAAGGGCAATGGTATTTAGCATTTGGCACAAAGATGGGATTTGCAGCGTCTATAATGCAGGCAGATACGTAAATTTCGACTATACTTCAAATATGTTCAAAGACGGCGATTGGCTTTATGCGGACGGTATAATTTCAAAAAGCGAGAGCTTAGTGCAAAATATGAGCTCGAAAGGACTAAGCGCATATAAAAATATGAATTTTGAAAAAGCGGTCGATCGCAAAGATACGAAATATATTGCGGAGGAGTTGGCTGTGGCTGGATTTTTCAAAAAGACGATCGAGGGTCTTAAAACCATGATCTTAGACGATTTTTGCAGATAAACTTCGGGGGAGTTATGGATAAAATTAAAATTTTAGCGCTGCTTGCGGCGGTCGCGCTGCTCGCAGGCTGTATGAAGGTAAAGTATTCGCAAGCCGAGCTACATCCGGAAAATTCCGTGATGATGAGCTACGACGGGGAGACCGTCACCGAGTATAAAATTTCAGACGGCGTGCTTTTAAAAGATGACGCGATCTTAGGAAGATATGAAGAGGAGGGCTCCAATCTCTATCTATTTACAGACGAAAGAGGAGTCGGCATGGCTAAGGATCAAATTTCGCAGCGAGGTCTAAATAAATTTACGATCTACGTTTTTACGCCCAATAAAGAGCTGCGAATCGCCGAGTATTCCGCAAGCGGCGGCGTTTGCAAGGCCTTTGCGGAGGGCAAATTCGTAAGCCTAAAAGAGCACTTTAGCGGCTACGCTTCCTCCGCGCCGCTTTATTCATACTCATTTTCGGCTTCGGTGTCGCAAAACGCGAGCGCAAACGTGATCTCGCGCTATGAATACGTGGGCTCAAGACTAAAAAATAGTAGGGCATTCTTGCAAAGCCCGCATACGGCTCTAGGCAATACGGTTAAAGAGAGCATCGAGTGGCACCGGGACAAATTGCGCGATATTTGTAAGATAAAATTTTAAAAACCAAACCAACACGAAAGGAAAAACATGGGATTTTTATCCAAAGACGAAGAGCCGCAGAAGCAGGGCGCCAAAAAGGCAGCGAAGCAACCGCCGATCTTGATGAAGCAAACGCAAGAGGTGATCACCAATATCGAGAAATATCTGGGCGCGCCGCTGCTTACCTACTTCAATTCGGGCGCGGGCAGCGTCTGCGGCAACGACGCGATCAGTATCAACGACCACCTAAAGGGCAAGCATTTCGAAAAACTCTACCTTTACATCAAATCTGACGGCGGCAGCGGCATAGCATCGCTTAAGATCGTTTCGATCCTGCGCAACCACTGCGACGAGCTGATCGCTCTAGTGCCTGCAAACTGCGCTTCGGCGGCTACGATGATGGCGCTTGGGGCGAATAAAATTTTAATGGGGCCGCTAGGCTATCTCACGTCGGTCGATACTTCGCTGCGCCACGAGCTTTCACCGGTTACGAACACAAACGATCAAGCCAACGTTTCGATGGACGAGCTAAGCCGCGTGGTGAAGCTTTGGAAAAATAACGAGCGCCCGAACGACGAGAACCCGTACAAGGAGCTTTATAAATATATCCATCCGCTCGTTTTCGGCGCCGTCGATCGCGCAAGCAGCCTGTCGCTTAAAATTTGCCGCGAAATTCTGCGCTACCACTTCGAAGATGAGCAAAAGATCGCCTTTATCAGCGACAAGCTAAACAGCGGCTATCCGTCGCACGACTATCCGATCTTATTTAGAGAGGCTAATGAGCTTGGACTTCAGGTCGAGAAGATGGATACGCGCCTAAGCGAGATGCTTCAAATTTTAAACGAGCTCTACGCCGAGATGGGGCAGCGCACCTTCACCGACTTCGACGAGAACAACTACCACGACAACAACATCGCCAACATCATCGAAATTTCGGGATGCCAGATCTACTATCAGATCGACAAGGACTGGTTTTATCGCGAGGAGGAGAAGCGCTGGATCGTGCTAAACGATGAGAGCTCGTGGCGCAAAAACGAGATCGACGGCAAAAATATCAAAAACAGCATCTATTATATTTAGTGCGGTTTTTGGGTCTCGTGCCGCTTTAAATTTGCGGCTTGTAAAATTTAAATCGGCGCGCAAAATTTAAATGAGCAGCAGCGCAAGGTGCGATTGATGATGACATAGCCGCGCTTATGGACGAACTGGAAAATAGGATGTGCAGGTAAATTTAAAATTTTAAAAGCGGCAAAAGCAAGCGCCAACCTAGCTTGGCGATAAAAGCTGCGCCGTGAAATTTTAAATTTAACCGATTTGCGTAGGTTCTTGCGGCTAAATTTGCGCTGCAGTTTAAATTTACGTTTTGCGCGCGGCTTTTAAATTTAGCCTTTGCAAGCGGCGCAGAATTTTAAAATTTACGTCCGCGCGAGCAAAGCGGCGGCATTTGAAAAGTAAATTTAAAATTTGCGCGCGGTAAATGCGGTAAATTTAGCAAATTTCGCTTTGCCGATTCCGCTTCATAAATTAGGCAAAATTTTAAAATTTAAAGGATTTTTGCGATGAAATTTTTTATCTCATCTCTGTTTTTTGCTCTGTCGCTGCTCGGCTGCGCAGGTAAAAACTCGCCCGCAAGCGATGAAATCTACGTTCTTTCGGACGAGCTTGGGGATACGAAATACGCTTTTTACGGCGGAAATCTCTACGAAAACGGCGCGATTTTAGGCCCTTACGAAACGCGCGGCGATGCGAAGCTTGCGATTTTAGGCGGTAGCGGCGCAAATTTAGACGAAAACGCAAAGCTCATAAAACTATATTTTTTCGAGCGCAGATACGGCGCGATCTACGCCGTAAGCCACAAAAACGGGGTCTGCGCCGAGTACAATAAGGGAAATTTCGTAGATTTTCAAATTTTATTTAATATTTTTCAAAGCAAAGAGTGGTTTAATTATAGCGGCGGCATCTCTGCGGGCAGCGAGAGGCTAAAAGAGCTGAGTTCGGCGCGTATGGCGAAATTTAACGGCGCAAAGCTCGGCGCGGCGGATGAAAAGACGAGGCGCGAGTATCAAAAGGCTCGCCGCGAGGCGATTTTGTATTTTCAGCTTAACGCAAACGATATGCGCGAGTTGATTTTTAAAAGATTATGCGAATAAATTAAAAGGAGAAAAGATGAGAGCGTTAATCAGCGTCAGCGATAAAGAGGGTGTCGTAGAGTTTGCTCGCGGGCTACAGAAGCTCGGATTTGAAATTTTAAGCACGGGCGGCACGTTTAAGCTTCTGCGCGAAAACGGCGTCGCGGTGCTCGAGGTTAGCGAATACTCGGGCTCGCCCGAGATGTTTGAGGGGCGGGTTAAGACCTTGCATCCGAAGATCCACGGCGGAATTTTGTATAAGCGAAACGACGCAAACCACGTAAGCCAGGCCGCACAGCACGGCATCGGCGGCATCGATCTCGTGTGCGTAAATTTATATCCTTTTAAAGCGACCGTAGCCCGCACCGACGATTTTTCCGAGATTATCGAAAATATCGACATCGGCGGCCCTGCGATGGTTCGAAGCGCGGCTAAAAATTTTGCTAGCGTCTATGTCGTCACAAGTCCGCTTGATTACGGCGCGGTTTTGCAAAATTTAAGCGGTGCGGACGAGAGCGAGAAGCTGAAATTTAGGCAAAATTTAATGATAAAAGCTTATGAGCACACCGCAGCCTACGACGCGATGATCGCAAACTATATGAACGAGCGCTTTAACGGCGGCTTCGGCGCGAAAAAATTTATCACGGGTAGCAAAGTATTCGATACCCGCTATGGCGAAAATCCGCACCAAAAGGGCGCGCTGTACGAGTTCGAGGACTTTTTTAGCAAGCACTTTAAGAGCCTAAAGGGCGAGGCGAGCTTTAACAATATGACCGATATGCACGGCGCGCTGATGCTCGCTAGCAGCTTCGGGGAGGCGCCTGCGGTAGCGATCTGCAAGCACGCCAATCCATGCGGCTTTGCCGTAAAGGGGAGCCTGCTTGAAAGCTACACCGAGGCGCTAAAATGCGACCCCGTAAGCGCATACGGCGGCGTCGTGGCGATAAACGGCGTTTTGGACGAGGAGCTAGCGAATAAAATCAATGAAATTTTTGTCGAGGTTATCCTTGCCGCTCGCGTTACGCCCGCGGCGCTTGCGGTATTTGAAAAGAAAAAGCGTATTAAAATTTTCGAGCAGGGCGGGGAGTTTTTAATGCGCGAAAACGACAAGTATGATTTTAAATTTATTGACGGCGGCTTCGTATATCAGCAGCGCGACTACGTGGGCGCGGACGAGGTCGCAAACGCCCGCTGCGTCACGGGGCGCGCGGCTAGCGAGAGCGAACTGGATGATCTAAAAATCGCGTGGCAGATCGCCGCACTTACGAAGAGCAACTGCGTGGTTTACGTCAAAAATCGCGCGATGGTCGCGATCGGCATGGGTATGACGAGCCGCGTGGACGCTGCACGTGCGGCAGTGGCGAAGGCTCGCGATGTGGGCGTCGATCTGCACGGCTGCGCGCTTGCCAGCGAGGCGTTTTTCCCGTTTAAAGACAGCATCGAGATCGCCCATGCTGCGGGCGTCGCGGCGGTCGTGCAGCCCGGCGGCAGCATCCGCGACGATGAGGTGATCGCAAGCGCCGACGAGTTTGGCATGGCGATGTATTTTACGGGAGTGCGCCACTTTTTGCACTAAATTTTGCTCGCCCGCGGTGAGGCGGATTTATTGTGATAGCTTTGTAACTTTTTATGCCGTTGCAAATCTTGAAAACCGCGCCGGAGCAGATCTCATTGCTCGCTGCGTAGCGGTGCGACGCAATCTAAATTTAATCACTCGCCACTCCTGAATGGTTGCGAAATTTTATCTTGCGGCCGCGGCGCGAAAATTTTAAATTTAATCGGCAAAATGTTGGGTTTGTCACCATGTCTGCGCAGTTTAGTATAAATTTATCGGTCTAAATTTACAAGGTCTCTTGGCTGTATTTTGCTAGGAATTTTAAAATTTGCGCAAATAGCGCGGCGTGCGCGGTTAGAGCGTATATTTTATTACGTCGCGAGATTTCAGCGCAGTCTTAGTGTAGTTTTATTATGACTCACAACTTTAGCGGTAAAATTTTGCCGTAGCCTCAAAATTTCGAGGCAAATTTTACCGCTCCGCGCTCGTGCGTCTTTAAATTTCGCTGTTTGCGGTAGCTATCAAGCCCGGCAAAATTTCACTCTCGCTTCATTTAGAGATTGTAAAATTGCGCAAAATTTAAAACGAAAGGATCAAATATGAAAATTTCTAAAGTTTTAATCTGCCTCTTTGCTTTGGCGGCGGGTTATTTAGTCGCGCTAAATGCCGCAGATGGCGGCGCGGCGGACGCAAATTTTAAAGTTAAAGGGGGCGGCATGAACGCAAACGTGAAAGAAATTTATCTGGCAGGCGGCTGCTTTTGGGGTATGGAAGCGTATTTCAAGCAGCTTGACGGCGTAGTCGCGACGCAGGTGGGCTACGCCAACGGCAAGAGCGATAAGGCAAGCTACGAAGGGCTGCATAGCAGCGATCACGCCGAGACGCTAATGCTTAAATTTGACGCCAACGTCATCAGCGAGCCTGAAATTTTGGCGCATTATTTCCGCATCATCGATCCGTTCTCGATCGACAAGCAAGGCAACGACCGCGGTCGCCAGTATCGCACGGGCATCTACTACGTTCTCGGAAAGGATGGGGCGGAAAGCCAAGACGCTGCCGTGGTCAAGGAATCGCTTGCCTTGCTGGAAAAACAAGTCGGGCGCAAGATCGCCATTGAGGAAGGGCCTATCATGAATTTCTATCGGGCAGAGGAAGACCATCAGGAGTACCTGACGAAACACCCGAACGGATATTGCCATATCTCGCCTGACCTCATCGCGGAAATGCGCCGGAAGCGCGATGCGGACGATGCGGCGTCGAGCGTCCAGCATACGCCCGATACCGTCTATGAAAAGCCGTCGGAATATGCGCTTCGTGAGAATTTGAGCGACCTGCAGTATGCCGTGACGCAGGAAAAGGCGACCGAGCCGCCGTTTAAGAACGCATACGACCATGCTGAGCTTGGTTTGGGTTAAACCCTGGTATAATGGCTTGCGCAACAAATGATAAG
>NZ_CALIMW010000069.1 GCF_938045405.1 uncultured Campylobacter sp. | reverse complement strand
GGTCTAAATTTTACGCTGAAACGGGCGGAATCGCTCTTTAATCCAAGCTAAAAAACCGCCTAAGCTTTCGCTTAAACGTGTCTTTTGGAATTTGCGTATCACCGAAATCATCGCTCCAAATTTCGTTTTTATCGGTAAACAAGCCTTTATTTTGCGCCTGCGGCATAAAGACCACTTTATCCGTAACTTGGACGCCTTTTTGCTTAAAATACTCTAGTATCTCATCCAGATCTCGCCTAGAATATATATTTATAAGGAAGTAATTTCTATTTTTGAACCTTAGCACGATATTTTTGCGGATTAAGCCCAAAGGCTCATCCGCTCTTATCAGCATATAAATTTTAAACGGCAAGATGAACAATATGAAATTTATCGTATGATATAAAAACAATACAACCTTTCCTATGTGTACCCCTATGGACGATTTTTTATACAGCTCGTAGGACGAAAAATAGTGAAATCTACCGAAGCTATTGTATAGCTCCGATATAACACAAAAACTCGCCTTATCTATATCGCAGGCATCGCAAATTTTATTATTTCCTCTTTCTTGACAAAATAAAAATCATTTAGCGCCTGATTTAGCGATCCGGGCTTATCGTCGAAAGCATTTATATAGCTGATTTTATTATTTTTCAATAAAAAATACGCGGGACTGCCCTTTCTTTTAATAGGCCAAAGTAGCGTAGCCGGCAACAATAAAAAGACCACTACGATAAACATAACTAAATCGGCACTAAAATGCGTGTAAAATTCTAAGTTTAACGGAGTAACTTCTAAATTGAATATTTTATATAAGCAACCGAGTGAAAGAAAAAGAACAATATTGTTTTGAAAGTAAACCGCTCTATCTATGATTTTGATCGGCTCTTTGTCGTAATCCCTCATAAAATTCCTTTTCGGTATGATTTTTGACGAAGCGCATTTTATCACCGCCTCGCTTTCGACGCGTTTAAGAGCGTAGGATATTTGCGGAGGCGCTTGCGGCGAGGCGAGTTGCGACGAGCCGTGGTTATCTCAGTCAAGCAGACACTAGCAACTCATCTGAAGCTGCTTAGAGGATTGCTTCGGGTGCCGAGCGATCTCATCTGCGACTACTTCGAGTACCGAGAGATCCCATCTACGATTGCTGTGAGTAGAATTTTGCTCGAATCCAGCCCCAATCTCGCCGTGAAATACTCGCGCAGCATCTGCCTTTGCGCTTCGTTTACGTTTAGCCTTATCCAGGCTACCCCGCGGGTCTAAATTTTACGCTGAAAGCCAAAAAATTTCACGCCTTAATGTCGTAGCTGAAATTTTTCAAAAAATATATACGTAAAGCTTCGCGCTCGGCGCGGCTAGGACGGATGCAAAAAAATACCGCCGCGCCCGTATCGTCCCTCCCGCGCAGTAGCAGGCAATCGCGCAGTCGAAGTCCCACTCGCCCGTCTAGTCTTCGCGCGACGACGAGCTTTGAAGCGATCAAAATCGCAAAAATGCCCGCCGCTGCATAGATCGCAGCCTCGGCAAAGCCGAATTTGATCGTCAAAAACACGCCCGCGACGTATACGAAAAGAAGCAAGAATTTTAAAATTTCTTGCAGTTTCAAAAACCGTTCGTAGCTTAGAAACGGCACGCGAAACGTCCGCACGAAGCCGAACGACGGCTCTATCAGATCAACGCATCCAAGCATAAGATCGTATTTGTCTAGCCCTCTGCGAAAGGATATTTTAAGCTCGTCAAATTCCACGCGCGCCGCCTCTTTGCTACCGCTTCGCAGATAAAGTAACGCTAAAAACATAAAAACGATCGTCAGACTAGGCTTGGCTTGCTGCGAGCGTAGCGGGCTGTCCGTGTAAAACAGCTCCCCCGATCCGCCGATGTCCAAAGAGATAAAAATGCAAAAAAACGCAAGGATAGAGGCGGAGAAAATTCTATAAAACGTATCGTCGCAGATGAGGCTGAATTCGGGCTTTTGCATTAGTTTTTATATAGCGGCGCGTCGGTGATTTTAAATCTAAATTTATTGCCTGCGCCGATAAATTTCACGAAGCTCGCTACGTCAAATCCCTGCTGCGGCGCGCTTAACGGCGGCTTAGCAAGGATCTCGAAGCTTAGGCCTGCGTAGTTGAAAAACTTGCCGCAGCGCCGAAAACCGTGCCTGCCGTAGAATTCTATGCGGCGCAGGCGTTGCGCGAGATTGGGCACGTCCTCATGCGGCGGCTCAACGTCAAGGACGATCTGCGCGCTCGGATTTTGCTTGGCGATGAGCGCGAGCAGCCTTGAGCCAAGCCCAAGCCCGCGAAATTTCGCATCGATCGCAAGGTACGCTACGTAAAAAAACTCGCTCTCTCCGCCGCTTGAGGGTTCGCTCTCATCGTAGCGCGAAATTTCGCTTTCTGCGGTACCTGACGAAATTTCGCCTTCTGCGGCGCTTGATGAAATTTCATCCCCTCTAGCGCTTGATGAAATTTTGCCGCCCGCACCGCAAATCGAATGGTCCGCGTCGATCGGAATTTTGCTATCTGCGCTCGCGTTTAAAATTTCATCGCCGCTAAGAGGCTGCGTTTCTTGGCTCGCGATTTCGCCGCTTGCAACGCTAAAAAATTTTGCCTCTGAAAATTCCGCTTTACCGCTTGGGATTTCATCCTCTGCGCCGTCAAATTCCGCGCAGCTATGGGCTTTGGATCTTAAAATTTTATCCGCATTTAGGCGAGGCGGCGGCTGTTTGTGGTGCGAAACCGCGCGCTTGTAAGTTTGCTCGGTTCTATAGACGCAAAACCCAACCAGCTCCTCGCCGCTTAAATTTTGCACCACCGCGTTTAAATGCTCGCTCGCTGCGTCGGAATTTTTACTTTCCGAGCTGGATTTTTCACACGTCGCATTAGATTTTTTATCTGCCGTGCCGCGATTTTCGGAACTCAAAGAGGTTAATTCTGCCGCGCCGCAGTCGCTCGCATCGAAATTTTTACCCGCAGCATTGCGATCTTGGCTAGCTTCGCCGCAATCCCGCTTTGCCGCGCAAAAATCTTGTTTTGGCGCGCATAAATTTTCGTCTGTCGCCGCGTGATGTTTATTTGCCGCGCCGCCAGTACTTAGGGCGCTAAAATCCTCGAATATCGCCGCGATTTCAAGCTGTCCTTTGCGCGACATTTTTAAAAAATTTTTTATGCTGATACGCTCGATTTCGGGGAACGCCGCGACGTTGATCGCCTCTATGCGCGCGATCAGTGCCGAGTCCTCGCCGATACGCTCAAGTCTCATTTTGCCCTCCTTGTCACGATAGGCCTACCGCGTAAATTTAAAATTTGCCCGCCTAGCTCGCGGGAATTTCATCGCTCGGCCCTTGAAATTTCATTAAATTTCGCAAAATTTAAGGGCGCCCGTCTAAATTTAATCCTCGCCGTAAATTCGCTTTAAATTCCCCAGCGTCGCGCTCGCGTTTAGCAGCAGCGCATCGGCGATCGCCAGCCGCGCCATCGCGGTGGCTACGACGCTGCCGCGCACGGCGATACACGGATCGTGCCGCCCGCGCAGCTCGTAGATCGCGTCTGCGCCGCGCACGTCCACGCTGTGCTGCGCCATGAAAATGCTCGGAGTGGGCTTAAAATGCGTCGCAATCTCGATAGGCGCGCCGCTGCTTATGCCGCCTAAGATCCCGCCTGCGTTGTTGCTTGCAAAATTTGCGCCGATCTTGCCGCCGTTGGTGCGGATCGCATCCTTGCTAGCGCGCATAAAATCGTTGTTCTCGCTGCCTTTTAGCGTGCTTGCCTTCACTCCGGCGCCGATCTGCACGGCCTTTACGCCGTTTATGCCCATCAGCGCGCCCGCAAGCGCCGCATCCAGCTTGCCGTACAGCGGCTCGCCGAGCCCCGCAGGCGCGCCCGTGACGCGCGTTAGCACGCAGCCGCCGATACTATCTCCCGCATTTTTGACGCTTAGAATTAACTCCTTTTGCGCGCTCTCCGCATCAGGATCGAGCGCAAAAATTTCGCTGTTTTGCGCAAAGTCGAAGTCTAAATTTGCGGCGTAAATTTCGCCCACGCCACAGATTCCGCTTTTTACGGAAATTTTAAAGTGATTTAGCAAAATTTGCGCAAACGCTCCAGCAGCCACGCGCACGGCGGTTTCGCGCGCGCTTGCCCGCCCGCCGCCTCGGTAATCGCGCAGTCCGTATTTGGCAAAATATGAAAAATCGGCGTGTGCGGGGCGGAAAATATCCTTTAGATTTTCGTAGTCCTTCGAGTGCTGGTTTGCGTTGCGGATGATAAATCCGATCGGCGCGCCGGTGCTGCGACCGTCAAAAATCCCGCTTAAAATTTCGATCTCGTCGGCTTCTTTGCGCGGCGTAGCGTATTTGCCGCCCGGCTTGCGGCGGTCAAGCTCGCTTTGGATATTTGAAATCTCGATCGCCACGCCTGCCGGAAAGCCGTCCAAAACGCCGCCGATCGCCGCGCCGTGGCTCTCGCCGAAGGTGCTAAGGCGCAATCTCTCGCCGAAGGTATTCATAGCGCGCCTCCTTGATCGCCGCCGCCTTGTCTATCCGTATCACGCCCGCTTCGCTCATTGCTTTTTTTAGCGCTCGGCGTGCCGCCTGATGCGCCGGCGCGGTCGCTTTTTTTGCTACCATGCGCCCGTCCGTCGCTATTTCGTGAGCCTTTTTTGCCGTCCTGTGCTCGGTTCGCACCGCTTTGTGCGTTGCTATCGCATGCTGTTTGCTCGCTATTTGTCGCGCTAGCGCTGTGCGAGGCGCCGTTTTGTAAAAGCTCTATCGCGATTTGCGCGCATTTTTGCTCAGCCTCCTTTTTGCTAGCTCCCACAGCGGATGAGAGTCGCTTGCCGCCTACGAGCGCCGCCATTTCGAAGCTTTTTTTGTGATCGGGGCCGCTCGAGCCTAAAAGGATATATTCGGGCGTGACGCCGAATTTTGCCTGCGTGAGCTCTTGCAGCGCGGTTTTGTAGTCTTTAACGAGCTCGTTAAAGCTGATGCGCGGATAGAGGATTTCTAAGATTGCAGTCGCGATGCGGGCGGTGTTTTGCAGCCCGCTCTCAAGATAGACGGCGCCCATTATCGCCTCAAAGGCGTCCGAAAGCAGCGATGGCTTCTCGCGCCCGCCGTTGCGCTCCTCGGACAGCGACATATTCAGGTTCTCGCCGATGCCCAAAAATTTTGCAAATTTAGAAAAGCTGCTTTCGTTCACGAGTGCGGCGCGCAGCTTGCTCAGATCGCCCTCGTCGCTGCTAAATTTTTTGAAAAGATACTCGCCCACGATCAGATCCATCACCGCATCGCCTAAAAATTCCAGCCTCTCGTTGTTGTGCCCGTTTTTGGCGCTTTTGTGCGTAAGAGCGATCTTGAGGTGGGTTAAATTTTTAAATTTATAGCCCAGTTTTTCTTGTAATTTTTCTAAATTTTGCATTATCAACCTTTTTATAAAATTCTACGAAATCCGCGGCGGCTCGCACGCAAACGGCATCTGGCGCGAACAAAACTTGCGCAAGCGAAACGAACGAGTGCAAGCACAGCCCGCGCTAAATTTGCACTAACGTGGCGAATGAAACGCGCTAGCACCAATCTGCGGCGAATAAAATTTAAACATAGCCCGCCATTCTAACGTAAACCGCGCCAAGGCTCACTTGTCGCAAACGAAATCCTCGCCAAAAATAGACCCGTCGCGAATACAGTCGCGCCAAAGCCTGCTCCGCTGCTAACGAAATTTCTGCCAAAGCTCGATTGCGTGAACGAATGCACTAAAACCGGCTTCGGGCGATAAATTTAAGCCGAAGCGGCTCTGCGTGCAAAGTAAACGCGAGCAAATCCATGCTTAATCCGCGCAACCGCAAGCTTCGCCGCGGAATTTTAGCCCTTTATCGCTTCCGCCGCCGCGCGAGCCATAGCGTCGCACTCTTCGTTTTGCGGATGACCCGCATGCCCCTTGACCCAGGAGGCCTTGATCTCGTGATGCGCTGCCGCCGCAAGGTATCTGCGCCACAGATCTGCGTTTTTTTTGCCCTTAAAATCAGTAGCGACCCACTTTGCGAGCCAGGAGCTTATCGCTTTAACGACATATTCGCTATCGGTAAAAAGCTCGACGCGGCAGGGCTGCTTAAGCGCGCTAAGTCCCATTATAGCGGCTGTTAGCTCCATTTGATTATTGGTCGTCATCGCTTCCGCGCCGCTTGCCTTTTTTATCGCGTCGCCGTATTGCAGTATGTAAGCCCAGCCGCCCGCTCCAGGGTTTCCGAGACAGCTGCCGTCGCTAAAAAGTTTGACCGATTTCACCGGTTTTCTCCGAAATTTGTGCTCTAATTTCCATGCTGCCTAGCTCGTAGCAGACCGGACAGCGGTGCGAGAAGAGCCCCACCGAGCTTTTGCACTTCGCGCAGGTGTAGCTAAAGCTAAGCCCGGCGTCCTCAAAGCCCGTGTCTTTCATGGCTATAAGCGCGTTGATCTCAAAAATTTTACTCGCGCTCTTAGGCTTTTGATCGCTTCTTCCAAGCGCGTAAAAAAGCGCATTGTACTCCGCATCCTGCGTATTTACCGCCGCAGGGAAATCATAGATCAGATCGATCGCCTGCTCGATCGGCGGGAAGCGGTCAAAGCCCTCCATAGGCTCTTTGTTTTTGATAAAAAGTTCCATGCAAAACCGCCCCGCGCCTTTGAAGTTTAGCTTTGAAATTTTAGCGATCTTTTTATTAAACGGCGTATTAGCGTCGTTTGCGATGATCTGGGCGCGCTCGAACTGGCTTTGAGCATATACTTCGGCGTCCTGTTCGCGCAGCGCGTCAAGCACCTCAAGCGCCTCATTAAAGCGCTTCAGCCGCTCATAAATCACCGTAAGATGCGTAAGGGCCTCTTTGTTTCTCGGGCGCAGCTTTAGCGCCTGCAAAAATACCTCTTCGGCGCGCCCTAAAAAGCCCGCTTTGAAATATACGATACCGAGATTGGTGAGGATAAACTCCCTCTGCACGCCGCCGCTAGCCTTGCCTAGCGCGATTAGATAAATTTCTATCGCGCGCTCGAAGTCGCCGCTTTTGACGAAAGAGCTAGCTAAAATTCCAAGCGTCGGGATGTCTATTTGCGGGCTTGCCAAAAGCTGCCTGTGTTCGGTGCTAAGCGCGTCTAGGGTGTCAAATTTTTTGATGAAATTCTCTAAGCTCTGCCTCTCGTTTTTTTTAGAAAAAACTCCCCAAATGTAGCTTAGAATCGACACTAGCAAGATTATGCTTATCAGCATGATAAGCCCGAAAATCGGGTCGCGATCGTCTAAGAAAAAATTATCCAAATCAAACCTCGTCGCAAAAATAAAGGGCAATTATAGCAAAGTGCGGGTATAATTTCGCTTATGATTAAAAACGAAAGCATAGAAAATCTGCTGGCTACCGTAGATATCGTAGATGTCGTAGAAAAATATGTCCCGCTTAAGCGCAGCGGCGCAAATTTCGTGGGTGTCTGCCCATTTCACGACGATTCGCACCCGAGCATGAGCGTGAGTTCAAAGCTTGGAATTTTTCACTGCTTTTCGTGCAAAGCAGGCGGCAACGCGATTAAATTTATCCAAGATTACGAAAAGATAAGCTTTCCAGAAGCGGTCGAAAAGCTTGCGGGGATGTATAATTTCGCGCTGCAATACACTGGCGCCAAGGTGCAGGAACGCAGCGAAGAGAAGAAGGTACTTGGGATTTTAAACGCCTACTATCAAAGCTGCCTTTATCAAAACCCCGCCGCCGTAAAATACCTGTACGAACGCGGACTGAGTGATGCGACTATTCGCAAATTCGGCCTTGGCTACGCTGGAGCTAGCGCGCAGACGATCAGAGTTTTGCAAAACGAAGAAATTCCGCCGCAAGACGCGCTAAATGCGGGCGCGGTGAAGCAAAACGAGCGCGGGCTCTACGCAAGCTTCATTGAGCGCATCACCTTTCCGATCTACAACCACGCAAGCAAGCTCGTGGGCTTCGGCGGCCGCACGATAAGCGATAATCCCGCCAAATACGTCAATTCGCCGCAGTGCGCGCTGTTTGATAAATCTAAAATTTTCTACGCATTCGACCTTGCAAAAAAAAGCGCGATCGCCAAAAAAACCCTCATCATCACCGAGGGCTACATGGACGTCATCATGCTGCATCAAGCGGGCATCGACAACGCCGTAGCGGTGCTCGGCACGGCGTTGACGCCCGCTCATCTGCCGCTTATAAAGCGCGCGGAGCTTAACGTCGTGCTTAGCTTCGACGGCGACGCTGCGGGCATCAATGCGGCGATGAAATCGGCGCGGCTTTTGTGCCTGAATAAGATCGACTCAAGCGTCGCTATAATCGGCGGCGGCGCCGATCCTGCGGATATGATAGTCGCGGGCAAGGTGCGCGAGCTAGAGCAAATTTATGCTAGCGGCATGGAGAGCGGGGAGTTTCTGATCCGAAGAATCGCTAAAAAATACGATCTCGCCCGCCCAGTGCAAAAAGAGGCGGCGCTAAATGAGATCAAAGAATTTACCGCAGCGCTCGGCCCCGTGCTCGCCGAGTCCTATCAGAGCCTGGTCGCGCAAATTTTAAACGTCTCGCCGGGTTCGTTTAATTTAGCAAGCGGCGGTAAAAATTTCGGCGCGGGCTTTGAGGGGCGAAATTTTAACGAGGGCGGGAATTTCGGCTCTCGTGATTTCGGTTCTTACGAAGGGCGCGGCGCAGACGGCAGGGGCGGTGTGAGCGGGAGCTTAAACGGCGGAAATTTTGTTCGCGAGCAAAACACGGCGCGCTACGAGAGCTCTGCGCCGCCTGCGGCTTCGGCGAGGGGCGGGCGGACGCTACTGCGCCGCAAGGAGATCGCGGAGCTTCAGATCATAAAATCGATGTTGCTCGATGGTGAGATGGCGGAGCTTGGGCTCGGCTGCTTGGAGCGGCGCGATTTTCGCATGCACGGCGATATTTTCGAGGCGTTTTTGGCTTTCGCTCGCAGCGGCGGAAATTTTAAAAATTTCATCGCGGGCAAGGGCGGCAATGCGGATAGTAATGCGAGCGAAAATTTTACCGCAGGCGGCGCGGGAGAAAATTTTATCCGTAGCGAGAGCGTAAATTTAAAAAGCGGTGAGAGCTCTAGCGAGCAAAATTTTAGCGGGCAGGGTTCTACGGGCGCCGTAAATTTAAAAGATTCCGCACAGCAGGGTGCAAACGGCGGCGAGAAGCAAGAGGATGCAAATAACGGCGAGAGACGGAGCTTAAGCATCGGCGCAAATCAAGGCGAGATGGAAGCCGCCGCTCAAAATGTCCAAAGCGCTCAAAGTATCCAAAATGTTCAAAACGCCGAAAGCGAAGCCCGCGAAAATCTGCGCGCGCTCGCGCTGGATGATGAAATTTTGCCTATCGACGGCGCGGCGCTTTTTAACGACGCGTGCAAAATTTTACGCCGCAACGCCCTGCAAGATCTGATGCAAAAGCTCAAAAACTCCGACGCGCCCGACAAGATCGAGCGGATCTTGGAGTATCAAAAAAAGATCAATCAACTCAAGTAAAGGAACGAAATGAAGGCATTGGCGCTCTTTAGCGGCGGGCTTGACTCCATGCTCGCGGTCAAACTCATCGTCTCGCAAGGCATCGAGGTGCTCGCGCTGAATATGGATATCGGATTTAGCGGCAAGGACGATAAGAGCGAGATCATGCGCCGCAGAGCCGCAGCCGCGGGAGCGAATTTTAAAAGCGTTGATATCAGAAGCGAATATCTGCGGCAGGTGCTTTTCGAGCCCAAATACGGCTACGGCAAGCACTTCAACCCCTGCATCGACTGCCACGGATATATGTTTAAGACCGCGCTTACGATGCTGCAAAGCGAAGGGGCGAGCTTCATCATCACTGGCGAGGTGCTCGGGCAGCGCCCGATGAGCCAACGCGCGCAGGCTCTGGCTCAGGTCGGCGGGCTTAGCGGCGATGAGGAGGGGCTGATCCTGCGTCCGCTGTGCGCGAAGCTGCTGCCGCCCACGACGCCAGAGATCAAGGGCTGGGTCGATAGGGGCGCGCTGCTTGATATCAGCGGGCGCGGACGCACTAGGCAGATGCAGCTCGCGGCAGAGTTCGGCTTTGAGGACTATGAAACGCCCGCGGGAGGCTGTCTACTAACGGTGCAAAGCTTTAGCGAGCGGATCAAGGATGCGGTAAAATTTGAAAAGATCGAAACGCCCGCGGACGCTGAAATTTTAAAATTCGGGCGCCATCTGCGCCTGCCAGGCGGCGCTAAGCTCATAATCGGGCGGGATGAGAGCGATAACAAAAAGCTTGCCGCCGTGCAAAATCCAAAATTTAGCGAGATAAAATTTAAAGATGACGTCGTGGGCGCGCTAAGCCTGATAAGCAGGGGCGCGAGCGAGGCGGATAGAGAGCTTGCGGCGAGGCTGGCGCTAACATACGCCAAAACGGACGCCGCTCGCCGCTACGCTCTGCTCATAGACGGCAGCGAGCTGAGTGCAAGCCCCTTTGAGAGCAAGGATGCTGCGCGCGAGTATTTTGTGTAAAATCTAAAACCGCCATCCAGGTTGTATTTGATAGGCGTAAAAACGATATATAAGCGCAAGAAGCTGCGATAGCAGATACAAGAGTAAAATTTAAAAACGGCGGCGTCTGAAAAACGAGCCGAAAAAGCGGGCGCCGCGAACTAAATTCGGCTATCGCAAGAGCCAAATAGGCATAAATTTAAAAGTGCAAGCCGTTAAATTTAAAAGCAAGAGCGAGCAAATTTTATAAGCTTAAGGAGCGTTTATGGAGTATTTCAAACCGTTTTTCGTAAAGATCCCAGGCCGCGCCAGAGATGACGACCACACGAGCGCGCACGATCAGATCATCGCGCCGCTACTGCAAAACGCGCTCGCCGCCTACGTCTATAACGGCCGCAAAGATAGCATCGTGGGGACTTTCGGTAGCGTGGAGCACCCGCTAAACTTAAGCAAGTTTAGTTTTCTCGTGCGCGAGCGGGGTAAATTTCGCCTCGATCTCTCGCGCGAATGCGTAAACGGCGCCGAGATCTTTTGGAACGCCTGCAGTTTTAGGCGCGGCTCGGTCATTATTTTGCTCGAGGGAGAGTTTGATTTGGCGCCTATTTTGCGCCGCTGCGCCGAGATAAGCATAGACGAGACGCCAAATATGGGCAACAGCCCCGCAGCGACCAAACTTGCCAAGCGTGCAATGAGCGAGGGGCGGATCGCCGTGCTTTTTAGCGCTTCGAATGGGATAGAGTGGATGGATATCTACGCTCCTGAGGCGGTGCAGGCTATAATTTTAAAACTTGCGGATGAGATAAATGGGGACGAAATTTAAAATTTAGTCACAAAAGCTAGAGATATGCGTATAAATTTCGGCGTGTAGTGAGAATTTTAAGACACTAGGCGTTAAATTTAAGTAGTAAGAGCATAAAAATAGAAACGAGGCAATATAAGAAAAAATATGAATGAAACCGCGCTATAGGCAGGCTTTTGAGCTAGCTGGCAAAGCATCTTTCATAGATACGAAAAGCTTGGCGCGTAGATTTTAAAATTTAAGGCGGACGGGCGAAGCGCTTGCCGCAGCTGTGCAAAGCTCAATCTACATTGAAGCAGGCGAAGTGCAAAATGTTCGCAAATTTATTCGCCTTTTTGCAGTCTGAGCCGATCGCTAGCTTTCTCTAAATTTTAGCTCAAGAAAGCAAAATTCGCTCAAAGCCTCGTAGCAAAGCAGCGGCTCGCGCGCCTCAAATGCAAGCAAAAAAAATACGCTCAAAGCGGCAAAAGCGTGGGCTTTGCCGTACGGCGTCGCTTTTTAGATAAATTTAAACCGCGCTGTGCTTCGGATAAATTTCAACCATACGCCGCTTGGGATAAATTTTAAAAATCCCGCATCGCATCAAACCACTCCTGCGTTTTGCTCTGCGGTATCTCAAAACGCGCATTATCAGCTATCTGGCGTACCGCCACATAAGCGTCCTCGCGCTCGGGCGTCTCGATATCTGGTAGCTTATTTATCGCGCCTACGAGCTCCTCTATGACCGCCCTTGCTTCGCGCTCGCAGCTTACTTTTTTGATCGCTTTTAGCGCGGTTTTATAGGCTCTCGTCGCGGCTTTGCCGTTTTTGCCCTCCCAGTTTGTAAAGGGGACGTTAAACTCGCTCTCAAACCACGCCTTTTTACGCAGCTGCGCGACGGCGGCGTACTCAAACTTTCGCGTTTTAGCAAGCGCGACAAGCTCCTTTTTAAGCGCCTTGCCTGCGTCTCGCTCGACATTCCACGCGATAAAATAATTAAGCCCACTCCACGAGCTAAGCGGCGGAAAGCCGCTTAAATCAGAGCAGTATCTTATCTGGATGGAATTTAATCCCTCAAGCGCGCTAAGGGCACGCAGGTTGCAGACGGCGCCGTTTAGACTGACGCTTTTTAGCGCGGAAAACTACAACAAACTCTCGCAATCAAATGGCTCGCCGCAAACGGGCGCGTCTATTTCTATGCGCTCTATGCCCGCTAGCGCCGCAAACACCGGTAGCTTAAACGGCTCCGCGCCCTCGGCATCATCCTCGCGAAAGCAAAAAGAAACGTCTTTAAGCCCGCCCGCATCCTCGATCGTAAAATTTTCCGCCTTGCCGTAAAATTCCACCTTACGCGTATCTGCGCCGAGTCGAACGCAAATTTTAAAGCGATCGCAGTCTAGGCTTAAGCGGCGGATGTGAGCCTTGCTAAGATCCAGCGAGACGTCTTTTTGCGGCGCCCAGAAAAAGCTCTCTATCTCACGCTCCTGCGACCACTGCGCAAAACTCGCGTCGTTGCCCGCGTAGTAGAAAAATCTAGGCCAATGCCCGCCGGCCGGTATTTGCATGCTGTCAAACGCGCTCCACGAAATGGACGTATCCGCATCTACGTAGGCTCTCGCATCGCCGTAGCCCTTAGGCGCGATGCTAAAGCTGCCTTGCCCCGCGGGGATATCCACCTCATGGCTATTTTCACCCATTAGCGAAATATAAAATTTACCTTCGTTTTTTGTCATGATCTATCCTTTTATCTGCATTTTGCAAGCGGTGCGTCGCGTCTGCAAAGCAAAACCCCTAGCCTGCAAGCGGGCATTGCGCCAAATAGCCCTCCCGCACCCGTCATCTCCGCTTTCTTGCTAAAAGATAAAACAAAACGATCGCCGCCAAAACCGCCGCGATTGCGGCGTAAATTTTACCCATGCCGCCGTAACTTTTGGAGTCGTCGCTTAAATACAGGTTTATTACCGCGCCGTTACCCGTTGAAATTTCAAGCTTTGCGCCCTTTGCGCCGTTTAGTTTTACGCGCAGCATATTTGCCGCGGGGCTTGAAATTTCTGGCTTATCCATAAAAGAGTAGCTGGTTTTGTAGCTTTTCATCAAATCGTTGCAGTCTTTCGGGGTTACGAATATGTCGTAAAACGCGCCGTTTTTCACGCTCAAATTTTCTCCGCCTTGCACGACGAAGTATCTAAATTTGGGCGCCTGCGTGATAAACTCCCACCGCAGCGTTTTTTGCTTCCCGCCCTGCTCGTAATTAAACTCCGCGCCGTATTTGGTGTCAAATTTAAAAACCTCTCTGCTGAAAAGCACGAACTGCCTATCGCTTAAAATGGCGTTAGGATCGGAGTTTTTGTCTAAAATTTTAACGTTTTGAAGCTCCCTGCCGCTTTCGTAAATTTTAAAACTTTTCATCGTTACGGGCGGTTCCTCGGCATTAAACTCCACGCTTACGGGGTTTGCGGTGATTTTGCACTCTGGCATGGGATCTGGAATTTCATTGCTGAAAAACGCAAGCGCGGGCTCGTCGTTCGGGTAGTAGACGTAAGGGCGTGAGTTCAGCGCGGTGGCGCTTTTGAACTTATCCTCCCTCATCCGTAGCGTTTCGTTTTTACACATCCCAAGTAGGAATTTACCGCTTCCTTCGTCGTTTAAATTCCGCGAGCAAAAGGCATTTAGGCGCGAATTTCCCATCTCAAAAATGTAGCTGCTTTTTTTGCCGTGCTCAAAATAGCCGATGCCGATCTCATCCGAGGCAAAATCCAAAAATGCAAATCTATGGTAAATCGCGCTTAAAAGCCCGTCGATCGCGCTTTTTAGATCGCTTGAGTTATAGGATAAATTTTCCCGTACTGCGGCATTATAGCCTGCGTAAAAAGCGCGCTTTGACGGATTTTCGCCCGTAAAATTCGGCTTGCCAGGGCTCTCGTCGTGCGACATCGCCTCGTTTGCGACGACATATTTTGCGTGATTAAGCGCGGAGGTGTTTAAAATTTCATTCTGCGAAAGCTGATTTAGCCCCGATTTTGCGCGCACATTGTTGATGTAGCTTAGTGGATCGTCGTAAAAGGAAAAGCCGCTCATCGCAACGAGCGGCTGTTTTAAATTTGAAGGGGCGTTTTCGCATGCGGCAAAAAGCGCGCAGATCGCCCCAAGACCCAGGAGCCTAAGCCGTAGGGCCCGCTTTAGCAAACTCGACCCCCTCTTTTACGTCCTCGTAGCGTTTGAAATTCTCTTCAAACATCTTTGCTAGCTTATCGCGCGTGATCTTATATTCCGCCGGGTGCGTCCATGTATTGATCGGATTTAGTAGCTTCGTCTCGACGCCTGCTAGCTCTTTTGGGATCGCGAGGTTAAAAATACCAAAATTTTCAAATTCGCACTTTTTGATGCTGCCGTCAAGGATCGCGTTTATGCATGCGCGCGTGGCTTTGATGCTCATTCGCTTGCCTACGCCGTATGCGCCGCCGCTCCAGCCGGTGTTTACGAGATAGACGCTAACATTATGCTTGTCGATCTTTTCGCCTAGCAGCTTAGCGTAAACAGTCGGGTGCAGCGGCATAAACGGCTCGCCAAAGCACGCGCTAAATGTCGCCACGGGCTCGGTGATACCGCGCTCGGTGCCCGCGACTTTGGCTGTGTAACCGCTTAGGAAATAATAGATCGCCTGCTCTTTGGTTAGTTTTGCGACCGGAGGCAAAACGCCGAATGCATCGGCTGTTAAAAAGATGATATTTTTCGGATGGCCGCCAGCAGAGCTTGGCTCGTAGTTATCGATATGATAGATCGGGTAGCTGACGCGGGTGTTTTCGGTCTTGCTGCCGTCTTTGTAGTCCACGACGCCAGCCTCATCTGCGACCACATTTTCAAGTAGCGCGTCGCGTTTGATCGCGGCGTAAATTTCAGGCTCGCTGCTCGGGTCTAAATTTATACATTTTGCGTAGCAGCCGCCCTCGAAGTTAAATATCCCCTCATCATCCCAGCCGTGCTCGTCGTCGCCGATTAGCTTGCGGTTTGGATCGGTCGAGAGCGTCGTTTTGCCCGTACCGCTTAGACCGAAAAATAGCGCTGTATCACCGTCCTTACCCACGTTTGCCGAGCAGTGCATGCTTAGCTTGCCCTCAAGCGGTAGCCAGTAGTTCATCATAGAAAAAATTCCCTTTTTCATCTCGCCGCCGTACCACGTACCGCCGATAACGGCGACGTTTTCCTCGACATTAAATATAACGAAAACGTCGGAATGCAGCCCGTCGCTCGCGTAATCTTCGTTTTTGCATTTGCACGCGTTGTAAACGACGAAATCGGGATGAAATTCCGCAAGCTCGCTCTCGCTTGGGCGGATGAACATATTTTTAACAAAATGCGCCTGCCACGCGACTTCGGTCACGAAGCGGACTGATTTTTTGCTCTTTTCGCTAGCGCCGCAAAATGCGTCTTGGATAAAGATTTCTTTGCCGCTTAGCTGGGCTTTGGCTTTGGCTAAAAGTTTATCGAAAAGCTCTTTTGAGATGGGCTGATTTACCTTGCCCCAGGCGATGTATTTTTGGCTCGGGTCCTGCTTTACGAAGTACTTATCCTTTGGGCTGCGACCCGTGAATATGCCCGTATCGACCATAAAAGTGCCGTTGCTTGACACGCGCCCTTCATTCATCGCCTTTTCAAGCTCGAAAAGCTCGTCGTAGCTTAGGTTGTGGTTGATTTTTTTGATATTTTTAAGACCTAGTTTATCCAGATCGTTCGGAGTTGTCATTTTGCGTCCTTTTTAAATTAAATTTTGATAAAAGATTGCGCTATTATAGCTTAAAATTTAGGTGAGCTCGCTTAAGCGCCGAGGATGATCGCCATGAAATTTAGGCGGGAGCGCCGCCTAAATTTAGAGCTTATCTTAAAATCGCGAGCACTTGATCGGCATCGACCGTATCGCCCTGGGCGACTAAAATTTTATCGATTATACCTTTGCGCGGGCTTTCGATATTTATCTCCATCTTCATCGCTTCAAGTACGATTATCGTCTGCCCCGCCTCGACGATATCGTCTTGCTTGACTAAAATTTTAAATACGTTGCTAGGAAGCGTCGCTTTTACTTCGTTGTCGTCCGTACCGCTTGCCTTGTTTTCGAGAGTGGCTTGCACTTGCGGCTTTGCGGGCGCTGAGGTATCGAAGCTGATGTCGTATCGATCGCCGTTTACGAGCACGTTTTGTCCGGCAAATTCTACGTTGTAAATTTTGCCGTTAATCTTAACGTCAAATTTGCCGTTTTTAGAAATACCGCTTTGATGACTTGCGGCAGGTGCTACGTCCTCTTTTTTGCGGATCATCACCTTGCCCTCGCCTTTTAAAAACGCGATACCCTTTTCTTTGCACGCAAGCGCGATAAATACGTTCTCCTCGCTAGGCTCGATGCCTTGTTCGCGTAGAATCTTCTGCGCATACGCGACGCTCTTACTCTCGTCGGCATCGGCGATATCTACGGCGTGTTTGGTCGTAGGCTGTAGTCCTAGCTGCTCCGCCGCCATCTTAATCACGCCTTCGTCGGGTTTAACGGGCGTTTTGCCGAAATAACCTAACACCATCTTGCCGTAGCCCTCGGCGATCTTTTTCCACGGGCCGAACATTACGTTGTTAAACGCCTGCTGGAAATAAAACTGGCTAACCGGCGTTACGCTCGTGCCGAAACCGCCCTTTTCGACGACCTCGCGCATAGCCTTGATGACGGCGGGGAATTTATCTAAAATTTTATTATCGCGCATCATCTGAGTGTTTGCGGTAAGCGCGCCTCCCGGCATCGGCGAAAACGGAATGAGCGGGCTTACCTGCGTGGCCTCGGGCGGCATAAAATAATCCTTCAAGCACTCGCCCAAAACCTCTTCGTATTTTAAAATTTTCTCTGCATCCAGCCCCAGATCGAAATTTTGCCCCTTCGTCGCGTGCAGCAGCGTAAGGATGTCCGGCTGGCTCGTGCCGCCGCTTACGGGATGCGCGGCAAGGTCGATGCCGTCTACGCCCGCAACGAGCGCAGCCTGATAGCATGCGACGCTAACGCCCGCCGTCTCGTGAGTGTGCAGACGGATATGCACACCGTCGCCTAAAATTTTACGCGCGCGCTTGATCGTCTCATAGACCTTCTGCGGGCTGCTGGTACCGCTTGCGTCTTTGAAGCAGACGCTGTCGAACGGAATCTGCGCGTCTAAAATTTGACGCAAAATTCTCTCATAAAACGCTGCGTCGTGTGCACCGCTACATCCGGGCGGTAGATCCATCATCGTGACTACGACTTCGTGTTTGAGTCCGTGGCGATGTATGCACTCGCCGCTAAATTTTAAATTTTCCACGTCGTTTAGCGCGTCGAAATTTCTAATCGTCGTCGTGCCGTGCTTAGCAAAAAGCTTGGCGTGCAGATCGATGATCTCGCGGCTGCCGGTATCGAGCGTGACGGTATTGACGCCGCGGCTAAGGGTTTGCAGGTTCGCCTCAGGCCCCACGATGCTTCTAAATTTATCCATCATCTCAAAGGCGTCTTCGTTTAGGTAAAAATACAGGCTCTGAAACCGCGCGCCGCCGCCGAACTCAAAGTGCGTGATGCCCGCGTCTTTGGCCGCGCTAACGGCAGGCAAAAAGTCCGCCATCGCCACGCGCGCGCCGAAAACTGACTGAAATCCGTCGCGAAAGGTCGTATCCATAACGTCGATAAGCTTTTTAGCCATTTTTAGCTCCTAGGTTAAATTTAGCGTGAATTTTAATATTTCTAGCCTAAAAAAGCTTTTAAACCAAAAACCCCCGGAAAGATTGCGAGCGTTAATAGCACTAGAATTTGCAATAAAATAAAAGGTAGCACGCCCTTGTAAATATCCGTGGTGTGGATTTGCGGCGGCGTCACGCCCTTTAAGAAAAATATCGAAAATCCAAACGGCGGCGTCATAAACGACGTTTGTAAATTTACAGCGATTAAGATCGCAAACCACACGGGATTGATATGTAAAGACTCTACTATCGGCAAAAGTATCGGTAAAATGATATATGAAATTTCGACATAATCTAGAAAAAATCCAAGCACTATGATAACTACCATCGTAAGCGCGATAAATCCCCATGCTTGACCGGGCAGATTCTCCATAAAATTTTTTACGACCTCATCTCCGCCCGTGTAAGAAAAAATCATCGAAAATGCCGTGGCGCCCATCAAAATCATAAAAACCATGCCCGAAATTTTAGCGGTATTTTTTAGTGCGTCATAGATCAGTCTAAACGAAAACGTGCGGTATAAAACAGCTAGCGCTATCGCACCCAAGCAGCCTACCGACGAGCTCTCCGTAGGCGTAGCGATGCCCGCAAAAATAGATCCCAAGACGAGCAAAATCAGCACGAGCACCGGCACGACGTTTTTAAGCGCGATAAAAATTTGCTTTGATTTGCTAAGCCCCTCTATCGGCGGAACAGGCGGCGCATAATCTTTGCAAATATATGAAATAATCGCAATATAAATCACGTAAAAACCCACTAGCACGAGCCCAGGAATAACTGCTGCAGAGAAAAGATCACCCACAGAAACCGAAAGTATATCGCCTAAAATAATCAGCACGATCGAAGGCGGAATAATCTGCCCAAGCGTGCCCGCAGCAGCGATAGTGCCGGTAGCCAGCGGCTTATCGTAGCCGTATTTCATCATCACGGGTAGACTGATGACGCCCATAGCGATGACAGTCGCGCCCACGATGCCCGTCGTAGCCGCAAGTAATGCGCCCACCAAAACGGTGCTGATCGCCACGCCGCCTCGTACGCCGCCGAATAAAAATGCCATCGACTCTAATAAACGCTCCGCAAGGCGAGTCTTTTGCAAAATCATACCCATCAAAATAAAAAGCGGCACCGAAATTAGCAGCTGATTTTCCATAATCGAGTAAATTCTATTAGGCATCAGTGAGAAAAACTGCCTGCTCATATCCTCGAAAGCTTCGGTTAAAATTTCAAAGCCCTGCGCGTAATCCCACGCCTCACTAAGTCCGTAGATAAAGCCAAAAATCACAGCCACGGCGCCGAACGTAAACGCAACGGGAAAACCGAGTAACAGCATAAAAAGCGCTGCCGCAAACATCACTATGCCTATCATAGCTCGCCACCTTTTATCTTGCCATGGCAAAATTCCGCCCAAGCGCGAAAAGCGTAAAATTTATAGAATTTTAAATTTAAGCTCATTCTGCCCTCACACACTCTGTGCGCCCGAAGAATTCCCACTAAGAAATTCCGAGCCTTTGTTTTCCCTAACATCAAGCAGGGCGTTAATATTTTTAATCAAAAATCCAAATGCGTAGATAAATAAAAACGCATAGCTAAGCGTGATTGCGGACTTGATGATCCAAAGATGCTGCATACCACCGGGATTAGCACTGGCCTCATGGCTCGTATAAGCCTCGCTCACATAATCGATCGAAAAAAACGCCACGAGCGCCACGAAAGGCAAAATGAAAAATATCGTGCCTAAGATATTTATGAGCGCTTTTGCAGTGGGACTAAATTTTTCGTAAAAAATATCCACGCGAACGTGGGCATTTTCTTTAAGCGCATAGGTCACACCGAATAAAAACATCGCCGAATATAGCCACCACGTAAGTTCTTGCATAGCGACGGAATTTGCGGCAGGAAAAAGATAACGCGCCACAACATTGTAAAAAACGACTATAACTAAAAGCGCCAAAAATACGATACTCAATACGCCTAAAATATTTGCGAACGCATCAAAAGCTCTTTCTAATTTGCGTAAAAAACCCTTCAAAATTTTACCCTTTGCTTGAAATTTTTGCTATAAAAGCTGGGATTTTAGCAAAAATATCTGCAATTTATTATAAAATTATGCACGGAAAGGATTTTTATGATTTTAAAATTTCAAAACAGATACTCTAAAAGATTTCTCGCCTTTTGCGCTATTTGGGCGCTTTTTTGGCTAGCATTTTCATATTTTTTCTTGCAAAAATTCCTTTTTATCTATCCGGAAAGCTTTAGCATTCACGTGAGATTCGCACTTTGCGCCATAGCACTAGGAGCGGTGATTTTAGCTATTTGCGGCAAGAGCGTTTACGGCGCGGTTTGCGGATATGCGGTATGGTTTTACGGCGCGGCGCTAGGATTTGCCTCGTCGTTAAATTTAGCCAAAATCCGCGTCGTACTGCGCGAAGACAGCGAAATGGGAGGGATAAGCGGCTGCGGCGGAGCGGTGAAATTTTTAAATTTCGATCTAAGCGCGGTGCCGATTTTTAAGCCGTTTAACAGCTGCGCATTCGATGTACCGGCGGTGCCGACCAATACAACGCTAGACGGACTGCAAGCCAAACTAACGGCACTTTATAGTGGAGGTTGGTATCTGTTTCCGGCAAGCAAAAGCGTGGATCTGGCGCAATTTTGGAGTATAATTTTTATATTTTTCGGAGCTGTTTGGGTTATTGGAATTTTGCTTGGATTTATAAATAAAAAGGCGCAGAGATAGTCCCTGCACCAAAGAAGCTACTGAACAATTACTAATGCATCTGAACTATAAAGGTTGCTTATAGTTTTTAGATTTGCCGAATCCCAAACTGTAGCGCACAAACCATTGTATCCTTTTTTTAAGGTAATTTGCGATGCATTGTTATATTTATAAGTAGCACAAACGGAGCCTTTGGCTTTAATAGGAATTGCTACATTTGTCATGCTAGGAATATCTGAACTATACTGACCTTGTGAAGTATAGTAGCCTATTATATCGCTTAAAGATGTAACGATGTTTTGAGATGCTCTAACGACCTCTGCATCATCGCGTGTAGCTGCTAGTCTTGGAATGGCAATTGCCGCCAAAACACCTAAAATCACGATCACGAAAATTAATTCGATCATAGTAAAACCCTTCATGTTTTTATCCTTTGATAAAAAATTTTTGGACTTATATTATAGAGCGTTTACTATAAATTTAACTTAAAAGTTCTTTGCGAATTCTAACATTTCAGATAAATTTTTCATCGCATTCGCGCCGACCGCTAAATAATGGTTATTTATCAGGCTTTTTCCGTTATAAAGAGGCGCCTCCATCGTCTTTAGATCTACCACCACTCCGCCGCTTTGATGCAGCAAAAAATCCCCAGCGGCGATGTCCCAAAGCGAACAATCGCTAAATCTCGCATACGCGCTGGCGCCCCCCTCAGCTAAGATGCAAAATTTTATCGCAGAGCCTTTGCGCACGAGCTGCATTTTAAATTTTTGCGCGAATTGCACGTATTTTGCAGATCTGCTATGGTGCCCTTGCATGAAAATTTGCGGCGCGCTATTTGGGCGAGCGAGCAGCGCGCCGTTTTTATAAGCTCCACCGCCGTTTGAGCTATATACGTCGCCGCTTACAGGCACGCCGATTACCGCTAAAATCGGACGCCCATGCTCGATAAGCGCGATGCAGACGCAAAACTCGCCGTTGCGCGCGATGAACTCCTTCGTGCCGTCCAGCGGATCTACCAGCCAAAATCTCTCCTCGCTCATGCGCTGCTTGCTATCCAGCACGCATTCTTCCGAGCAGATCGCGATGCCGCTAGGCTCCAGGGTGCTCATTATTACATCATTTGCCGCGAGATCCGCATTCGTAAGCGGCGATCTGTCCGCTTTGATGAAAATGTCGAATTTGTCGTAATTTTGCATTATCGCGGCGTTTGCCTTTTTTGCGGCATCTATTGCAAGCGCCAAAAGCTCATCCAAGCCCACTTTCGCTCCTTAAATTTAACGGTGATTCTATCAAATTTAAAATTCCAAATCTATAAATTTACGCAAGCAAAAACAGCCGAAATTTCAAAAATCTTTAGAATTTTAATATTCTTTTTTATATAATTGCTAAAATTTTTTAAAGGATCAACATGACCCCAGTCGTATTAGATAGCGTTAAACACGCGGATTTGCAGTATCACGCGGATGCATTCCCTACCGCGCCTTTCGTGCCGGTGATCGCACCGGAGATCCCGTTTTGCGCAGACAACCTCGTTATCGTATTTACCATCGAAAAAGAGCCCAAAATGGTGGCGCTGCTAGGGCGCACCAAAAACGTTCTAATCGATAAGGATTATAAAGGAACGGTGCCTTCTTCGGTGCAGAATTATCCGTTTTTCTTAGCCCAGATCGGCGAGCAGACTGCGATCTGCTTCGATGAGGACGCACAGCAGATCAAAGGCGATGGCGAGGCGCTTTTTAAAGACGGCAAGCCGACGCCGTTTTTGGAAAATTTAAAAGAGGTAATGAAAAATTACGCCGATTTGGATATGCGCACGCGTGTTGCGGCGGCGGAATTTCAAAAGGCGGGGATTTTAGAAGCCAAGGAGCTTGGCATCAACTCTAGCGGCAAGGAATCGTCTCTGCTAAACGGCTTTTCGGTCGTAAATCGCGAAAAGCTTTTGAAACTAAGCGATAAAAAACTTGCGGATTTTGCGCGCCGCGGATATCTGGAGCTAGCGTATTTTCACTTAAAAAGCCTTGCAAATTTTCAGCGCCTAGGCGATAAGATCATGCAGCTTGACCCGCCGACCGCGCAGAAAGAAGCGAAAAAATAGACCATTTTCGCCTCCTAAGTAGCTCATAATTTTTAGGATTTAATATCGCGGATTTATAAAACTTGCAAAACTTACGATTGTTTCGGGGTTTGAAGTTGCCATAACCGCATGCGAGCTTGAAGCCCTAGGAGGCTTTATTCGCGGCTAAACTAAATACACCGCAAATTTAGTCCTAAAATTTTAGCATAGGGTTTTATAACAAAAATTTTGCAACAACGCAGTACGCAAGATTCCACGCTTAAAATTTCAAGCGAGAAATTTTACTATAAAATTCTATTAAATTTAAAATTTAATTTAAGCAGATCAATTTATAAAATTTTATCCACACTGCCTAAAACTTTAGTTTTAAATTTAATCCTGCTCTCGCACTAAAATTTTACTCGCGATTTATAGAAATTCCCGCGGCTCGCAAATTTGTACGCCGCGGGCGATACTTGCGCCGCTAAGCGGTCTAAATTTGCCGAACACGCAGGCGGGCAGCAGTTTAAAAACCGCTGCCGCAAGCCGCTCTAGCAGGCGAGCATCAGGTTTCTCACCGAGGATTAGCGGCAGATGAGCGATCTGGAAGTCCTCAAAACCAAGCTCGCTCGCGCATCGCTCAACCTGCTCTTTGGCGCGCAGATAAAAGCTTAGCGAGCTCTCTTTCGCACTCGAAGATGATGCGAGTGCGAAGCGCCGCGCGCCCACTGACTGCTTGCCCCACTTTGCCGCCGCATAGATGTAGTCTACATCCATGAGCAAAACGCCTCATGCGAATCCATCTCTTCATCATCATACCTAGCGCGCAAAAAATTTCATCAAAAATTTATAAGGTGCGATATCCTAAATGCCATCAAAATCAATGATCCGCATGCAAAACTTAAAACGGTAAAAGTCCGTCTGGCGGTGCGCCCATGCCTCTACCTCATCATAACCCGAGCCATCACAAAGCCCGCGCACCAGCTCCTTACCCACGACCCCTATAGTACCTAGTACAAGGGCGGATTTCTTATTTTCATTCCCTGAATTTCTTTAAATTTTAACGCATTGTGCGGTTAAATTTTACTTTTACCGTGCCAAAAATTTCGTCTAGTTTGCAAGTCGAGCCCGAAAATTGCGCGCTTGAGCTCGCATCGCAAGTCAAATCCATAGCTCACGCGTTAAATTTCAAAGCCACGTTCGGCGCGAAATGTACATCAAATCAGCTTAAATTTTATAAGACTATACGCAGTCTAGAAGTTGCCGTTTCATCGCGACGCGCTAAAAGCGTAAAAATTACCATCTGCCCGCGTAGTCAAATCGCGCAGCTTGTAAGCTAAACTCGAAGTTGTTTCGATCCACCGCACCCACGCACGCGTCGCTATCATAAAGCGCAAGCAGAAATTCCACCATCTCCTCGCTTGAATGATAGCGCTTAAAAGCAACATCGTAGTCGTAGCCGGTATCATCCGTCGCCACGGGGCCAAAAATTACGTCCTGCAGGGTAAAATTTCGCGGCGGAATGAACGAGCTAAATTAAAATCAAATCTGCGCGCGGAGTAGAAAGCGCCCTAGCTAAGCTCGCGCCTCTTTTGCCGCTAACGTTATAATCCGCTTAACCACCTCGCTCGCCGCTTTTAAAGAGCCTACGGGCAGGTATTCGTAGATCGAGTGGAAATTATGCCCGCCGGTAAAGAGGTTCGGGCACGGCAGCCCCTTTGCGGAGATGACGGCGCCGTCGTAGCCGCCTCGCATAGGCTTGATCTTGGGCTCGATGTTTAGGCTTTTAAAGGCCTGCTTCGCAAAGCGTATCGCGGGCGCATCGTCGTTTTTCAAAAAGTTATAGACGTTTTTATAGCGGTCGTTTAGCGAAATTTCGATCCGATCGCCCCAGATCGCGCGAAGCCCGTCCGCCGTCTTTTGCAAAAATTCCATACGCTGCTCGTATCTTTTCTCGTCAAATTCCCTCACGTCGATCTTTAGGACGGTCTTTGCGCTGTTGCCGCTAAGCTCCTTGACCCAAAAATAGCCCTCCTTGCCCTCGGTGTATTCGGGCGCCTCGCCCGCGGGCAGCAGCGAGATAAACTTATGCGCCAAAAGCAAGGAATTTACGAGCTTGCCCTTAGCGTTCATCGGATGAGCAGATTGGCCTTTGAAGGTAACGACGCAATCGCCCGCGTTCCAGTTCTCGTAGATAAACTCGCCGATACCGCAGCAATCAAGGCAGTAGCCAAAATCCGCGCCTATCTCGCTTACATCTAGCGCCTTTGCGCCTAGCAAGCCCTGCTCCTCGTCCGGCACGAAGCAAGCGATTATCTCGCCGTGCTTGATCTGCGGATTTTGGACGAAAAATTCCAGTGCATTTACGATCGCTGCGATCGCCGCCTTATCGTCGGCACCTAGCAAGCTGGTGCCGTCCGTTACGATGATCTCATCTCCTTTATAATCTTGCAGCTCCTCATTTTCGCTCTCTTTAAGATAGATCCCAAGCTCTTTATTCAGGCAGATATCGCCGCCTTCGTATCTTACGATCTGCGCTTTGGTGTCGCCGCTCTGCTCGGCGCTGGTATCAAGATGGGCGAAAAACGCTATGCTCGCAGCGGGCGTGTCTAAATTTGAGGGAATTTTAGCGATCAAAATCGACCTCTCGCTAAGGCTTATATTTTTTATGCCCAGAGCTTCGAGCTCGCTTTTTATGAGCTCTGCAAGCTCAAGCTCCTTGGGGTTTGAGGGCATTATGCCCGCAGCGCCCGCAGCTCTATTTGTGGTGGTGTTGATCTTGGTGTAGCTCAAAAACCTCTGCACGATATCCATATTAAGCTCCTTTTACAGAATGAAAAATGCGATGACGCAGACGGATAGAAACATCCCTAGAGCCGTTCTTTTAGCGATCTGAATAGGGCTTACCATCGCAAGTCCCGCGCAAACGATGCAAGCGCCTGCAATCGGCGATGCGCTCCTGCCTAGCGCGCCGCTTATCGCAACCGCCATACCGAGCTTATCTTGCTCAAAACCCAGCGCGTCGGCGTGCACGGTCACCGCGGTGTTAAACGCCATCGCCGCCGCATCTCCCGAGCCCGTCACGACGCCCATAAAAAACGGAACGAAGGTGCCGCCGAATTTTACGTAGCCCTGTTCGCCCTTTAACCACTCGATTACGAAATCGATCGCTCCGCACGCGCTAAGTCCCGCGACGAAGACGCCCGCTGCGATGATGATACCCATGATATCGGCATACGCGCTACCCATACCTTTGAAAAATTCTTTCGTGATCTTTTGAGGGTTGCTCAGAGTAATGACGATGGTGACGATAGCGCCCAGTAGCATCGCCTCGGCGACGCCCATCTTCGTCCATTTTAGGAAAGAGACCTGATTTAGGCTCGTGCCGCCGATTACTAAGATCACTAGCGGCACTAGCGGCATAAGCGCGTATAAGACGTTTATCTTTTGAGGTTGCGCGTCTAAATTTGAACCGTCGGCTGAATTTGACGCAACGGAATTTGCGCCGCCCTCTTTTTGTGCGAGATAATTCACCCCCTTGGTGTAGTCTTTGCAAACTATCGCCGTTATACTCATTACGATCAAAACCACGATCAAAGCGGTAATCGCGCTAGAAAACTGCACCCCGATGACGTCTTGAACCGTGTAGGATGGGTTGTGCGCCTTTACCATATCGGCGACAAATACGTTGTGCGCCGAGCCCGGGCTTAAAACGCTACCGAAAGTTCCCGCAAATACCACAGCTCCCGCCATCTCTGGTTTAACGCCCGCAGCCATCATCACGGGGATCAGCGTAGCGCCGACCGCAGCCGAGCAGCCCGCAGCGGAGGGGATCGCAATATTTATGAAATACGTAAGCGCCACGACGATAGGGATCAATAAAAATCCGATATTTCCAAGAGGTCTGGTTAGTAAATTTACGAGCGCGCGGTCGCAGCCGGTAAATTTCATCACGAAGGCAAAACCCATGCTGGCGCAGATCGCCTTAATAAGCCCCGCCTTGGTCATATACGAGGTAAAGGCGCCCAGCCCGTCCAGCGGCTTTAGACAAAGCACGCACAGCACCAAACCCACGCCGATAAGCACGGTTTTAGTATCCTTTTTCATGATTAGCAAAGCGACGACTGCGACGATACCCGCAAGCGCCAAAAATAGCCTAAACGTCTGCACGATAACTCCTTTTAAATTTTAAATTTACTTCCCACGGCGATGCGCGAGATCTCTTTTTTATACCTGAATTTCAGCACGTCCGCATGCCCCATCACCTCGCACTCGTTTCCGTTTATCAAAAACGCGCTGCCCTCGGGCATAGCATAGACGCTGTCGTTTTGATTGACGATCAAAAACTCCTCCAGCCGCTCCTCCCTGCTCTCGCCGTTGTGGTTTGAAATTTTACCGCTTATGAAGTGCGGATTGATCTGATACGGAAAGATCCCAAGAGCCACCGGCGAAGGCGGGAAGACGATCGGCATGTCGTTGGTGGTCATCATCGTCTTACCCGCGACGTTTGCGCCAGCAGACCAGCCGAAATACGGCGTACCGCCGTCCACGGCGTCTTTGATCGCGCCTAAGAGATCAAATTTATAAAGCTCATTTAGCAGCACGAAGGTATTACCGCCGCCGATGCAGATCGATTTGGCATTTTTAACGGCGGCTTTCATATCGGCGAATCGGTGAATCGATCTGATATTGTTACTCTCCAAGCAGTCCGCGACCTTCTGCTCGTATTGTTCGTTTGTGCGCCTAACGCCCGCAAACGGAATGAATAAAATTTCATCCTCCCATAACCTGCCTAAAAATTCCCTGATCCACCCCTTGCAGTGGTTCAGATAGCCGCTGTCTTTATAACTGGAAGCGCTTAGAAGTAGTGCTCTTTTCATGCCGCCTTCCTTAAGCTTTGCCGTTTAGCTTATACGCGCAGCGCAGATACACGTCCACTCCAGCAAGCAGTGAGTCCTCGTCAAAGTCGAATTTGGCGTTGTGATGACCCGCCGCAAGCGTCGTGCCGATCATCAAATATCCGCTCTTGCCGCCCGCATCTTGCACCGAGCGCATAAAATGTGCGAAGTCCTCGCATGCGCCGAAGCTTAGCTCTCTTACGATCTTGTCGTTATCGATAAACGGCGATGCCTTCGCCGCATCCTCGTAAAGCTGCGTGGTAGCCTCGTCGCTATCGCCGCCCGCGGTGCCGCCCGTAACCTGCACGTCGTAGCTAACGCCGTAAATTTTAGAAACGCCCTCCACTATGTCCATGCACTTGGCCTTCATAAACTCATTCAGCTCCGTGCTCTCGCCGCGCGTCTCGCACGCGAGATAGCCGTTAGGCGCGATGACGTTGCGTCCTTCACCCGCGCGCAGCACGCCGACGTTGATACGCGTGACGCCGTCTGCGTGTCTAGTGATGCCGTGCATATCAAGCGCCATCTCGGCTGCGGCAAGCAGAGCGTTGGCTCCGTTTTGCGGCGCGCCCGCGGCGTGAGCGGACTTACCCTTTAAATTTACGTCAAATTTAGTGGTCGCAAGTAGCTTTTTGGTGCCGCAGACGATGCCTCTCATCGTGTTTGCCTGAAAGCCGATATGACCGCCAAGCAGATAATCCACGCCCTTGGTAACGCCCGCAGCTTCCATGCCTACGGCGCCTCTGGTGCCCTCCTCGGCGGTTTGAAAGATAAATCTAAATTTACCGCTAAAATCGTCTAGGCTCTGCGCGATCAGCTTTGCTAAAGCAAGCCCCATCGTGATATGCCCGTCGTGCCCGCACGCGTGCGTGATGCCGCTAATGTCGGAGCGAAAGCCCTCCTTAAAAGGGCGGTGATCCGCGTCCGTGCTCTCGGTCACATCCACGCCGTCTATGTCAAATCTAAAAGCGACCGTCTTGCCCGCACGCCCCGTGTCTATTTCGGCCACGAGACCCGTTAGCCCATCCTCCATCGCATCAAGAAATTTTATCTGATCCGCGTTTAGCAGCCCCTCGGCGCGCTGCTTCGCCTTCTCGCAGGCGTCCTTACTACCTACGCCCTGCCTGGCTTCAGCTTTCACCACTTCGCGACCGAGCTTTATCTCATAGCCCAAGCGCTGCATACGATCTGCGATAACGGCGGTCGTAAAAAAGGTAAACCAGCCCGTCTCGGGATGCGAGTGAAAAAACCTGCGATCCCCGATCATCTCGCCCTTGAGCGCCTCTACTTTTTGTGCGATAGCATCCATTTTTTCTCCTTTATTTTTTGGCTAAGCTTAACATCGCCGCGGCTAGAACCTTCGTAGCGGCAAACGCGTCGTGCCAGTTTATGCTTTCATTTACGTTGTGGCTGATACCGTCCTTGCACGGTACGAAAAGCATCCCAACGCGATCCGCAAGCTCCGTCATATTCATCGCGTCGTGTCCCGCACCGCTAGGAAGCCTCAGGCTTGGAATTTTAAGCTCGCCGGCGCAGCTCTCAAGCAGATCTATCATCTCCTCGCTTAGCTTTACGGGGCGATCTTTGATGAGATTTTTTAGTTCAAATCTGCACCCTCTGCGAGCGCAAATTTCATCTATCGCGGCGCAAATTCGATCGTCCGCTGCCCTGAGCGCATCCCCATCTATATCGCGTATGTCAAGACCTAGCGTGCAGGAGCCCGGGATCACGTTTAGCACGCCGGGAAGCGCGTTTGCATAGCCCGTCGTCGCAACCGTGGTTTTACCCTCCTTTGCGATCCTCTCCGCGCTTAAAATGATCTCGCTAGCGCAAGCTAGGGCGTCGCAGCGCATATCCATCGGCGTAGCGCCGCTGTGATCGGCTCTGCCCTCGATCCGCAGCTCGTATCGCACGGGCGCGGCGATACCCGTGACGATGCCTACTGGGATGCCGCGTCGCTGCAATACCGGTCCCTGCTCGATATGAAGCTCGATGTAGCTATGAAAGCTGGATTTGGGTAGGACGCAGCTTTTTAAATTTGCGGGATTTAACCCAAAATCTTGCATGGCGCCAAATAGCGAAATTCCGTCTTTATCCTTTAGCTCGCCTAGCCGCTGCCGCGAGAGCTTGCCGCTGATTATCTTGCTGCCTACGGTCGCCATTTTAAAGCGGCTTGATTCCTCGCAAACAAAGACGATGAGCTCCAGCGGGCGCGCAAGCCTCTCTCCGCTATCTCGCACCGTGCGGATCGCCTCCAAAGCGGCCATGACGCCTAGCGTACCGTCGTAAAAGCCGCCCTGCGGCACGCTATCGATATGCGAGCCCGCGCTGACGGACGGTAGATCGTGATTTTTAACGCCTTCAAATTTAGCGAAAATATTGCCCGCATCGTCGATTTTGATCTTGAAATTTTCTTTTTGAAGTAGCGATATGAGGAAGTCGCGCGCCTCTTTATCCTCGCGCGAAAACGCAAGCCGCGTAAGCCCGCCGCCCGCCAAAGCCCCAAAGCGGCTTATCTGCTCGAACTCGCTTTTAAAGCGCTGTATGTTTATCTCCATAAATTCCCCTTTTTTAAAAAATTTATGAATACGGCATTTTAATATCAAATTTATATAACGAAGCTGAAATTTGCCTATCGCGGCGGCAAATATGGCGCTAAAACGGCACGCGAGCAGAGCTGTTTTAAAATAGCGTTTAAATTTCATTTTGCCTTTTAGGCTTTAAAATCTCGACGAGCCTACTTAACTTCAGACTAAACGGATATAATTACCGCAAAATTTAATGAGGAGCAAGGATGGAACAGGGCTCGCTAGAGGGGCTTTATGAAAAGCTAAATGAGCTTAAAAGCGTGATAGATAAGGAGGAGTGTCTATTTGACGCGATAAGAGACGCCGTAGAAGCGGGAAATTTCGAATTTGCCGCGCAAATTTGCGACTTTGTTTTAAACGACGAATTTGAAAAATTCGGCGCGTTTTTAAGAACCAGAGCGCTCTTATGGCTCACGGACTACATCGCGCAAAATTTAAAAGAAAGCGAATACCCGAATTTCGACGACTTTGAGAGCTGCCTATGGAAATTTAAATGGATCGTCTCGGGCGTCGCCAAAAGCTCCATGATAGAAAAGGAGCTCATAGACGAGGCAAACGAAGCGATGCTGTTTTACTACGAGCGCATGGAGCTCTCGCTGGCTGCCTACTACAAGGCCTTGATGAATCAAAACATCGACATGGGCGATACTAGAGAGGCGAAGGCAAACTACGAGCTGTGGAAAAAGCTCGCCAAAGACGATATGGCCGACTGCGAGGCATGCGAAGCAAGCGATGAGATCGCGTATCTGTGCTTTGTCAGCGAGCATGAGGCCGCGCTAGAGCTTGCCGCGCCGATACTATCAGGCGAGCTAAGCTGCTCCGAGGTGCCGCACATAACCTACGCGCCGATACTTTTTAGCATGATAGCGCTAGGTAGGACCTGGGAGGCGAAAACCCTGCTACCCAAGGCTGCGGCGACGATCGAGTCAAATCCTCGCGTCATAAATCAGATCGCGCCGCTAATCGAGATCGCCGTTAGGCTGGATGAGCGCGAGACGGCGCTAAGCTTAGCTCGCAAACACTCGCACGCCATACTCGATAGCAACGACGATCTGAACGACCTGCGATTTTTTATCGCAGTTAGCGCGTTCGGCGATGAGGGCGACTACAAAACGGCTTTGGAACTGGCGGGCAAATTTGACGCTAGAAATCAAAACTTCTACTACGCCGATTATCTGAATAAATTTTACGAGGAATTCGGGGTTTGAAATTTTGACAATTTGAGAATCTGAAATGTTCTGTTCGTAAAGCAGAACACCATTTCTTAAGCGCGTGCGACGAGATAGTTTAAAATTTGCAGCTCGATACTCTTTTTCATACTCGCAACGGCAAGCGCGGTCAAGTTTACGCCGAACGGGCATTGGCGGCTCGTGCGGTAAATTTATACCGCTACTCGCTCATCGGCAGCCGGTCGCCGAAATAGATGATAGAGCGCATGCATGGCATTAAATTTTAACTAGATCGGTCAGACGAAAACAAATATTTGCGGTAGCAAGACTCGTATTCTAAATTTCAACCGCCGCAGAACGTAAAATTTAAACCAACCCCGCCGTCAATCTCGCTGTTAAAACATATAAGCGGCAACAATGGCGTATCTCGCGCCTTATCACTTAGATTTAGCAGTAAAATTTTAAGCGCGGCGCAATAAAATTTTAAAACAAAATTTCAAGTAGTTTTGTAAATGAAAAATTTAAAGCAGAATCTTGAATGCAGAATTTCAAATAAATTTTAAAATTCCAAGAGAATTTCATCCCTTGGAATTTTAAATTTAATGCTTGGCTAGGTAATTTGTGTCGTAGTTATTATCCACGAAATCGGGGTTGTTCATCATCCTAAGATGAAAATCGCGCGTCGATTTTATGCCGCCGATGATGAGCTCATCTAGCGCGACTTTCATCTTCGCGATCGCGCGCGCGCGGTCCTTGTCGTAAACGATGAGCTTGCCGATCATGCTGTCGTAGTAAGGCGGCACCGAGTAGCCCTCATAAACGTGGCTATCCATACGCACATTTCTGCCGCCCGGAGCGACGTATTTTGTGATTTTGCCCGGGTTTGGCATAAAGCTTTTGGAGTCCTCGGCGGTGATACGGCACTCAAGCGCATGTCCGCTAAATTTTATCTCGCTTTGAGGCAGCAGCTTCTCGCCCTGTGCGATACGGATCATCCACTCGATCAGATCGAGCCCGCTTCGCATCTCGCTTACGGTGTGTTCGACCTGCAGGCGGGTATTCATCTCGATGAAATAGAATTTCTTATCCTTGCTGTCGTACAAAAACTCAAACGTTCCCGCGCTTGCGTATCCGATCGCCTTAGCGGCGCGAACCGCCGTTTCGTGCAGGCTCTTTCGCGTCGGCTCGTCCAAGATCACGGCTGGGCTTTCTTCGATCAGCTTTTGGTGGCGGCGCTGCATCGAGCAGTCGCGCTCGCCGATATGCACGACGTGTCCGTGCTCGTCGCCTAATACTTGAACCTCGATGTGGCGGGGGTTTGTGATATATTTTTCCATATACATCGTACCGTCGCCGAACGCGCTCATCGCTTCGCTCTCTGCCGACCAAAAGAGCTTTTCGATATCCTCTTCACGCTCGACCACGCGCATTCCGCGTCCGCCGCCGCCGGCTGCGGCTTTGATGATGACGGGATAGCCGATTTCAGCGGCTAGTTTGCGCGCCTCTTCGACGCTTGCGATCGCGCCGTCACTGCCCGGCACTACGGGGATGCCCGCGCGCATCATCACTTGCTTAGCCTTGCTCTTATCGCTCATTAAAGTCATCGCCTCGACGCTTGGACCGATAAATTTAATGCCGTGCTTAGCGCAAATTTCGACGAAATTTTGACTTTCGCTCAAAAAGCCGTATCCCGGAAATATCGCGTCGGCTTCGGTTAGCTCGCACGCCGTGATGATCGCGGGGATATTTAGGTAGCTATCGCTGCTGCGCGGTCCGCCTATGCAGACCGACGCGTCGGCGTATTTGACGTAAAGCGCGTCCTGATCGGCGGTGGAGTGCACGACGATGGCTTGCTTGCCCATCTCTTGGATCGTGCGAAGCGCTCTGAGCGCTATCTCGCCGCGATTTGCGATTAGAATTTTTTTAAGCTCCCTCATAGCTTCTCGACCTCAAACAGCGCCATAGCGTATTCGACCGGCTGTCCGTCTTCGACGAGAGCTTTTTTGATGCGGCAGTCGAATTCCGCTTCGATCTCGTTCATAATCTTCATCGCTTCGATGATGCCGATCGTATCGCCCTTATGCACGACCTGGCCTACGCTTACGAACTCTGCCGCACCGGGACTTGGCGCTTTATAAAAAGTACCTACCATCGGGCTGTCGATCGTATCCATCGCGCCTTTTGAGGCGGGCTTATCGCCCACGAGCACATTTACCGCAGGCGCAGCAAGCTGCGGAGCGGGTGCCGGTGCGGCGAGCTGAGGCGTACTCCCACCGCATGGGCCATATTTTTTTATCTCGATCTCAAAATCTTTATCTTTAATTTTTAGCTCGTTAATGCCTTGCTTTTCTCCGAAAAAGTCCATTAACTCTTTGATTTCTGCTTTTGTCATAAATTTCTCCTGAAAAAATTTGCGAAATTTTAGCTAAATTTTTATAATTGTTTCTTTAAATGGATTTTTGCGGGACTTTTAAGAAGTGCAAAGCGAAATTTACGACAGAATTTGCGGACTGATTTTAAGGATTTATAGGCTGCAATTTGCCTCGTTCATTTTAAGCTCGAACTTCGCAAGCGAGACACGAAATTTTGCCGTAAGGGCGCAGGATGATTTTAAATCCTTTAAAAATTTAACGCTTAATTTTACGACCGAAATTCTACGCCAGGCTCAGAGCGCGAAAATTCCGCGCCTTGCTTTTCTTTAAAATTTTATACCGAAATTTATTTTAAAACCTCGCGCCGAAATTCTATCAGCGTGGGGTTTCTGCGTTAATGTGTCGCAAAAAAGCTCTGAATTTTCGCTTTATCGCTCGTTTTGCTAAGAGCCAGCATCAATAGTACGCGCGCCTTTTGCGGATTTAGATTGTCTGCGGTTAGAAAGCCAAGTTTTGCGTCGTCCACCTCCGAGCTAACGCTAGTTGAGCCGCTGCCCGTGCGGCTTGAGCGCACGACGATCACGCCCGCTTCGCTAGCTTTTGCAAGCGCAGCCTGCAAATCCGGATATAAATTTCCATTGCCTACGCCCGCTACGATAATGCCCTTAGCGCCCTTTTGCACCGCTGCATCGACCAAATCGCCGCTATCTTGCGCGTGTCCATAGATGATATCGACGCGCGGCAAGGCCTTGATGTCCTTGATATTAAATTCGCTTGCGACGGTGTGTTTGCGAAGCGGCGCCATATAGAAATTTACGACGCCATAATTTACGGTGCCGATTTTGCCGGAATTCGGCGAGGCAAAAGCCGCAACGTTAGTAGTATTTGTTTTCGTAACCTCGCGCGCGGCGTGAATCTCGTCGTTCATCACTACAAGAGCACCCTTTTCACGAGCGTTTTTATCTGCCGCGACGGCAACGGCGTTGTATAGATTAAGCGGTCCATCAGCACTCATCGAGTCTGCGTTTCGCATCGCGCCCACCAAAACGATCGGTTTTTTAGATTTTACTACCAGGCTTAAAAAATATGCCGTCTCCTCCATCGTATCGGTTCCGTGCACGATGACGACGCCATCGACATCGTTTTTAGTAAGCAGTTCGCTTACGCGGTTTGCAAGCTTGAGCCAAATTTCATCATTCATCTCCTGCGAGCCGATATTTGAAATTTGCTCACTTTTAATCGTAGCTAAATCCCCCAGCTGCGGTACTGCCGCTAAGATATCTCCTACGCCCTTAGAGCCTGCGGTATAGTTGCCCTCCGTGGCACTTGCGCTGCTTCCCGCGATCGTACCGCCGGTAGCTAAAATATAAATATTTGGCTTCGCAGCAGCCAAAGATGACGCGATAAAAAACGTAATAAACGCAAATTTCTTGAGTAGTCCCATAGTTGCTCCTTAAAAAGTGATAAAATTTTTATAATTTAAGCAAAATTCTAGCATAAAATTTTTATTATATTTTATTTTGCTGCTATAATGCGCGAAAAATTTTGATTATTTTAAGGAAATTTTATGGGACTGAAAAGCGATAAATGGATCAGACAGATGTCGCAGCAGCACGATATGATAGCGCCCTTTTGCGAGGAAAATATCGGCCGCGGCGTCGTTAGCTACGGACTTTCCAGCTACGGATACGACATACGCGTAGCGCGAGAATTTAAAATTTTTACAAACGTCGGCGGAACGGTCGTCGATCCTAAAAATTTCGACGCAAAAAACGTCGTGGATTTTGAGGGCGACGTCTGCATCGTGCCGCCGAATTCCTTCGCGTTAGCGCGCACCATCGAATACTTCAAAATGCCGCGCGACGTGCTTGCGATCTGTCTGGGCAAAAGCACCTACGCGCGCTGCGGCATCATCGTAAACGTAACGCCCTTTGAGCCCGGTTTTGAGGGACATATCACGATTGAAATTTCCAACACCACGCCGCTGCCTGCAAAAATTTACGCGAACGAAGGCATCGCGCAGGTTTTGTTTCTGCAAGGAGATGAGCCGTGCGAGGTGAGCTACTGCGACAAAAAGGGCAAATACCAAAGCCAAAAGGGCATCACGCTGCCTAGAATTCTAAAGGATTAAACAATGAAAAATTTAATCATCGTAGAATCCCCCGCAAAAGCCAAAACGATTAAAAAATTCTTAGGCGCCGATTACGACGTAATCGCGTCTAAAGGCCATATCCGCGATCTGCCGCAGAAAAAATTCGGCATTAAAATCAAAGATAAAAGCTTCGAGCCCGAATACGAAATCAGCGCCGATCACGATCAGATCGTAAAGCAGATAAAGACGCTCGCCAAAAAGGCGGATCAAATTTACCTCGCGACGGACGAGGACCGCGAGGGCGAGGCGATCGCCTATCATATCGCAGCTTCGATCGGCAAGCAAGCGCAGGAGCTGCCGCGCATCGTATTTCACGAGATCACCAAAAGCGCGATCTCAAACGCGCTAAGCTCGCCGCGCAAGCTAAATATCGCGAGCGTAAACGCCCAACAAGCGCGCCGCCTGCTCGATCGCATCGTGGGCTACAAGCTAAGTCCGCTTTTAAATTTAAAGATCCAGCGCGGCTTAAGCGCGGGTCGCGTCCAAAGCGCCGCGCTTAAGATCGTCGTCGATCGCGAGCGTGAAATTTTAAATTTTAAGCCGGTAGAATTTCACAGCATCGATGCGGTTTTTAAAAAGGACTTAGAAGCCGAGCTCGTGGAGTTTCGCGGCAAAAAGATGGAAAAGCTTTCGGTTAAAAACGCGGCGCAGGCTAGCGAGATCGTCTCTGAGCTGCAAAAAGACAGATTTAGCGTAGAGAGTATCGAGAGCAAATCGCGCAAGACAAACCCATACCCGCCGTTTATGACCTCGACGCTACAGCAGGCGGCGAGCACGGCTCTGGGCTTTAATCCGCGCAAGACGATGAGCCTCGCGCAAAGCCTTTACGAAGGCGTCAATACCAAAAACGGCGGCGCGATCACCTATATGCGAACCGACTCGCTAAATATCGCTAAAGAAGCGATCGCGGCGGCTCGCGAGCTAATCGGCGAGCGCTTCGGCGAAAAGTATCTGCCGAAAAGCCCGAATTTATACGCCACCAAAAGTAAAGGCGCGCAGGAAGCGCACGAAGCGATAAGGCCTACCGATCTAAAGCTTACCCCCGAGCTCGCGCAAAAAATCCTGCCTCGCGACGAATACCGCCTTTACGCGCTCATCTACAACCGCTTCGTAGCCTCGCAGATGAGCCCTAGCGTCTCGCAAATCCAAACGATCATCGTGCGCGGCGAAGAGGGCGCGTTTAAGATCAGCGGGCGCAAGGTGGAATTTGACGGATTTTACAAAGCTTACGGCGATCTGGATAAGGATAAAATTTTACCGAGCCTTAGCGCGGGCGACGCGATGAGCCTGCAAAGCCTAAGCTCGCAGCAGCACTTCACCGAGCCGCCGGCGCGCTATTCGGAAGCAAGCCTCATCAAAAAGCTCGAAAGCCTCGGCATCGGCAGGCCCTCGACCTATGCGCCTACCATCTCGCTGCTTACTGCGCGCAACTACGTAAATATCGAGCAAAAGCACCTGGTGCCGAGCGAGATCGCCTTTAAGATCACCGAGATGCTGGAGCAAAATTTTAAAAACATCGTCGATAGCGAGTTTACCTCCAAAATGGAAGAGAAGCTCGACGATATCGCCGAAAACAAAGCGGACTGGCAGCAAATTTTGGCAGATTTTTACTACCCTTTTATGGACGAGATCGCCAAAGGAAAAACCTCGATCGCAAGCCAAAAGCTAGCCGAAAAGATCGGCGAAACCTGCCCGAACTGCGGTGGCGAGCTACTTAAGAGGCAGGGCAGGTTCGGCGAGTTCATCGCTTGCTCGAACTATCCGAAATGCAAATACTCGCGAAACGCGGACGCTAGCGCCGAGGGGGCGAGCGAGGAGAAGGCGGCGCCCGAAGTGTTAGATGAGAAATGCCCGCAGTGCGGTAAAAATTTGATCAAGCGCAAGGGCAGATACGGCGAGTTTATCGCTTGTGAGGGCTATCCGAAGTGCAAATACTCGCGAAAAATCGAGGGCGCGGCAAAGGAGAAAAAGCCGCTGCTCTCCACGGGCATCAAGTGCCCGAGCTGCGGCACGGGCGAGATCGTAGAGCGCTTCTCCAGACGCGGCAAATTCTACGGCTGCACGAACTACCCAAAATGCGGCTTTGTGAGCAACTACGCGCCGATTGCGCGCGCGTGCCCGCAGTGCGGCAACTCATACATGCTCCGCAAAGAGCTGAAAAAAGGTAATTTCGCCGAGTGTCCGCAGTGCAAGCTTAAAGAAGAGATCGATTGATAATAGGCGTCATCTCGGACTCTCATCGCGAAACAAAGGTCGCTGCCAGCGCCATAGAGTGGCTGCTCGCGCGAGGCGCCGACCTGCTCGTGCACGCAGAGGGCATCGTCGAAAGCGAGACGCTGCGGCTTTTGCGACAAAGCGGCAAGCCCTACTTTGCAGTTCTTGGCAACAACGACGAAGCGCTTGCGGAGCTAAAAAATGAGTTTAACCTGCACGATGAGCCCTTTTGCACGGAGTTTACGGGACTACGACTAAAAATAATGCACCATCCGTTTTATCTCTTTGACGAAGAGCCCGCAGCGCAAAATGAAGCAGACGGATTAAATTTAAACGCGGATTTAGGCGCGGGTGCGGATCGGGCGGCAAATTTTCGCAAGGATTTCGGTGCGGACCTAGCCAAAAATTCGGGCTTTAGCGACGAAGCAAGCTGCGGCGTAAATTTAGGCTCAGGCTGCGGAGCGGATCGCGAAGAAATTTTAATCGCAAATTCTAAAATGGCGGCTTGCTCGGCAAATTTAAACTCAAATTTTAATGCTGCGAATGTTGATAAAATTTTAAATGGCACGCGCCGTGCAGACGAAAATTTCAAAAACGCACATAGCGCAAATTTAAAAAGCGGGCAGTCCGCAAGTTTAAATGTGAACTTGAGCTTGAATGCAGGCGTGAACTCAAACGTAAATTTAGACTTAGATTTGAATGCAGACCTCGCTTCGAGCCCGAATGCAAATTTAAACTCAAATGCAAGCGCAAATTTAGCCGCTGATATGAGCCCAGATATGAATTCTAAAGCAAGCTCGGGTGCGGATCGCGCAGTAAATTTAACGGCGCCGAGCTTAAGCGCGAATTTATCCACACCAAACTCGTGCGTGAATTTAGCCGCGCTGAGCTTGGGCTCAAATTTGACCGCAACTTCGGGCCCTAACGCAGGCGGCAAAAGTAAAAATCGGGGTCCGTGTGTGCGCGGCGAAGATAAAATTTCAACTATCAAAATTTACGGCCACACCCACTATTTCGCCGCGGCGGTGGATAAAAACGGCGCGCTCGTGCTAAATCCTGGCGAGATTTGCGGGCGCAAAAAGCGTCTTTTCGAGTTTGCCTACGTCGTGGCACAAGGCGGGAAGCTCCGCGTATTTCACGTCTGTGCCGCGCCTGAAAAAGCCTTAAAATGGCGCGAACGCGAGATAAAACTATGAATGAAATTTACGTCCTAATCGCGCTATCTTTTTTGATCTTTGCTTCGCCCTTTTTAGCTAGCTTAGCTAGAATTCCGCTCTCGCCTATGGAGATCATGCTTGGCATTATAGCCGCAAATTTAGGGCTTTTGCCGCCAAGCGCGACCTTCGATCTAGCCGCGCAAATCGGCTTTTGCTACCTTATGTTTTTGGCGGGCTGCGAGGTGGATTTCCGCGCGCTGCTTGCGATGCCGCGTAAAATTCTGCGGCTGATCCTAATCTTTTTGGCGCTGCTTTATATCCTAAGCGCGCTTGCGGTTTGGGTGTTTGAGCTGCCGCAGATGCTTATCATCGCCGCGCCTCTGATGAGCGTCGGGCTGCTTTCGGCGCTGTATAAGGAATACGGCAAGGATCAAGCGTGGCTCAATCTCGCGATGCCCGCGGGCGTAATCGGCGAGCTCATCAGCATCGCCGCCCTCACGGTGGGCGGCATCTACCTTAAAAACGGCTTCGGCGTGGAGATGGCGCTTCACATCGGCGCGCTTTTGGGCTTTTCGGCGGCAGCCTTGGCGGTTTTTAAAGGGCTTGAAATTCTATTTTGGTGGTTCCCCGCGCTAAAAACGGTCATCATGCCCAAATACGACAAAAACGAAAAGGACGTGCGATTTGCGATGGCGCTGTTTTGCCTCATCTGCGCGGGAGTGATGCTTTTGGGGCTTGAGGTCGTCATCGGCGCCTTCATCGCAGGCACCTTTCTGCCGACCTTTTTCTCTCACAAGGACGACCTCATCGAGAAGTTATCGTCGTTCGGCTTTGGCTTTTTGGTGCCGATATTTTTCATACACACCGGAGCCGTGATCAAGCTAGAAGCGCTCCTTATGCCCGGAGTGATGAGCTTTGCCGTAAGCCTAGCGGCGCTGATGTTTGGCATCAGACTGCTTGCGAGCGCTACGTTTTTAAGCACCCTGGGGCGCAAAGGCGCGGTGCTTTTCGCGCTATCGCTATCTATGCCGTTAACCCTCGTCATCGCCACGGCGACGCTTTTTTACTCCACCGCCGCGATCTCGCAAGAGATATACTTCGCGATGATCATCGCCTCGCTCATAGAGGCGCTCGCGTCGATGATTTTGATAAATTTTATTTACAAGAAATTTTAGGGCGGGAATTTTGAAATTACAGGACTTTGTAATTTTAGAATTTCAGAATTCTGCGAAATTTTAGAATTCTATGAAATTTGATTTGGTACGTGATTGGAATAGAGTTAAATTTAAAGCCCTATTTTACGCTGCGATCGGTTAAATCTTGTAGTTCCATAGTGTAGTTTGGAATTTGCTCCCATATGCCATCATATCCATATGTTTGCAAAGCATTATCTAGAAGTATAATTATTTCATCCCTTGAAATCAATTTAGTTTGTTTTGGATTTAGATCAAGTAGCTGCCAAATTCTATAAAATTGCTTAGGTCTTAGCGCCCTATTGATGTCATAATCAAGGACAACTTCAATAATTTCACCTTTATAATATAAAATCCAAATAGCTTTAACAAGAGTTCCATGTTCATATTCAGGATCGGGGAAATAAAAAATATCCCATAGCCAACAATCAAGTTCCTTGTTTATCACCCAATCTTGTTTATTGATAAAAACTTCGCGTTTCGGATTATATTTGTAGTAAATTTTACTCAATCCATACTTCTCATCATCCTCTTTGGTGATGATTGTATTTTCAAAAGCCACTCTCTCTTCCTCAAGAAATTTTAATAATTTTAGATTTTACGATCGGTTAGGTCTTGGAGCTCCATGGTGTAGTTTGGGATTTGCTCCCATACACCATCATATCCATATGTTTGCAAAGCATTGTTTAAAAGTATAATTATTTCATCCCTTGAAATCAATTTAGTTTGTTTTGGATTTAGATCA
>NZ_CALIMW010000068.1 GCF_938045405.1 uncultured Campylobacter sp. | reverse complement strand
TAATTAAATTTTGCTATATCGGCGCTTAACCAAATAATGTAGTACTATTTATATTGCATATAGCACTTTAAAATTTTGATATGATTTATATTTTAGCTTCTAGTAGATACGAATCCCCTAACCGTTTTTATAATATACTCTATCTTCTCATCACTCATACCGGGATATACGCCGACCCAAAAACTATCGCTCATTATTTTATCGGTATTTTTTAGCTCTCCTGAAATTTTATAATCCTCTCCGAGTTTTAGCTCTGCAAATAGCGGATGCTTGATCATATTGCCCGCAAATAAATTTCTTGTTTGCACGCCCACCTTCTCTAGATGCTCACTAAGCTCATTTCTACTAAATTTTACCCCGTCCGCAATCGTCATCATAAAGCCAAACCAGCTAGGCTCGGAATGCGGCTGAGTTTTAACTAAAATAAGCTCCTTTATATCTTTTAAGCCATCATAAAGCTTTTTAAAATTTTGCCTACGACGCTGCACGAAACTAGGGAATTTCTCTATCTGCGCACAACCCACGGCAGCTTGCATATCGGAGGCTTTTAAATTAAATCCGAAGTGCGAATAAACATATTTATGATCGTACCCGAGCGGCAGCTCACCGAATTTCTGCGAAAAGCGCCTGCCGCAAGTATTATCCACGCCGCTCTCGCACCAACAGTCGCGCCCCCAATCGCGCATACTTAGCATAATTTTTTTAAGCAGCGGATTGTTTGTGTATGTAGCACCCCCCTCGCCCATCGTCATATGATGGGGCGGGTAGAAGCTGCTCGTACCTATATCTCCCCATGTACCAGTAGGCTTACCATCATACAGCGAGCCCAGTGCGTCGCAGTTATCCTCGATAAGCCACAAATCGTGCTTATCGCAAAATTCCTTCACGGTTTTTATATTAAAAGGATTTCCTAGGGTGTGAGCTACCATGACGGCTTTCGTTTTTGGACTAAGCGCAAGCTCAAGCTTCGTATGGTCTATGTTAAAATACTCAAGCTCCATATCTACAAAAACTGGAACGGCACCGTATTGCACGATAGGTGCAACTGTCGTAGGAAAACCTGCCGCTACGGTTATAACTTCATCTCCCTTCTTTATGCGGCGCTCTTTTAGAAGCGGCGAGGTAAGCGCAAAAAATGCAAGCAAATTTGCGCTACTTCCGCTATTTACTAAAAACGCCCATTTTACGCCAAGCATTTTGGCAAATTCCTTTTCAAATTTTTTAGAATATGTGCCGTATGTGAGCCAGAAATCAAGCGAACTATCTACTAAATTTACCATTTCGTGCTCATCAAAGACTCTACCTGCGTAATTCACACGGCTTTTGCCGGGTTCAAATTTAGCTCTCTGCACCGGCTCATGAACCAGCCTATAATACTCTTTCGTTTTTTCTAAAATTTCTTGTTTTAATTCTTGAGGGGTCATTTCTTGCCTTTCCAAATTTCATTGATCTTTCCCAAATATGGGTCTTTTTTGATGGTATCTAAGTCTAGGCTAGTAAAATTTTGCTTAAAATATTTATGAATTTTACCGATCGCTTCCGAATGCGGCGTAAGCTTGAATTTATCTTTCATTTCGGATTTTAATAGGCTATTGTCGGAAGTGTATTCGTTATTCAGCCCTTCATTTAGCACGCTTATCTCGGATTTAAAATCGCTCGCCTCATTTACTAGCGCAGCTAGACTAAGTAGATCGATTTTTGTCCCACTGCTTGCGTTGTAAATTTTATGTTGCGCGTCATTTTCTATATAAAATTCCACTACGTTTAACAGGTCATCGACATACATGTAATCAAAAAATACGTTTTGATTGATCGTGATGGGTAGGTGCAGTAGGTTTTTTACTACGGCATTTGTAATAAATTTATAGCGGTAATTCTCCATTTCGCCGTAAATTCCAAATAAACGAAGTTGGATAATGTTATCCGCGCAATCCTCAATATAATGCGATGTGATAGCTTTGTAAAAACCGTATTCATCAAGCGGAAGCGCCTTTTTATAATCATCCTCGCGAGCATTTATTATCGGCTTGTGTTTTCCGTATTCCGCACCGCTTCCAAATGATATGATCTTTGCAACCTTATTTTTTTGCTTAGCAATATTGAAAAAAATCCGCAAATTATACTCAGTCACATTTGTCATATCCAGCGTATCTCGACCGCCGCCACGATTGGCAAGATGGACGATAGTATCGATTTTATGCGCACGGACAAAATCGTCAACTACGCTTTCGTCAGTCAAATTTTTGGAGCAAAAACGTTAAAATTTCCATTTAGCGCAAGACGCTTTTTTAGATGCGACCCGATAAAACCGCTACCGCCCGTGATGAAAAGATTCATCTGTTACTTAGCCTTTTTTCAAGCATTTCGATTCTCTTCTCATCCTCGGACTTGATTCTGTGATAATACCTACGCTTGCTCTTAAGCCAGGCTAATTCAAATTCCACACCGGCTAAAATTCCAGCCTCCATATTATTTATGGCGTCTTTATGATAGACAATCTTTCGCGTTTCGTATTTATCAAGCAGTCCTTTGGAAATGAGATATTTAATAAAATCGCACGACTTCGCGGATATGGCTCCGCCTAGACCGCATTTTAGTCCTTTGGCCCTTGCTTTAGTGTAAATATCTTCGCAATATTTTAACATCTCATCGCTATCTGCAAAATCCCTATTTTTGCCCATCGAACCAGTAAAATCGACCCTACCTATCGTTATGCCGGTTAATGTATTGATATTTTCTAAAGATAAAATATCGTCTAAATTCTCATAGCATGTTATGGTTTCTACATTAATCGCGAATTCTATATCATTACGGTTATCTTCTGCTACAAAGGTATTTATAGCGCCCACGAACTTACTAACGGCAAATTTTGTCTCCGCCATCGGAGCTACGATCCCTTTTACGCCAAGCGTGATAGCATTATACATATCGGTAACAGCTTCTACGCCACCAATCTTCATAATAATAGGCAGATCAATTTTAGAAGTAATATCCTTTAGCCTACAAAGCTCTTCTTGCCTGCTACCTTCATTCTCGTACTCTGCTTTGATCTCAAAAACACCGTATTCGTCTTTAAGTCTTTTAAGAATATTGATCATCTCGTATTCTAAAACATTCATTTTAGCTCCTTAAAATTTTATTCTTAACATCCAGCAATGTAATATTATTGCCAACTAGAATTCCTTTACAATTAAAATTCTTTGCCATAGCCATATCACTTTCTATCCTATCACCTACCACAACGATATGCTGTTTATCAAGCCCCCAATCCTTACATAAAATTTCGAGCATAAAAGGATTTGGCTTTCCTACTATATCCAGCTTAATTTCTTCATCAATACTACCAAGGATTGCACTTGCGCCCCATACCTTTGCTTGGTAGATTTGGTACTCATCGATGA
>NZ_CALIMW010000067.1 GCF_938045405.1 uncultured Campylobacter sp. | reverse complement strand
AAGGTGCTGAGCCACTACGCCAAAGCCTGGCGCGGCAAGGTGCTGCGCGAAATCGCTATTGCGGGCGCTTGCAGCGAGGCGGAAGTGCTCGCGCTGCGCTTGGGCGGCGCTTCCGTGCTAGAGATCAAACAGATCGGACTAAAAAAAGAGATCGTGCTGGAAATTTCATAAGGCGCAAAGAAATTCCGTCCGGAGAAATTTACGATAAAGCTTGCAGGTCTAATGCGAATTTTTGCGTAAAATTTAGCCCGGAAAATTTGCCGCGAGTCCAAATCCCGCCCCGTCTAAAGCACTTCTGCCCGGAGAAATTTGTGGGCGGAATTTCATCGTGAGGATTTTGCGATGGCGGCTTTTTGGTCTTTTGCCTCTTTTTCAGCAGGCTTTGGACGGCGAAATTTTACCGCAAGATTTTTTAGAGTAAAATTCGCGCTCTTTGCGTTTGCACGCGCTTTGCATAAAATTTTACGTCGATCTTGTCGTGATTTTGCACCGCTTTTGCGGCGATTTTTAGAATACAAAGCGCGGAAATTTCGCCGCAGAATTTTGTCTAAAATTTTACCGTACGGGATTTCGCCGTATGAAATTTCGCCGTGATAGAATTTAGTCGAAATTTAATCGAGGCAAAAATACTGCGCCCATGATCTAAACGTAAAATTTTAATCCAAATTTATGCTAAACCGCCGCGGTATAGGCGCAGAATTATGATCTAAAAAATTTATACTTCGAAGTCACAACACAAACAAATGCAGATCGGGCTAACCCCGTATAAAATTTTAAGCCGAAATTATGGCTTACGTTCCGTTGCGATAAAATTTTGAGCCAAAATTAAGACATAAATTTTAAGCTAAAATTCTGTGCTCTAAAATTTCGCACTTTAAAATCCCACAAATTTCCAAATTTAGCAAATCCCGCGCTTGAAATTTTGAGCTAAAATCCTCCGCTTTCAAATCTAAAAATTTCGCAAATTTAGCAAGCTTTAAATTTTAAAGCTATAAACTTCGCTTCAAATTTTAA
>NZ_CALIMW010000066.1 GCF_938045405.1 uncultured Campylobacter sp. | reverse complement strand
TACGTCTTTAATCTCTTCGGCAGCCTACCTGAAATCGGCGATAAAATAAGCGATGTAAACTGTGACTACGAAGTGCTACGCATGGACGGCACTAGGGTCTCGCTCGTAAAAGTCACCAAAAGGTGCGAACAGGAACTGCAAGAAAGAGACGAGAATAAAAACGAGTAGAGATGAGGCACATTCGGTGCGGCGTGCGTAAATCCGGTCGCTTTGAGCGTGGCGCAAAAATTTCGGCGCAGGCTCTGAAGCGATCAAAATAGCGGTAAAACTTAATCGGCAAAGCATTTCGAGCTGCAGCGAATAGTATGTCGCCGTCTAAAATTAAAATTCCGAAATTTCTCTTAGAAAGGATTAGTTATGGAATTTCGTATCGAAAAAGACACGATGGGCGAGGTTAAGGTTCCGAATGAGAAATATTGGGGTGCGCAGACGCAGCGTAGCCATGAAAATTTCGAGATCGGAGTAGGGCTGGAGACGATGCCTAAAGAGGTCATAGAGGGCTTTGCCTATCTAAAAAAGGCGTGCGCGCTTGTTAATCGTAAGCTAGGCCGCCTAGACGAGCCTCGCACCGAGGCGATAGCGCAGGCGTGCGATGAAATTTTAAACGGCAAACTGGACGGAAATTTCCCTCTAGTCGTGTGGCAGACGGGCTCGGGCACGCAGTCGAATATGAATTTAAATGAGGTCGTCTCAAACCGCGCGATGGAGATTTTGGGGTTAAATTTCCGCGACAAAGCGGAGCTGGACGTCAAAGATGCAAAATTCGTGCATCCAAACGACCACGTAAATAAGGGCCAGAGCTCAAACGACACTTATCCGACGGCGATGCGAATAGCCTTTGTGCTAGAGCTTCAAAAAAAGCTGCTTCCTGCGATCGAGAAGCTTGAAGCGACGCTGGATAAAAAGACCGTCGAGTTTGCAAAAATCGTAAAGATCGGTCGCACCCACCTGCAAGACGCCACGCCGCTCACGCTAGGGCAGGAATTTAGCGGCTACGCGTATATGCTAAAGGCGAGCAAGGCGCAGATTCTCGCTACTATGCCGTTTTTAGAAGAGCTTGCTATCGGCGGCACCGCGGTGGGCACGGGGCTAAACTCGCATCCGAAATTTAGCCAAATGGTAAGCGACGAGCTAAACGCGCTAACGGGCACGGCATTTAAATTTAAATCCCATCCGAATAAATTCCACGGCCTAACCAGCCACGACGCCGAGGTGTTTTTAAGCGGCGCGCTAAACGGCCTGGCGGCAAATTTGATGAAGATCGCAAACGACGTGCGCTGGCTGGCAAGCGGGCCAAGATGCGGTATCGGCGAGATAAATATCCCCGAAAACGAGCCTGGAAGCTCGATAATGCCGGGCAAGGTAAATCCGACGCAGTGCGAAGCCGTCACGATGGTAGCGGCGCAAGTAATGGGCAACCACGTCGCGATTTCCGTCGCTGCAAGCCAGGGCAACTTCGAGCTAAACGTCTTTAAGCCGGTGCTTACGTACAACCTCATCCAAAGCATCCGCCTGCTAAGCGATGCGATGAACAGCTTTGAGAAACATTGCGCTTGCGGTATCACGGCAAACGCCGCGAAAATCGACAAACTGCTGCACGAGAGCCTAATGCTCGTAACCGCGCTAAATCCGCACATCGGCTACGCAAATGCCGCCAAGATCGCCAAAACCGCCCATCATAACGGTACGACGCTGCGCGAGGAGGCGATAAAATCAGGCATACTGACCGCCGAGGAATTTGACGCGTGGGTGGTGCCTGAGGATATGACCTCACCGAAGGAATAAATTTTAGTTGCTTGACTTTTTGGGCTCGGCGAGATTAGGGCGTTTCAGTAAAATTTGATCATTTCGATAAAATTTAATCGTTTTGCGTGGCATGCTCGCCTTGAGTGATTTCGCAGAGTTTACTTTAAAATGATTTCGCCGAGCTTTCTTTAAAATCCGTAAATTTGAAAGCGAAATTTGCGGATTAAATTTACTTTAGTAACGCGGCTCTTGCTGTTCGCAAAATAGCGAGATTACCGAAGCGGAAGCCGCTTTTTGTCTTTAAATTCTGCCTGCCATTTCACGCCCCGCCAAACGCGTATAAACACCGCCGCTAAGATAAAATTTTAAATGCTTCGTAAGCACCCAAAGGATAAAATGCGCCAAAATTTTACAAAACGAGGATTTTATGAGGGACTATGATAAGGAGTCATTGATCATAAACGATTACACCGTCTATCATGTATTTTCTTGGAATATATTTACTTGTATATTGTGTTTTTTTGCTTTTAAGTTATGATCTGATTACGACCGGCACTACGGGAAAATTTAGCGCTTTCGGTATCATTTCTTTAATTTTCGCGACATATACTTTCATACGATTTAGAATTTCGGCGGAGCAAAATTTTTCCAAAAATCCGAGCTATTTTTATTTTTCAAACAGCCTGATCCGCTACGTCGAAAATATAGATATGAAAGATAACATAATTTCCGAAACCAAAATAGCCCCCGATCCGTCCGCAAATATATCTAGCGTTCATTTCTGCGTAGTATGCGAACTAGAAAACTCTTACGGCAGGTTCCATTATTTAAGCTCGTATGAGTTATATAGATATTCAAGCATAGGCGTTCATATAGGCAAACTTGCTCTTTATATAAAGCATCTAATGCTATATTTAATATTTGCTCTGCCGTATAAAATTTACAAGCTCAAAAAGAGCTCGGAGCCCCTTTGGCTGTTAAAAAGAAATTTTGTCGTTAAATTTAACAACAGAAATTACTTTTTAATAAATGCCGTATCTACAAAAGAGTATTATGAGCTGCTGCAATATTTCAAGGCGCTAAACGTAAAAATAGAAGATCGGACCGACTTTATACCGTAGGCTCAAAATAGCGGCTATTTCACCGATAAAAACGAAATTTACAGCGACGATTTTA
>NZ_CALIMW010000065.1 GCF_938045405.1 uncultured Campylobacter sp. | reverse complement strand
GGTGCTAAATGAGGTCATAGACGTAGCCGCGACAAACGCCAAAGCGTGGAATATGGCGGAGCTTTACAGCCGCGAAAATATCGCTAAAATTTTAGATTTTGCAAAATAAGGCGCGAGCTCATAGATAAAATTTAAACAGAAAGGGCGAGCGATCGCCCTTTTCCGAAAAAGCAGGCGGCAGTGTGGGTGCGCTAGCGATTAGCCTTTCTAAAAAATAATCGGCTGCGCGGATAGCGAGATGATCGCCTTGTATCCTTTAAGTCCGCGAGGCTCGCTGTAAGAGGGCAGAGGCGATAGTGGCGCATCTAAATTTAAAGCGCAGACGACTGCGAATCGAACGCAAAATTTAGCTATGTTTGGAAGGGTAAATTTTGCCACATAATACTTGCGCCAAATTTGATGCGCAAGTCTCGCAATAAATTTTACTCCAGCGCGAAGTTTTGCCGCGTTTAATGGCTTTGCTTAAACGCTCTTATCCTGCGCTATCTAAAAATTCGTTCGTTAAATTTTTAATCTCGGTTTTATATTTGTGATTGCGAAATTTGCTTTTGCGTGCCGCTGCGTATTTAAATTTATCCCTCGATGCTAAGTAGATCGCCGAAAATTTCTTTGCAATACTGAATGAAGCGTTTGGGAATTTTGATGCCGCGAATATCCACGGCGATGACGCTATCTTGGACTTCAAAAACGATAAGCTCGCCAGTGATTTTCACAGCCTTGCAGCCGTTATAGCACACGTCGCCTACACTTGGCATATGAGCCGTTATGCGGTGCGTCTGCGTCCTCGTACCGTCCGAGCTTGATCGGTCTTTGGAAAAGCAGATAGTTTTTATAGTCGTACTTATCGTCCGCAAGGCCTATCATATAATAATTTTCGGCGCTGTTTTTGGAAGCGGTCACGATACCTGCTTTAAAATTTAGTCTAAACATAAACTCTGCTTTGACAAAAAGCGGCAAATTTTACCGCTTCAAAATTTACACGAGCTGCACGCCCCTGCCTTTTACGACCTCGCCGATAACGTAGCCATCGGTGTTTGACAGCACAAAGTCCGCGTTTTCTTTCGGAGCAATGACGATCATGCCAACGCCCATGTTAAACGTCCTCATCATCTCGGCAGGCTCCACTTTTTGCGCGATGATTTTAAAGATCTCAGG
>NZ_CALIMW010000064.1 GCF_938045405.1 uncultured Campylobacter sp. | reverse complement strand
ATTCATCTGCGTCCTTTTTTTGAAAATTTAAAGTCGTAATTTTACGAAATTTTAGGTAAAAAATAGGCTAAATTTTGACGATTTTGACGGAGCGGTTTGAAATTTAGGATTTTAAAATCGTGAGCTAAATTTAAACGCCCGGCTCGTCTTTTAGGCTTATGCGCACTTGTACGCGCAATCATTGCGCCGCTTCGCTACGCGTACATTTTACGGCTGCTACTCGCGCGATCATTACGTCTCTTCGCCGCAACTTGCCATAAATTTTCACGGCTTTGTCGCTTTTTATCGTAACCTTTCACGGCTATGGATTTAGGGAAAAATTTAGATATTTTTAGCGTTAAATTAAGCCCAGGCATCTTGCTTGCTTTAGCTTTTGAAATTTCAGCGAGCTTTTCCGATATAAAATTTTGCAAAAAATCTATATCTTTTCGTGCATACAAATATCCCGCTTTAAATTTAAAGCTACTATTTTTGCCGCGTATGCTGATTATTTTTATGTTCCATCTTATAAATCCCGCGGCGTAGCTAATTTCGTCAAAGCTCTTTCATTAAATTTAGACGCTAATTTAGTGCTTTACTCTCTATCTTCGGCGCTAAAATTTTGCTCGCTTAGCTTTTGGTGAAAATTTACTATAAACATATAGGCTTCTTCTATATGGTAGTCGGAGAGTTTTACTAGCTTGCCTCCTATATATTCAGGCGGTCTTATTTTTGTATATGTTCTACGTCCCGCGACCAACACGCCCCTGTCCGGTATATTTAATAGATTATGAAAGGTTACATATTTTCCGAGATTGTCTATATATTTTTGATCCGTTACATTATTTTCACCGTTTATTTCAAGAAGCAGCAGGCGATCATCTTTTGATAACTTAAGCCCTATTAAATATTTGCCTTCCTTGTATTTAGCGATAGAGGCTAGATAAAATGAATCTTTACTTTCATAAACGGTCGATTTTTTTATAAGCTCGCCGCGGCCATTTAGCTTTATAATATCGGCGGTATTGCTTGTTTCAAATAGCATCAAAATAGAGCCGTCGTCGCACTCGATCATATCTTTTAAAAAATACCCGCGCATATCTATTTTGGTTTCAAATATAGGGTTTCCGTCCGGGTTAAATTTAAGAATTCCTAGCTCTTCTACGACCAGAATAAAACCTCCGTCACTCGTTTTTAATATCTTTATAAGACCGTCTTTCGGTTCTTTAATTTTCTTTACTTCCGGTTGCTTATCCGGGGATGTTTTATCATATGTGTAACTGTTATAAAAAGTATCTGGCAGATGCGAAACGTCGATCGGTTTCTCCCAGATTATTTTTGCGTTTTTATCCATTCTAAATATATTATTTCCATAATCGCACGCCACAAATTCATCATTATCCGTCGGAGCTATCTGTTTTAGGGCGCGAGGAAGCGTATTTGAGATTTTATATGTCGCCTTATCTACGATGTAAGCCGCCTCTTCGTTTCCTAATACGTAGTAGCTTTGCATCTGGGCTGCTATTAAATTTCCTCTTCCGATAAAGCTTTTATCGATTATTTTTCTCCAAATTTCGCGCCCGCTCTTATCAACCTTCATAAAAAGATCGGGACTTCTACCGCTTTCGTATTCTCCGGCTAATATATATCCGTCGTCGGTAGATACGGCCATATTGATAGATGAAAAGCCGTTTTGAGAAAAAGGCAGATCCCAAACAGGCTTTGATTTGTCTATATTTTTACTTGAATCCTCTAGCTCTTTGCTTCCTATCTCATTTTTTATGGGTTCTTCTGTTAAAGTATTTGTATCATCGTTATTTTTTATAACGCTTATAAAACCTTTAAAATCGGACACCAAAGATATAATCATGCGGCGTTCGTCTAAAGGTAGCGCCGAATTTACATCATCAGCCTCCGGCATATAATAGCTTTTTAGACGGGTAGGCTCGAATCCGCCGGAAATATCTAAGACGTCTATGCTCGGTAAAGCCGTATCGTCCGAGCCGTCTTTGCTTCTAGACAAATATATTATTTCGTCATCCCCGCTGATATCAAAAGTATAAATTCTATTACTAACGGTATAGTTATTCAGATGCTCGATATCGTCTATGTTTTTGATGCTGTAAACATTAAAAGTATGAAGTTCGTTTGCGTATAGATATTTTTTATCGGCAGAAATTTGTAAATTTATAATGACTCCGAAATTATCTCGTTTATAAACCTCTTTTATGTTTTTCGGATCGCTCACGTCAAGTACATGAAGACCCGCGAAGTCGGACATAAAAACGTATTTATCCGAATATATGGCGATATCGCCTTTTTCTATCGGATTAAAGGTCTCCATACCTATAAACTCGCCTAACATTTTTATATTATCTGACGAAATATCTAAAATAACCATACTGTTTTTGGCTTTTACGTAGGCTAGTTGGTTATTTTCGCTTAGTTTTATTTTGGAGAAACCTTTGGCTTGAAATTTGGTCGCGATCTTTATATTTTTAGGGTCTCTAACGTCAAGGCGTAAAATCCCTAAATTTGGGCTTGCCACATATAGGCTTTCTCCGTCGTTTGACTCGGCCGCTTGGATATTTTCTACGTTATATCTAGCTTCCGGGAAATAAAAAAGCCCGAGCAACTCTATGTGGTCTAAATTTGATATATCTATCACGCTTATACCGTCTCTATCGTGCCCGAGAGTATATAGCCTCTTTTTGCCCTGAGATACCATCATATCGCGCACTTCAAACGGAATTTGAACGGAGTTATTTATGATATCTTTTTTATATATCGTTACGTCTTTTTTGCCCGTAAATTTATTGCTTTTCTTGCTACTAAATTTACCGCTATTTTGTGGAATTTCAACCTTTTCTTTACTTGCCTCTTTTTTCGGTATCGCGTGCTGATCGATAGCCAGGCTTTGTTCTGAATTTTCGGATGCTTTATCGATAGACGGAATTTGAACGGAGTTGCTTGCGATATCTTTTTCAATCGTTGCGTCGTTCTTGCCGATAAATTTACCGCTGTTTTGCGGAATTTGAAAATTTTCTTTGCTCGTCTCTTGTTTCTGCATCGCTGGCTGATCGATAGGCGAGTTCTGCTTTAAATCGTCGGGCTCTTTATCGATATATTTCATGCACAAAAAAGCAAGTGGCAGAATAACCATTAAAATAGCAAAGCATATCGTAAATTGTCGTTTTCTCTTTGCGTTAGGATCTATCATCTAAACTCCTTTATAAGTCCCCGATTTTCTCTTTTAAATTTATACTAAAGCGGCGTCTTTGTTCGTTCAAGGTGGCCGCTTTTCGTTAAAATTTAGATGCCGATTATATCAAAAAATGGGTCAAAAACTACTATTTCGATATTGTAATTTCGGACTTCTTAAGTCAAAACCAATGTTTCATTTAAAATAAATACGGACTAGTCTTACGCAGATCAGGTGCGCTTAGAAAATTTTACCTCACCGGCGTGATCTTGCCGAGCGAAAGGCGGATTAAATTTTGGCTTTGAGATTCTGCGAC
>NZ_CALIMW010000063.1 GCF_938045405.1 uncultured Campylobacter sp. | reverse complement strand
CACCACCGGCGATAGCATCGCAAACGATAAGGCGCTTGTGGCGCAGTGCGGGTTCAACCTCGCAAAGGGCGCAGATTAGCGGCGGTCGGGAATTAAAGATAAAATTTAAGAGGTAATTGTGAAATTAAAATTTTTCTCTGCCTTGATTTTAGTTGTGTTGCTTTGCGGTTGCTCGCTGCTCTCGCAGGACGGCAAGGAGGCTCGATTCTTGGCGGACGCGAGCAGATGCGATGTCGCAAGCTCGCTAAATAAGGAGCAGTCAAACCGCTGTGCGAAGCGGCAAAAGATTGACGCCGAAGTCGCGCGTGCGGCGCAAAAGCAAGCGGTATCGCAAGATACGTTTAATTCATTCAGAGCGGACAGCGCACAAGCCCAGCAAAGAGCGCAAGATCGATATATCTCCGAGCAGCGAAGCCTAATGCAGCAGCAAGCGTAGCAGCAGCTGGGGCAGATGCAGCAGCGACAGAATATGAGAAATTTACAAAACGAACAGAACTGGAACAGGCTGCGTAATCTGGAAAATATAAGCAACGGCGGAATTTAGCCGTGAATTTTACAATTTGATCTAAATTTTAATTCGCGCGACTTTCATTCTAGATCAATTAGCCTCGGTAAAAATATGATGAAATTTTAATCAACATATTACAAAAACAAATAAGGTCTTAAATTTCAAGGGCAGGCAGCTAAATGCTAGAAAATTTTAATTGATTTTAAGCAACGAAATGGTGACCCACAGGAGATTTGAACTCCTGTTACCGGCGTGAGAGGCCAGCGTCCTAACCACTAGACGAGTGGGCCGCGAAATTAAAAATGAGATAATAGCGAAGTGTATATAAATTTTGGATTAAATTATATATTTTCTGCAAAAATAATGCAAAATAAAATTTTCGCCGAAAACTTAAAGCTTTTTGGCATAGCCGCAAATCTTGGTGCTATAGAGAGTCCGATATGCCGCCCATTCTAGATGGCACATAAATAAGTTCCGTCGTTGCAGCCATAAGCCAAATCGATATCATAAAAGCTTGCTGCGCCTTGCTATCAGCATCAAAAACGCCAATAATTTTATCGCGCTGATTCAAAGCAAACGATAAAGAAGCCAAATTTAGCATAGCTTTTATTTGGCTTCTAGGCTTTTTAGATACTCATATACTCTTTTATCTTCGTTTTTTCTTGCCCAATCCGATGGAGTTACGCTTTGGTTATGAGAACATCTAGCTTTTGGATCGGCGCCTCTTTCTACTAGATATTTTACGATTTCTAGACTATGAGAACTTGCCGCATAATTTACCATGGAGCAACCATCCCTATCCTTTGCTTTAAAATTTCCGCCGTATTTTTCTAAAAGCTTTACGAGCCTAAAACTCTTCTCATCGTCGTGTTGGCTTCCGAATACGCTCATCATCATTGCGCTATCGGTCAGTCTTTTTGCGCACTCTAGCATCGCGCGAAGCGAATTTTCGCTACCTAACATTACCGCCATTTCGATGGGAGTGGTATTTTCATGACCTTTAAAATTCGGATCGCCGCCCATTTCGCAGTATTTTTTAGCATCTTCGGCGTTGTCTGAATATGCCGTTTTGTGAAGCAACGTTTGTATCTCATCTATACTCAAACTCTCTTCAATCTTAGGCGTAACGAAAAAGTTTTTGTCGTAAATCTCCTTTAATGAATTTGTACCATAGTATTTACCCGGCTCGTCTTTAAAAATCAAATTTATACCATTTAAATCCGTAAGTTCTATAGAGTCGTTTGTTTTTAAATTTATTATCTTGTTGAAGTTAAAAACCAAATCATCCTTTTTGACCCCGCTATCAAAGATGAAAAAATGGCTAAACTCGTAAGGAAATTCGTTTTTGTATTCGGGGGTTGACGCCGGATTTATTCTAGAATCGCCGATTTCTATCTTATCATGCCCCCATCTTTTGCTGAATATAAATATATTTGTACCCCAGCTTTTTGAAATTTTATCATCGTTCTCGCCCATTACGAAGATATCGTTTCCCCATGGGTCTTCCACATCGCTTCTGCCGCCCGTCAAAATATAGACGTTGTTATTTCCGGGGCAAATTATAGAGTGCCTCGTATCGCTTTTGGCTATAATGATTTCGTCTGCGTTTTGGTTGCAGCGAGAATTTATATCCCAATATATGGTTTTGCTAAAATTTAAACTCACGTCTTCTAATACGGTGGTATCAAATCCTTGCGTCACTAAAATCTTTTTAGGAAAATATCCTTTCGCTTGCCCGTCTTTGATAAATTTTTCCAAGCTTTGAAAGTCGGTTATATTGCCTCCAAAACAGCCGCCAACCACCAAAAACAATATAACGATAAATCTCATACTCGCTCCCTTTTTCGAGATAAAATTTTAAAAATTATACAAAATTTGTAAGCAAAATTTACTAAAAACAGCTCAAATTTAAAAATCAAAAATAAGCGTTTTTAATGCTTATAGTAATGGCACTTGGATAGTTATAAATTTTAAGCTGCTCCGATACTTTTAAATTTAAAAAGTTAAATCCATTTTAAACAGAATTTGCATAAAATCTCATTTCAAAAACGTATTACGCGAGCGGCGGCGGCAAAGTAAAATTTGCGGTAACTACGGCGTTAAATTAAAAGCACTCGTAACGGCGGCACCAAATAAAATTTGCGGCAGTAGCCCAAGGATGAGATATTCGGCGGCATGCTGGGCTTAAATCATTCACAGCGACGTAAAATACGAAGTATGTGCGGTGGCGTAAAATTAAAATTCACAGCGGCTAAATTCAAAGCCTGCGTGGCAATAATCAAAGCATCGCCCGCCGTTTAGTTGCACGGCGCAAGCCGTGAGCCGAACATTAAAATTTAAAGAGATAAAATGAATGAAGATTTTCAAAGAGCGAAGCTGCAAGGCACGCTCGGCGCGCTCTGCCTACTGGTCGCGAGCATAGCGTATTCTATAAAAGGCGAGATCGCGTACTTGGATTCTCAAATCTTAGTGTGGATTTTTGCTTTCACATTCCTTTACCACGCGCTTAAAAACATCCAAAATATCACGGGCCCGCAGGTTTTTATAATCTTCAAATACGCCTACAGCATTGCGCTTGCGGCGCTGCTATATTTTTCAGCCATTTATATACTCAGAAGATGTGATTGCAGTAGGCTGCAAATATACGTGCCGCATTTGATATTTGCAGTTACGCTCTCTTGGATAATTATAAATTTTAAGTTGTACGCCGCTACCGGATGCAAGCTTTTTGCCGTATACGCCGCACTACTAATCGCAGATATCGGCGCAGACGTCATCTATAGCATGATGTTCAAAATACCGGCTCCCGCTGCTATAACGATGGGCGTCATAAATTGTATGGAACTGCTAAATTTAATCTTAAATCCATTGGCGTCCGTAGTGCTGCTTCTTGCGTGGCTTAATATAAAAAACCCCACCGAAGCAAAGGGTCTATGGAGCCAGGCGGAGAGATAAAATTTGCTCGCGTTTATATTGCGCGAAGTTTAAATTTAGACCGCGCCTGGGTGCTTGCAAAGATAAAATTTCACGCTCGCATGCGCCGTTTTGGCAAAGACATATGGCAGCCAAAATCCGCCCGCTTGCATCCATCTAAGCAGCGCTAGCCATGCGCTACATCGGCGCGACCCTCGACGAAATCGTTTTATATGATTATAAGGCCCCTTCGCCGCACTCGTAGCCGAAAATTTTAATCCCCGTATCGCTCTGCTCGTAGCGCAGCGCGGGGATCTTTTGCAGTAGATTTTTTAGCTTTTCCAGA
>NZ_CALIMW010000062.1 GCF_938045405.1 uncultured Campylobacter sp. | reverse complement strand
TCCACGGCAAAACCGCGCTCGATTATGCTAGAGTGCTCGGCTGGGATCACGTCGCCGAGACGCTTAGCGAGTAGATAGCGTTTTGCAGTCTATGCGGGCGGGCTAAATTTGGCTGTAAATTAAAATTTAGCCCGCGCCCTGTGCCCCCTTTTTTTACCCAAGCCAATGACCCGTAAATTCCTTTTAATCAAATTTAGGCAGTATGAAGCTATTTTAAAATTTTACGAAAGCTGCATTTTAAAATTTTTTAGTAAAATAAAACGCAAAGGAGCTAAGATGGCGACGATCAATATACAGACACAAAACGATAATACCATAAAAGCTATAAAGGCTTTGCTGCTACTTGATCCGACGGCGACTATAGTTTGCGACGAACCTATGCTAAGCGAATCCGATCAAAAAAGGCTCGACGAGATAATAGATCGATCGGACAAAGGCGAATTGAAGCTTTATAACGATGATGAGATAAAAGAAAGGCTAGCCTAAAAAGGGCTCGCGTGGTAATTTTATACTCTGAAAATTTTGTGAGCGAACTCGAAAATATCGCCAGTTTCATAGCTTTGCACAGCGAAGCTCGGGCTGATGATTTTATGCGCGAGCTCAAAACGAAATCGAAAAAATCCCCTTTATGCCGTATCGCTTTAGAAAAAATTTAAAGCAAAACAGAAACGACGTCAGAGAGATGATCTTTAAAAGCTATGTGGTACTTTTTCAGATCAAAAAGGACAGCATTATAATTCTATCCATCTTTAAATGCAATTTGACGCGCTTTAGCTAAAATTTTGATTTTAACCCTCACGTGCACTGAAAGCAGCCGCCCAAAACCTCGCATTTCTCGCAGATCTGCACGTATATGACCCCCTCGCCCTGCACCAGCTCGCCGAATGGGATCTGTGCTAGGTCGCAGTCGGCACGGCAGAGCTCGACGGCCACGGCACAATCAGGCAGGGATTTGTCGAGATGAGCAACGTCCGGCTAGTCGAGGAGATGATCGACCTCATTACGGCTCAGCGCGCGTATGAGGCCAACTCAAAGGCGATCACGACGAGCGACGATATGCTCTCGATCGTAAATAGCCTAAACTAGACTAAATTTACGCTGCCGCGCCTGAAACTGCCTTGCGGATTTCGGGTTAGGCGGCTTTTTAAATTTGACCCGCTTTTGCCGTTAGGGAGTTAAATTTGAGCGGTGATCTTATACTGCGGCTCGCGAAAGCTAAATTTGAGCAAAATTCGGACTGAATTTACGGACGCCGCGATTTTTTGAGGCGTCAAGGCGGCTCAATTTACCTGGATTTACCGCATTTTTGCGCGCCTAACTCACCATCCTTGCTCGTTTAGGATTTTATAATTATTACAACCGCCCTGATCGCCTAAATCGCAAGCCTTACCGAAATACTCTTTTGCCGTTCTTTTATCTTGTCTTACGCCTTGTCCGTTATCATATAAAACCCCGAGATTATAGCAACCGTCTGCATATCCCATATCGCAAGCTTTAGAAAATAGTTCGCTCGCTTTTTTATAGTCCTGCTTTACGCCCTGACCCTTTACATATAAAAATCCGAGGGAACCGCAACTAATTGCATTTCCGTCGTCGCACGCTTCTTGCAACTCCCCTATATCCTCACCCGCCGCAAACAAAACCATAGCGCAGGCGAGCGCCGCGATTAATCTTTTCATAAATTTACTCCTACCAAAATTTTTATCGGTATTTTATAAAATTTAGCATTAAAAAAAAGGTAAATTGACGTTAAAGGTTTGAAATTCGAGCAAGCCTGGTTGTTGCCGAGTTTGCTCAAAATCGCACCGTAAAGAAAGCCGTCAAATTTAGCCTATTTAGGGTAAATTGAGCGCCAAACGCCGCCGCAAAAACCCGTAAATTTGCTCGCTTGCACCCAGAAATTTGCCGCCGATAACCACGGAAAATTTGCCACGCATAAGATCGTATCGCTGCTGCCATCATGTTTCCCTAAATCTTAGCGTAAAATTTCGCCGTAGCAATGCCGCAGCGACATAATCTCGTTGCCGCTACTATGCCGCGCCGCCCGCAGCGATCCGTGCCAATATAATTTCGTCGCCACCGATAACCTCATCGTCGCAGCAATGTCGCCTCGCTACCGCGTCCGCTGCGGAATTTTAAAATTTCAATTCTTGCCGCAGTTTTTTACTAGATACTCGATGATATTTACCGCATTATCGATGCCGCAATACGACGTGTCGATGCAGATATTGTAGTTTGCGGACGCGCCCCAGACTTGGTTGGTGTAGTATTGATGAAAGCTCATCCTGCCTGCATCGCTGTTTTCCATATACTCGCGCGCGTCGGTATGGCCCTCTTTTTCTAATCTGGCGAGCTTAAACTCATCGCTCGCGCGTAAAAATACCGTCAGCAGATCCGGATGTCCGCGCAAGAAAAACCCCGCGCAGCGTCCAAGCACTATAACGTTGCCGCCCGAGACGATCTTCTCGTAGATTGCTACAATACGATCGCGCTTTTGCTCATTGGCTAGCTCGTTGTGCGATATTGCCTGAAGTA
>NZ_CALIMW010000061.1 GCF_938045405.1 uncultured Campylobacter sp. | reverse complement strand
GCGCTTGGTAGGATGCCGTCGCCAAAGCGGGGTAATGCGCTAGGGCAAGGTGCTGCGATGCGTTATGATGAGCGTTGGGCGAAGCCCGCTCCACAGCCGTACGAGCCTGCGCCTGAGACCGAGAAAAAGCGAGGGCTGATATTTTCGTCGCAGTGGGGCCCCGCCGCGCCGAAAAGTAAGTGGCAGCAGCACGAAGCCCCGACGGATGACGCTTCGTCGCGCAATGAGTCGGTGATGGATATGCTGCAGGACAAGATGAGCAGGGTCAAGGTGAATATGGAGCTAGTACGCTAACCTAGGCGGCACGCCGGCGCAATTTATATGCGTAGGCGGTTTAAATTTTGCTGCCTCTATAAGATCGCGATACTGGCGCGGTGTGCAAAACACGAACGGCTGACGTTTTTTTCGGCTTTGCCGCCGTGCGAAACAATGCCCCTACGCTGCAATTAAAAATAAAATTTTCATATTTCATCCATGCGCTTTGAAATTTCACGGCTGCATGCCGCGCTGCTAGGATAAACCAGACTGCACTCGTTTTGCACGAACGGGCACTGCGACGATACTGCGGTTACAATTTCGCCGAAATTTTAAGAGCTTAATTTTGTAATTTTACGTCGCAGGACTTCGCTTGCCTGCTAAGTTTGCGGAATTTTGCTTGGCTACGTGGTTTATTAAATTTCGCTTGCCATAAAATTTTGTATAGTTTTATTTGCTACCGGAATTTTTAGAATTTTATTAGATGGCGGAATTTTATAGAACTTTATTTGCTCAAATTTCGCGGCGAAATGAAATTTTTTGCAAGCGTAAAAGCAAAATTTAATAGGTGAAATTCTGCAGGCGAAATTCTACGGCGGCTGGCAAACGCGAATTATTAAATTTTAACCCCGTTTTGAATAAAATAGCGCAAAAAATTCTAAAGGCTTAAATTTGAAAAATCGCTATCCGACCCGCCAAATCTCCGTCGGCTCCGTCAAAATCGGCGGCGGCGCGCCCATCTCCGTGCAGTCGATGAGCTTTTCTAAAACGAAGGACGTGGAGGGCACGCTAGAGCAGATAAACCGCCTGTATTTCGCGGGCTGCGACATCGTGCGCTGTGCCGTGCTCGATAAGCAGGACGCGGATGCGCTCGCACGCATCAAAAGAAGCTCGCCGCTTCCCATCGTAGCGGACATCCATTTTAATTTTCGCTTAGCGCTGCAGGTTGCGGAGTTTGTCGATGCTATCCGCATAAACCCGGGCAATATCGGCGGCAAGGATCGCATCAAAGAGGTCGTGCGCGCGTGTAAAGCTCGCAGCCTACCTATCCGTATCGGCGTAAATTTGGGCTCACTCGAGGAGCAGTTTGAGCAAAAATACGGCCGCAGCGTGGAGGCGATGGTGCAAAGCGCGCTGTATAACGCCGCGCTGCTTGAGGATGAGGACTTTAGCGACATTGCGATCTCGCTTAAGACTTCGGATGCGCCGAGTACGGTGGCTGCGTATCGCGCGCTGCGCCCGCTGTGCGAGCATCCTTTTCATCTGGGCGTGACCGAGGCGGGGACGAAATTTCACGCGAGCATCAAGAGCGCGATCGCGCTGGGAGCGCTTCTGATGGAGGGGATCGGCGATACGATGCGCGTGAGCATCACGGGCGAGCTTGAGGAGGAGATCCGCGTCGCGCGCGCGATCCTGCAGGATGCGGGCGTGCAAAAAAGCGGCGTCAATATCATCTCGTGCCCTACCTGCGGGCGTTTGCAAAGCGATCTGCTAAGCGCGATCAAAATCGTCGAAGAAAAAACCGCGCACATCAAAACGCCGCTAAATATCAGCGTCATGGGCTGCGTCGTAAATGCGATCGGCGAGGCGAAGGGCGCGGACGTGGCGATCGCGTTCGGCAACGGGCGCGGCATCGTGATGCGCCACGGCGAAGTGGTCGCCAAACTCGATGAGAGCAAGCTCGTGGAGCGGTTTTTGCAAGAGGTCGAGGACGAGGTGCGGGCTCGCGAAGGAGCGTGAGAGCTGCGGCGCCTAGCGGCTTAAATATCGCTATGATTCGTAGCTTGGGCGGCTCGGCTCTGAATTTTGGTGCGCTTGGGTTAGTTGTAGTTTGCTCGGCATTTTAAGGTGCTCTCGGGCTCGTCGCGGTTCATTTAGGCTCATCGGTACAGCGCGTCTTGGCGTGAAATTTTAAAATTTCATCCTTAAGGCGGCGCTTTTAAATTTGAGCCTTTGGGAATACGGCTTGGAATTTTGGGCTTGAAATTTTAGCGCTGAAATTTCGTGTGAAATTTTTGAGTTTAAAATTGTAGCTTTGGAATTTCGTCTTGAAATTTCATTTTAAAATTTCAACCTCGCGATTTGAAGCGAAATTTTATAGTGCAGAATTTACCGCGCGAAATTTTAAGCGGTAAAATTCCGTGCCGCAAAGCGGAATCTTGACGGATGAACTTTCGATACGCCGCGAAATTTCATCCGGCTGGATTTCGTCTGCACCTAAAATTTAAGGCGAGCAAAATTCTAAGAGTCAAAATTTCAAAGGGCGAAATTTCAAGCCGGTGGAATTTTAAAGTCAAAAATTCCGAGGATGAAATTTTAGATAGCAAAATTTAAAGCGGTCGAAATTATACAAATTCCTCCCGATAAAATTTTGCTAAGAGGCAAGATTTAAATTCTATAAAATTTAAAATTATCGCGCCGCAGAGATTTGCGGAAGCGAGTCTGAAATTTTATAGAATTTAAATGCGAAACGAGGGGAAGCGATGGCAACGAAGCAGAATGTGCCTGCAAATTTATACGATCTGGATATGGAGCGCGCTATTTTAAGCTCGCTTTTGCAAAACGAGGACGCATACGGCGAGCTGAGCGAGATAATCTCGGTCGGCGATTTTTTCTACAAGCCGCACGCCGACATCTACGAGGCGATCGTCAAGTGCTCCTCGCACAACGAGCCGATCGCGCCGAGCTTCGTTAAAAAATGGCTAGCCGAGCGCTACGACGATGGCGCATTTACCGAGGTCGTAGCCACCAGCGGCGTAGTCGATGCCCCAAAATACGCGCTTGAGCTGCGCGAAAAATCGATCAAGCGCTCGCTAATCAAGGTCGCGCACGAGATCCCTTCGATGGTAAACGAAGCCGTGCGCAGCAAAGACACTGCCGATAAAATCAGCTCCAAAATTTACGAGCTCATCGACGAGGAGCGCCACGGCGGTATCAAAAAATCTCACGAGATCATCGCCGACGTAGTAGAGGAGCTGAAACGCCAAAAAGCGCTCGCAGGCTCGGAGCTCGTGGGGTTGGATACGGGCTTTCGCTTCCTAAACGACTGCACGAAGGGGCTAAAGCCGGGCGAGCTCATCATAATCGCCGCCCGCCCCGGCATGGGCAAGACTGCCTTTGCGCTAAATTTGATGATGAAAACGCTGCAAAGCGGCAAAGGCGTCGTATTTTTCTCGCTCGAGATGCCCTCCGTGCAGCTGATGTATCGCATACTAAGCGCGCTTAGCTCGATCCCGCTAAGCGACATAATGAGCGCCAAGCTCAGCGACGACGACTGGACGCGCTTCAACGACGCCTGCGACGCGGTGCTGAATATGCCGCTTTTCGTCTATGACAGCGGCTATGTAAACATCCACCAAGTCCGCACCCAGCTGCGCAAACTCAAATCCGCAGACGCCAACATCGAGCTTTGCGTGATCGATTACATCGGACTTATGACGAGCACGAGCAACTACTCTGAGCGCCACCTGCAAATCGCCGAAATTTCACGCGGACTCAAGCTCTTGGCGCGCGAGCTAAACATCCCGATCATCGCGCTGTCGCAGCTAAACCGCTCGCTTGAGGCGCGCTCGAACAAACGCCCGATGCTAAGCGATCTGCGCGAAAGCGGCGCGATCGAGCAGGACGCCGACATCATACTTTTCGTCTATCGCGACGAGGTTTATAAAGAGCAGATGGAGCGCGAGCGCATTTCGCGGCTGGAAGCCGAGGGCAAGGACGCGGGCGAGCCCGTGTTTAGGCGCAACGACTATCAGGAAAAAGCCGAAATCATCGTCGGTAAAAACCGCTCGGGCGAGGCGGGCAGGACGATCGAGGTGGGCTTTCAGGGCAGATTTACCCGCTTCGTCGATACGAGCTTCGGCGGCGAGCCCAGCGAGAGCGCGATCTTTAACGAAAACGACAATCTTGACTACGTCTCGCAGCTGCAAGATCAGGGCTTTGATGAGACCGCCGCGCCGCGCTTCGATATGCCGAATCCTGATGCAGCGCAAAATTTGCAGCAAAATTTCTCGGAAAATTTTATGCAGAATTCATCCGAAAATTTTACACAAGGCTCTGCCGGCGCCAGAAATTCCAGTGTAAATATCGACTTTGACGAGATGCCTAGCTCCGGTCAAAGCGATGCGCAGGACGGCGAGGAGATAGACGGCGAGTCTAAGCTTAGCGCAGAGCAGGGCTTAGCAGAGGTGCGTCGCGCGGCACAGGACGCACCGCAAAAGCAAGAATTTGAGGAGCAAAATTTAGATGATGCAAGAGCGGGCAGTGTCGCGCCCGAAACAGACGTGCATAAAAATTTATCGGGCACTCCGCAGGGCGTAAAAGACACATCGCGGGGCACGAAAGGCGCGCGGCAAGATGCAAAAGGCGTATCGCAAGGCGCAAAGAACACGCAGCAAGAGGACGCTGTGTATTTTGAAAACGGCGATGGCGATGAGCCGCCTTTTGAGCCGCAAGAGGACGAGGCGAAATTTAAACCCGCGCCGCCTTTAAATATCGAAGAGATGGGCATTCCAAAGATCAATGAGGCAAACAGGCTCGATGACGACGACGCGCCGCTGGATCTGTGAAATAGCGCTTAGGCTAGCGCTGATCGTTAGCGTTTTTTGCTTCGCGCTTTACGCGCAGGATTTCAGTGACGCGGGCTTTTGCGCGCTGGCGGCGTTTTGGGCTTATGCGCTATTTCGGGTGCTATTTAGCTTTTTTTACGAGGCTAAGCAGCGCGCCAATGCAGCGCTATTTCGCAGCGGCGGGACTTTGATTAAAATTTTTAGAGGCAGGCTCATAAGCGGGATTTTGGCCTTCGCGGGTGCGATCCTCCTAAGCGTCACTTTGGCGCTAGGCCTAGCGGATCTGCGCGGCGCGGAGCTATTCGTGACGCTAGCGGCACTGCCTGCAGCTCTTGCTCTGATGCGCCTAGCGGTGCTGAAGCTCAGTCTAAAAGAGATTAAAAATCCTAGAATTTTATCGCTCAAACTTAGCATTTTGCTGCTCGCCGTGCTTGCCGTAGCGGTAAATTTCACTCTAAATTTAGCCCATTTACGGCTTGCGGACGCTGCGGATTTAGCCGCACACGCTCAAAATTCCGCGATAAATTTTACTTCGTCCGCCCGCACCGCTTCATTCGCCGAAGACTCCGCAAGGAATGACGCTTCCGCGCCCGTCGGAAATTTGGCAACAGATAACGCCGCTAACGCCGCTAAGAATTCCGCGACGAATAACTCCGCCATAATTGTCGGAAATTCCGAGACGAGCAATGCCGTCAAGCCTGTAGCAGATGCCGCTAAAAATCTCACCGCTTCGCCCGCAAATTTTAAAGCGGGCTCCGTCAGAGCGGTGCAGGCCTCGGCTGAAAATTCAAAGGCAAATACCGCTGCCGCACCGCAAATCAACGCTAAAAATTCTACGACTAGCCCAGCCGCAGCGAAAAATTTAGCCCAAAATCCCGCCGCACCGAGTATGGCCGCCGACAGTTCTGCCAAAAATTCCGCGCCAAGCTCCGCATCGGTAGCCGAAATTTTTGAAATTTTAAAATCTACCGCGCCGCAAGCGCACTTCAGATCCGCTCTGCTAAATGAAATTTACGCTTTGAAATTTTACAAAAACGCGCTGTTTGATCTGGCGCTGTCGCAGAGCCCTAGCGCGCTAAAAATCGCTCTTTTGTTTCTGATCTGCGCGGGAGATTTCCTCTTTTACTGCGCGATCTTGCATCTTTGCGCCTTCGTGCTTTTTATGCCACGAGCCGCAGCCGCGCCCAAAATAGGGCGCTTTAGCGGCACGATATTCGCGCTTGCCTACGTCACGCTGTGTTTGATCTGCGCCGCGCAGACGCGCACGGCAGGCAGCGGAGCGGAGGGCGCACATCCTAAAAGCGCGGTCGAGACGGGCGTGCAGATCGTGCTGCAAAGCGGCGAGCGGCTGATCTTAAGCGCGCGAGAGGCGGACGCGCTAAGAGGCGAGCTAAACGCCACGCGCTTCGCTGCGGAGGCAAACGCCGCATCCGCGCTAAATAGCTACATCGACGCCGTTTACGACGAGGGCGCGAGGCTTAGCGCACAGAAAATGGCGGATTTCAATTACTCGTTTCTGAGCGATTATCTGGTGCTGTGGCACGGCGTGTGGGACGATGACGCGGGGGCGTATCTGAATGAGAAATTTGCGAGCTTTGTGAGCGAGAGTTTTCCGAAAGATTTTGGCGAAAATATCGCTAAAATAGCTGCGGCGAACGTCAAAAATTATGAGAGCTCGCTAAATTTTACGCTCAAAAAATACGGCGCGAAAATCGATCTTAACGTCACGCAGAGCTTCAGCCTAAAAAGCAAGGCGTATCGCGCGAGCGGGACGGGACTAGGGGCGTTGGGCGGCGTGCTGGGCGCAAAGCTGATAAGCAAGAGCCTCGCTAAAACTGCGGCTAAAACGGGCGCAAAGACCCTTACCAAGGCGGGCGCCAGCGCAACCAGCGGTAGTGCGGGGCTCGTGTGCGGCCCGGGCGCGGTGGTATGCGTGCCCGCGTTTGCCGTGGCTACGTGGTTCGGGCTGGATTTTGCGTTTGCCAAGGGCGACGAGGCGCTGAACCGAGAGGAGTTTGAAGCTGCGATCGTGCGCGATATGATGGCGGCGAAAGAGGAGCTAAAGCGCGCGCTGGCACAGGATTTCAACGTGACGATAGATGAAATTTCGAGTGAAATTTTAAATTTAGACGCGAAGTAGGGCAGCGGATTATGGAGCTTTCGTGCGTAGCGGGCGGCGGGCGGCGTGCATCAAAATGGGCGGCTCGGTAGGTACGAAACGATAGTGAAACTGGCGGCAAAAAATAGGCGGTGCAAAACAAGCAGCGCAGCGGGTATGCAATAAACAGCGCCTCTGGCTTTTGAATTTATAAAATTTTATCCCGTGTGAAAATACGGCGCGATTTAGACCCATTGCGAGCGAAATTTTACGGCGGATTATGGAGCTTTCGTGCGTAGCGGGCGGCGAAATTTTAAAATTTCATCTAAGTGCAGGCGGGTGGGATTACGGCACATTTATCGCGCCGCCGCGCCTCTTAAATTTTTTAAGAAGCAGCTAAAAATTTTTATATATAATTGCCGCTTAAAATAAGGAGTGCTAATGAAAAAATTCTATCTTAAAATTTCAGCATTCGCATTTATAGCGACATTTGCAGCGATCCCCGCTACGGCAGCGGAAGGCTTGGATTATTTATTAAAAACCAAAGAGGAAAAAGATTTAGCGATTGCTTGCGATAGCGGCGATGGGAAATATGGCGCGTGTATGAAACTGGCTGAAATTTTAACCAAAAGATGTGATAATGAAGATTTTAGGAGCTGCGAGATTGCGGGAGAGTTTTTATCGGCATTCGGACGATACAGAGACGCTATCACGCCTTTAAGCAAGGCTTGCGATGCAAATTTGATGTTGTCTTGCGTTTCGTTAATGACGACAGATATAGCAGCTACGGGAAATATCGATAGGGCGATAAGAAGCTTGGATAAAATTTGCGATGCCAAAATCGACGGCAGTGAGGAATATTGTAAATTTAAAAACGAGCTTGAAATTTGCTTAAAAGATACGGAATGCAATCCGATAAAAAGAGGCAAAGAGCTTCTAAACTGGATTGTGGAGCAATGATATGAAAAGTTTGGTGTTGATAGCGATGTTGGCATTCTAGTGTGCGTATGCTGGTTTTGGTTTTAAAGAAAAGGATTTAGCAAATTTACATTCGCTTTGCAATAAGGGCGACGGGAAATATAGTGCCTGTACGAAGCTAACGGATATATTATCGAAGCATTGTGATAGCGGTAATGCCGAAAAATGCGGAGAGTTCGGATATGTGCTATATGAGATAGGCAAGACTGAAGAGTCTATCGCACCATTAGAGAAAGCTTGCGATGCGGATTTGGCGTTTTATTGCTTTAAATTAGGATCTGATGAGCTTGGGCGCACAGATAATATAAATAGAGCGCATGCTAGTTTTTCAAAAGCTTGCAAGCTTGGCATTGAAGATGAAAAACTTCTACGAGTATCTTGCATGGCCGAAGATAAATTAAAAGAGTGTTTAAGCAATAGCGAATGTAATCCATTAAAAGTGATAGAAAGTATTTACTACACGGCTAAAAATATAATGCAAAATTAAAATTTTTAATTAAGGAGTAAAAGATGGCGAATCTAAAGAGAGGCAAAGAACGATAATGAAAAAATTCTATCTTAAAATTTGGGTAATTGCGTTTATAACGGCATTTGCGGCGATTCCTGCTGCAGCAAAATCGCATTTGACAAGCTTGATAAAGTTAGAGGATTTTAATAACGAAGAGCAAAGGATGCTTTTTAAATCCTGCGATTACGGTGACGGAAAATATGGATCGTGCAATAAACTCGTTGAAATTTTATCTAAAGAGTGCGAGGATGGTGATATGCGCTCATGTACTATACAGAGTGATTTTTTACAATCTTTGTTTAGAGAAGAGGAAGCTATGAAATATCTGATTAAGCTGTGCGATGCTAACCTTATCGAATATTGCATGGGGCTAGGTTGGGAAGATATAGAATTTAACGGCAATATACAAAGGGCAATTAGGAGTTTTGAAAAAGTATGCGATAGCAAGCTGAAGAATAGTGAGCTTTTTTGTAGAATGAATGAGGAATTAAAGAGCTGTTTAAAAGATAAAGAATGCAATCCGATAATAAAGGGCAAGGCTCTTTTAAAAAGAACTGTAGAGGAGCTGAAATGAGAAGTATTGGCGTTTTATTCTTATTGATTATGATATTGTCGTGTCCGTTATCTGCCAAATCTACGGCAGAGGAACAAAATCTTTATAACGAATGCAATAAAGGAAACGGCAAATATAGCTCATGCACTAAACTAATAGAAATTTTATCTAAAAAATGCGATAGCGGTAATATGGAAAAATGCGATGATTTGGGCTATGTTATGGGTTTAGAGCTCGGTATGCGTGAAGCGGCTTTTGTGCCTTTAGAAAAATCTTGTAAAGCGGGTATCGCAGCCTCTTGTTTTAACCTAGGAATTCATGATATTGCGATAAGAGGCAATGTCAAAAGAGCGGCACATAATTACACTATAGCTTGCGAAAAGTATTCAGAGCATCTAGAAAAAGAAAAAATATTTAAACTAAAATCTTGCGCGCTAAAGACGGCTTTAGAAAACTGCTTACGAGATGAGGAGGAACACGATCCCGTAAAGTGTGCGCTAGAAGCATTTAAAGAAATAACTGATAAATACAACGCAAATTCAATTAAGGAGTAAAAGATGGCAAATCCAAAGAAGGGCAAAGAGCAATAATGAAAAAATTCTATCCCGTAATTTTGGCGCTTTTGATCTTAATGATGCCGGTCGCGGTAGAGTGCAACCAAAGCGTAGCCGATAGCAAAGAGATAAAATTTACGTCGTTTTCTGATTCAAATTTATATCGTTTAGAGCGGCTGAAATGAAAGCGCTATTTTTAACTCGCAATAAAACAAGCGTGCAAATGGGTGCTTGATATGAGCGAGGAGGAGGAAGAGCAAATTTTATATTTGAGGCGGTATTTAAAGCTTGGCTGCAAAGACGGCAATGCGCAAATGTGCAAGGATTTAGGAAAAATAGGGAATTAGGGCAGAATTTTAAATACTAAATTGCCCCACTTGCAAGCTCATGAAATTCGGACTTTAAAATTTAATCTTAATTGGGCTATAATCTTAGAATTAATATTCAAAAAGGAGTTTTTATGCAAACACAAAATAATTTTATAAACCGCGAGTTAAGCTGGCTGCGCTTCAACACCCGCGTGCTGGAACAATGCAAAAAGGATATCCCGCTAATTGAAAAATTAAAATTTCTAGCGATTTACAGCACGAATTTAGACGAATTTTATATGATCCGCGTGGCGGGTTTGAAGCAGCTTTTTACCGCCGGCGTTATAACCAGCGGGGACGATGAGATGACGCCTCTTGAGCAGCTGCGCGCGATCCGCTCCTATTTAAGAAACGAACAAACCGAGCTTGAGCAGCAGTATTTCGGCATCCAAAAGGAGCTTTGCAAAAACGGGCTTTTTATCAAAAGCTACGACGAGCTACAGCCCGAGCTAAAGCCGGTAGCGGACGAATTTTTTTTCTCGCAGATAATGCCCGTCATCGTCCCGATCGCAGTGGATGCGACCCATCCTTTCCCGCATCTAAATAATCTCAGCTTCTCCCTCGCAGTCAAGCTCTGCGACGAGGGCGCGCCTGAGTCGGTGCATTTCGGGATGATTAGAATTCCGCGCGTGATTCCGCGCTTCGTACAGGTCGCACAAAACACCTACGTGCCGATCGGCACCATCGTAAAGCGCCATGCGGAGGAAATTTTCCCGGGCTATAAGCTCATCAGCTCCGCAGCTTTCCGCGTCACGCGAAACGCAGATATCGTGATCGAGGAGGAGGAAGCGGACGATTTTATGATGATCCTGGAAGCAGGGCTTAAGCTGCGCCGCAAGGGGGCTTTCGTACGGCTTCAGATCGAAAAGGACGCCGATGCCGAGCTTTTAGAATTTCTAAATTCTCATCTTAAAATTTTTTACAAAGATATATATGAATGCGCCGTGCCGCTTACGCTGGACGGGCTTTGGGAGATCGCCTCCAATAAGGATTTTTCCTTTCTAGCCCATCCTCAGTATCTGCCAAAGACGCTGCCCCCCTTTAACGAAAATACCTCCGTTATGAGCGCGATGGAGAAGGAGGATATCCTGCTGATCCATCCTTACGAGAGCTTCGATCCTGTCCAAAAACTCATCAAAGAAGCCGCCAAGGATCCAAAGGTCATCTCGATCCGCATGACGCTGTATCGCGTGGAGAAAAACTCGCCGATCGTCCAGAGCCTGATCGAGGCCGCAAGCGACGGCAAGCAGGTAACGGTGATGGTAGAGCTTAAGGCGAGATTTGATGAGGAAAACAACCTGCACTGGGCGAAGGCGCTCGAAGACGCCGGCGCGCACGTAATCTACGGCATCACGGGCTTTAAAGTCCACGCCAAGGTAACTCAGATCATCAAAAAAGAGGACGGCAAGCTAAAATTTTATATCCACTTAGGCACGGGCAACTACAACGGCTCTAGCGCTAAAATTTACACCGACGTGAGCTTTTTTACCTGCGGCGACCGCTTCGATAAGGACACGACGAATTTCTTCCACATCCTCTCGGGCTACAACAAAAACCGCAAGCTCGACAACCTCTCTATGTCGCCGATGCAGATCAAAGAGCGACTCCTTGCGATGATAAAAAACGAGGAGAAAAAAGGCTCTGCCGGCAGGATCATCGCTAAGATGAACGCTCTTGTCGACGGCGATATGATCAAGGCGCTGTATAAAGCAAGCACCGCGGGCGTGAAGATCGATCTCATCGTGCGCGGCATCTGCTGCTTGCGCCCCGCGCTTAAGGGCGTTAGCGAAAATATCCGCGTGATCTCGATCGTCGGCAAATACCTAGAGCACGCTAGAATTTTTTATTTCGCGCACGCGCAGCCCAGCCTATACATCGCGAGCGCGGATTGGATGCCGCGAAATTTAGAACGCAGGCTGGAGCTGATGAGCCCGATTTACAACGAAAATCTGCAAAACAAGCTAAAAGAAATTTTAAAGCTTCAGCTAAGCGACAATGAGCTTGCATTCGAGCTACAAAGCAGCGGCGAGTACCGAAAGATCGTGCCGAAAAAGGGCGAAGAGAAAATCGACGATCAGGAATTTTTAGAAATTTATTTCAATAAAATTTATAAAAATATCCGCAAGCATGACGAAAGCGGCACGGCGCTAACCAAGCTTTTGAAGGAGAGCTAGGCGCGGTCTCGGTTCTGCTAGGGCTAGCTATGTGCTAAGCCCACGCGCAAACCGAGATCATAAAATATTAAATGCAGAATTTTACACCGTGAATGCGCGAGTAGATTTACGGAAATTTTAAAGGGATTAAATGAAAAGATATCTTTATCTAGCCGTTATAGCTATGTTTTGCATGGGTGGAGTCTTTGAAGACGCGGATAAGCTCTATAAGGACGGCGATTATTCTAAAGCGATAAAAATGTGGCAGCGCAGCTGCGACGGCGGAGATACGCGAAGCTGCTATAGGCTCGGAGGTTTATATAAATTCGGCATCAATACCACGCAGAGCTATCAAAAGGAAGCGGACGTTTATAAAAAAGCTTGCGACGGCGGGGATATGACCGGCTGCTATGAGCTTGCAGGACTATACTTCGAAGGCTATGGCGTTAGACAAGACTATCAAAAGGCGGCGAGCCTGCACCAAAAGGCTTGTGACGGCGGCAATATGCTTTCGTGCGATTTGCTTGCAATTCTATACGAATCCGGTATCGGCGCCCAAAGAGACAAGCACAAGGCTATGGTTTTGCGTCAAATGATTTGCGATAACGGTGATGCAGATATGTGCAATAACCTTGCATATTTATATAAAAACGGCAACAAGGTCAGACAGGACTTGCAAAAGGCAGAGATTCTATATAAAAAAGCGGCTGTTTTGTACCAAAAGAAAGCTCAAATAAATCAAAAGAAATGCGATGAAGGCGACTTATATGAGTGCCAGCGCCTAGCGGATCTATATATAGATGGTAGGGGCGTAGAGAAGGATTTCAAAAAGGCTGCGGATTTATACCAGAAGGCTTGTGATGGCGGCAGGGCAGCGGCGTGCTTGATTCTGGGAGACTTATACAAAGCAGGCAATTACCAAAAAGCAGAAAGCCTATATCAAAGCGGGCTAAATTTGCTTAAAAATACTTGCGAGAGCGGGGATGCAGACTCGTGTAGTTATCTCGGGGATTTATACAAAAATGGATGGCACATTAAACAAGATAGATCCTTAGCAAAAGAATTTTACGGGAAAGCATGCGATTTAGCAGAGCAGATCGGCTGCGACGAATACAAGCAATTAAACGAAGCGGAACTCATCGATGATAAACACGGTATCGCACCGAGCGCGCCTTAATCCGTGAAGCTTGCATGCTTGCGCACGAACAAGGCTACGCAATCAGCGAGCTATCAATTTTTTAGAATTTTAAAATTCTAAATTTTATAAATTATCTTAGGCGCAGCTTCCTAGAAATACTAATCTGCCATGATGCCAGCTATATACTACGCGTAGATAAAATTCCGCTCACTTATGATAAAATTTTAAAATTTCTCAAGTTAAAATCTTAAAATTTACTCACTATCTCATCGCATGTATTTCATGAAAATACTTTTAAATTTAAAGTAAAAATTTGTAATTTTAAAAAATGTAAATTTAAGAGATAAAGGCGTAAAGCTGGGAATTCTTTAAATTTAATTAAGTTCTATAACTATAAATGATAAATAAAAT
>NZ_CALIMW010000060.1 GCF_938045405.1 uncultured Campylobacter sp. | reverse complement strand
GCAAAAGCCAAAGCGAGCGCGAATTATTTTAACTCGCAGATGGCAAATTTTGAGGCGGTCGATGCGGGATACGATGAGGCGATACTGCTCGATCCGCAGGGCTTCGTCGCGGAGGGTCCCGGTGAGTGCCTATTTATCGTAAAAGAGGGCGTCATCATCACTCCGCCGAACGACACTAGCCTAGAGAGCATCACTCAAAATTCGGTCATAGAAATCGCGCACAGCTTGGGCTACGAAGTCCGCAGAGAGCGCATCGCTCGCGATCAGCTCTATGCGGCGGACGAGGCGTTTTTTACCGGCACCGCCGCGGAGGTCACGCCGATTAGCAACATCGACGGCAGGATCATCGGCAAGGGCGAGATGGGCGAGATTACGAGCCGCTTGCAAAAGGCGTATTTCGCCGTCGTCACGGGCAAAGACCCTAAATTTGAGCACTGGCTCACATACGTTAAATAAGGACGCGCATGCCAGCGGATTTGAATGATTATTTTAATAAGAAAAACAGCGACAAAAAAGGCGGGAATTTAAATTTTAAAATTCCTAATTTCGGAGGGATGGGCAAGTTTAGCGGCGTGCTTTACGCGATAATCGCGCTAATCGCGCTGCTCGTGATCGCAAAGCCCTTCGTCACGATCCAATCGGGCGAAGTGGGGATCAAATCAAATTTAGGTAAATACGATCCGACGCCTCTTGGCGCGGGACTTCACTTTTTCGTGCCGTTCATACAGGACGTATTCGTCGTAGATACTCGCACGCGTATCATCAACTACACCAGCAGCGAAGATATGAGCGCGGGTATCGCTACTAAAAGCGGCACCGCGGGCGGTATCATTAGTAAAAACTCGCTTTCGGTGCTAGATTCGCGAAATTTGCCCGTCAGCATCGACATCACCGTGCAATACAGGCTCAATGAAGCCACGGCGCCCAACACGATCGCCGAGTGGGGCTTTTTGTGGGAGGATAAGATCATCGATCCGCGCGTAAAGGACGTCGTGCGTAGCGTCATCGGCAACTATGCCGCCGAGGAGCTGCCTACCAAACGCGACGAGATCGCCAAATCGATCGACGACGGCATCCGCAAAAATATCGAAGCACTGCCGAATTCGCCCGTAGATCTGCTAGCCGTGCAGCTTCGCGAGATCATCCTGCCGGCGAAGGTAAAGGAGCAGATCGAGAGCGTGCAGATCGCCAAACAGGAGGCTGAGCGCACCAAATACGAGGTCGAGCGCGCAAATCAAGAGGCGCTTAAAAAGGCTGCTCTTGCCAAAGGTAACGCAGACGCCGTCAAAATCGAGGCTCAAGGTCGTGCCGATGCCGCCAAGATCGAAGCCGACGCGCAAGCCTACGCCAACAAAGAGATCGCAAAGAGCTTGGATGCAAATCTTTTAAGCCTCAAGCAGATCGAGACGCAGGCTAAATTTAACGAGGCGTTGCGCGAAAACAGCGACGCAAAAATTTTCCTAACGCCGGGCGGCGCGGTGCCTAATATTTGGGTCGATACGAAAGATAAGGCGAAGCAAAGTGCCATCGAGCGGGAAAATTAAAATTTCAGGCGGCTATGCGCCCCAACTTCGCGAACTAAATTTAATAGCAGGTTGCTCCTGGCGCATAAGCTTAACTCGCAATTTTATGGGTTAAAATTTAGCGGCGAGTGCGAAAGCTCGCGATGAGCAAAACTCGCGCTCGCAGCAGCTTAAACCTAGCGGTCGCTTAAAATTTAGCCGCCAGGTTTACTCTTTAAATTTACGAGGCGCGCCGCTTCGTAAATTCATAACTCAAATTCCGCGTGCGGCGGCTAAATTTAAGGCGCGCGACTTCGCAAACTAAGGATCAAAGATGAAGGTAGATTGGCAAAAACTGGGCGGGCTGCTCCCCGCGATCGTGCAGGATGCTGGTGACGGCGCGGTTTTGATGCTCGCGTATATGAACGAAGAGGCATTAAATTTAACGCTGCGTACCGGCTACGCGCACTACTTCTCGCGCAGCAAGGGGCGCATCTGGAAAAAGGGCGAAGAGAGCGGGCACGTTCAGCTCGTGCGAGAGGTGTTTTTGGACTGCGACAACGATACGTTACTACTTAAAGTCGAGCAATGCGGCGGATCCGCCTGCCACACGGGCTCGCGAAGCTGTTTTTTCAAAGAGATTTCGCTGCAAAAATGCGGCGAAAATGTGGAGAGCCCGAGCGCTTGCGGCGCGATAAATTTTGCAGAGCACGGCTCTGTAACCTCTCTCGTGCAGAAAAATTCCGCGAATTCTCGCACAGAGCAGAATTCCGCTTCCTGCGACGGCTTGCAGAATTTAACGCCCAAAAATTCTACCGATTCCTGCGGTAAGCAAAATTCTGTAATGCAAAGCCCCGCTGCGACGAATTCTGCGTTCACAAATTCCGCCGCAGAGCGCAGCGAGCAAAATTTAGACGCCGTCTCGCAAAATTCTACGCTCGAAAACTCCGCAGAAAAAAGCCCGTACGGCATTTTGGACGAAATTTATCACGTCTGCTTGGATCGCAAGCTAAACGGTGAGCCTGCGCTCTCCTACGTCGCCTCGCTCTACGCGAAGGGCGAAAACGCCTATCTCAAAAAGATCGCCGAGGAGGCGTGCGAGTTCGCACTGGCGTGCAAGGACCTCTCGCGTAGCGAGCTTTACGTAGACGTCGCGCGCGAGGGCTTCGGCGAACACAGAGCGGGCGAGCCGCGATACGACGTGATTTACGAGGGAGCGGATCTTTTATTTCACCTTCTGCTCGCACTTGCGGCGCACAATATCCATCCGGACGCCCTGCTTGACGAGCTAGCGCGCAGGCAAGGACAAAGCGGCATCGAAGAAAAGCGTCGCCGCGAAAAATGACGCGTAAAATTTAATCGCAAAGGCGCCGCTCGCCCACCTTACGCGGCGAGCTAAATTTAAAAAGCGGCGCTGAAATTCTACACCGAATTTCATCGACGAAAGCATGCTTCAACCGCACTATTGCCGCAAAATTTAATTGTGGTGCGAGCTAAAATCTGCACCGTAAATTTAAACTCCTTGCGTAAATCATAAAATTTCACTAAAATTTTAAAATCAAATTTAAAGGATAGATGATGAGGCAGATCACGATGCAGGAGGCTTTGGACGCGGTTAGCGAGCGCTACTGCAAAGGCCATCACTACGAAAACGTAGCACTCACCGATGAGATGGTGCGCCGCATCTGCGAGGTAAAAAGCCTCGTAAATATGGGCTTTATAGCCACGGCCATCACGGACGCGGCACTACAGCATCTAGCCACGCTGCCGAAGCTTGCGTATCTGTTTTTGCAAGATAGCGATAAGATAAGCGGCGAGGGCTTTAGATACTTTGCGGGGCACGCCAAGCTCGAACACATCGGTATCGAAAACGTTAGCATCACGGATGAGGGGCTAAAAGCGATCGTGCAAATCCCGAAGCTAAAATCGCTGCGCCTGGTCAATTCGCGCGTAAGCTTTGCGGGGCTGCTAGCCGCGGCGGATACGAAAATTCAGTTTTATCTTAGCGGCGGGCGGTTTAGTAAGGAACAAATTGCGGAGTTTGAGCAGGTGCAAAGAGACGCCGCAAAGAGCAAAAAGAAGCTTGATCCAGATGACCTGGCGGCGGCGCGCGGCGCGCTACTCGCGTTTTTCGCGGCGATGAGCGAATGGGAGAAATTTGCCACTTCGCGAATTGACGACGCGGATGACGGTGAGGTGCAGCGTAGATGCGACGAGCTATTTGCGCGCTACTGCACGCCCGTTAGGCGCAGCGGCTTCCGCCCCGAGGGTATTTCGTTTTCAATGATGGAGGGCGGCACCTACGGCGGATATGAGCTAACGGACGCCGAATGCAAGAGCAAAAATAAAATTTACATCTACGCCAAGGACGAACACGGCTTTGCGCGCCGCTTCCTGCTCGTGCGCAAGAATGGGCGCTGGCTCGTAGATAAGTGCCAAGGTATGAGTGGCGGCTGGAAAAGCCGCGGGCTGTAAAATTTGAGCGCGAAATGGAGCTCAAATTTCATTCTCGGCGCGATCGCAGAGATAAAATTTAGCCTGCTGCAAGCGCAGTGATAAAATTTCATCGGCGCTACAAAACAAAAACAAAGAGGGCAAATGAGCGGTAAAATTTCTGCGTACGACGCGCACGGCGATTAAAGAAAGGTGCGAATGAAAAGGCAAATTTTCTCCGAGCTGGGCGGCTTCGTGATAAAGGGTCCTCGCGCTGCTCGCGCACTATTTGGATGAGCATGGACTTGTAGGCGACGACGTTCTTGCTTATTTTACGCAGACCGAGCACGGGGACGCGGTCGCAGAAGAGGGTATCGCGGTGCCGATATTGGGCGTTCGCAGCTTTAAAATTTCACAGCACTTATAATCCATATATAATGACGCTGGAATTTAGCGGCACTAATGTATTTTTTTAGAAGTCAATGTTTAATCAAAATTTTATAATTTTAGATGTGGAATTTGCGTTTAAATCAATTAAATTTAAGCCGCCAAAGACGGCTTAAATTTCACCTCTCAAAAACGAAAATTTTATTCGCTCCGTTTTCTCTAGACGCGACGTAAAATTTTCCATCCTTGACAGCTAGCGCATGCGCGTCGCTCGCGCCTTCAAAGCTATAAATCTCCACGATCTTTCTGCTGCGCGGATCAAGCTTTAGGATGCTTGAGTATTGCTTCGAGAGTAGATAAACAAACTCGCCTTGCGCATCCATACCCGTGATATAGTAGTCGTTTATGTCCCTGCCGTCTTTTACGCCGAGAGCTTCATCGAAGCTCGGCACGAACTCGCTCGAGAGTAGATTGTCGGCGTCGCTAAAGCTCGCCACGCTCCAGCTTTGCTTTATGTTATCTGGCACGCTAGCGACAAAAAACTCGCCGTAGAAATCCGAGTGATCCCACGAGAGGATGAACTGCTGCTTAGCGCGCACGGTGGAGTAGCGGTCCTTGAAGTCGAGCGTGAAATTTTCGTATCCGTCGTGCAGATAGCGCCACGCCTTGTTTGCTTCCTCTTTACTTTGGTTCGGTGCGGGCTTGAAAAACTCATAGGTTTTATTATAGCTCATGAGCCCTACCGAGTCTTTAAAAAAGCTCGCTGCGACGGTTTCTTCCATCTGCATTATCCAATCGGGCGTGCTTCGTAGATAGCTTTTTACGGTTTTTAGCTCGCCGTCCATTTCGTAGAGCTCGAATTTTAGCGTACCGAGCAAGAAGCTTCCGCTTGCCGCGTTGTAGTCAAGCCCTGTGATGGGATTATTGTTGTTTAAATTTAATGTTATCTCACCGCTTTTACGTAATGGTGTTAAATTTGTCACTGCGCCGTCCGCAGGATTTAGATTAAACTCGCCGCCCAGCGCCAGTGCAGCGCACAAAAGGGTTAAGGTTAAAATTTTTCTCATATCGCGACCTCACTTCGGTAAATTCGGTAGTTTTGGATTCCAGCTTTCGCGGAAGTCAATTTCGGTTTCCTCCCAGTGATCAAGCTCCCAAAACCACTTTGACGGATCGATGCTCATGCGCGAAGGCGTCGCGGAGGCTAGATAGGGCGGCGGGCCTGCGGTGATAAAGGCCTGCACGCAGTTAAAAGCCATAATGATCGCAAAGGCCGCAACTGCAACTTTGCCTAGCGCAAATTTGGGTAAAACCGCGCCGTATGCGCCCTCTTCGCTTTTTTGCATTATTTTACCTACGTTTTTGCCTAGCAGCAAAATCACGCCCAAAAATATAATGACGCAAAAATGCACCACTACTACCCAAAACTGCGTGTGTGCGCCTAAAATTTCGAGCCCGAAGCCCTGCTTTATGTCGAGGTAGCCGCCGCCGGTACCGTCGAGGCTGTAGTGCAAAAAGCCGTCGTATAGCCCGAGGCATGCTAAAAAGAGGATTGCAGCGAGGTATTTGACCTTAAAGCCGTATCTAACGATAACTAGCGCCATAAACGAGATCGCTACCATGCAAAATCTCTCGTGCCAGCACATGATGCAGGGACTATCGCCCATACCAAAGCCCAAAATAAGGCATGCGATACCTACGGGCAAAGCGATGAGAGCGAGTGCCGCGAGGGCGAAAAGATTGAAAAACCGCTTTTCATCTTCGCCCCAGCTCGCAGAAATTTCAGCGCCGCGAATGAGGCTTTGAGACATTTTATCTTGCATACTTTCCATTACTTGCTCCTAAAAATTTCCCATAGGCACGACGGCAAATTTATTCACCCACGCCATCATGATGACGAGTATAGTGATACCCGCGATACCAAAGCCCATAACTGCGCGCTTTTTCTCAGGTCTAAACCACAACAAAAGGCCCGCGACGAAAAACATCAGAACCATCAAAAATTCCATATTTTCTCCTTTCTTACTGAAATTTAATATCGTAAAAATATTACTATTTTGCTTATTAGACATATATTAAAAATTGTGTTTTTATCAGTGTAAATAAATTTTTTATGAAATTTTATGATATTAATATAGCTACTTTTAAGAAAATTTTTTCTATTTCAGCTTGATTTAAATTTATTTAAAAAGTTTCGATTGACTTGATTTTGCCTATGCGGGTCGCGTGATAAAACGCCACACGATTGAAATTATAAAATTTAGCAACAAGATGGGCAATGACTTTTAGCGCGACGGCAGGCAAGTGGGGGGGCGCGATCATCGCTGAGGCGCATCCGTTTTTCTGCGACAGAGCGGTCCTTGTATTATGTCTATCTTCTTGCGTTTAGGCTATATTCTTGCGCCGCGTTTTCCCCCTACTGAGCGCTCGTTTCGGTAGCGGACGCCGCCTCGTTGATAGCGAGCAATACCTTGCGATCGGTTTATGTCGGTCGCAGATGCCGCTCTGCTGTGCGGTTATTCCGGTTTATGCCCCGCCATAAAATTTTAAAATTTTATAAAGCTCACCCAAGCCGATCGCTTTAATTTTTTTGCTCGTTCTTAGTCGTGAAGCGTTTGTGCGTGGGCTTTAGGCGGCATGCCAGACATCCTCGCGTACTCCCTGCTGAACTAAGACGAGCTTTCGTACCAGACGTCAAAGACCGCCTGCGACGCCGTCGTATCGCCGTTTTGTAAGACATATTGGCTTCCTGCAACCTAATGCGCTTTTGAAAATCAAGCGGGCTTAGCGCAGTATTGTAGGAATTTTTGCATGTCGTAGTGATACCGCTTGCCCTAAATTCCACCATTTTGCCGTCGCGTAGACACAAGCACGCGCTAGGTTCGTAGATCTTTACGTAAAGTCTGGGGCCCGCTTTGGCGGTAGAGGCTAGACGCTTGTATGGGCGTCTGAACGTATCCATAGGCGAGATGCAGCTCGCCGGTGATCTTCGCGGCGTCTTTTAAAATTTTATCTACTTCGTTCATGCTTGCTCCTTTAAATTTATGCAGATTACACTTACATTTGCATGATTAGGCAAGGAATTTGGACTATCGTGCTACCGCAAAATTTTAAAAAAGGCTAT
>NZ_CALIMW010000059.1 GCF_938045405.1 uncultured Campylobacter sp. | reverse complement strand
AATTTTATTCCGAAAAGTATTTTTGAAATTTTACTTCACAAAATTTTAAAATTCTCAACTAGACTAAATTTTAAAATTTTAACGAAGCCTGATTCAAAACTCCGACGAAGCCGAATTATGAAATTTTACCCCGCAAAATTTTAAAATTTATCGGCAGGCTATAGTTTGGGCTACGTATAAGCTTGAGTCGCGCTCGCTAATTTATCGTCGCACGTGCCGTGCGCCGTAAATTTAAACCGCTCGCCCGCTCCGCTAAAGATAGTTTTAGAAATTTATTCCGCAAAATGTTTCTAAAATTTTACCTTACAAAATTTCAAAATTTTAACGAAGCCGAATTTAAAATCCAGGCGGAGCCAAATTTTAAAATTTTATCGGAGCGAAATTTTAAAATTTCGCGCAGCCGAATTTCCACTCTCGTTTCATAAACGTTACCTTTTGAAATTTCGCCGCTCGCGAGGGCTTAAATTTCACGCGGATTCAAAACTCCTCAAACCCTCCGCTGTCGCGCACTCAGATCAAATTTTAAAATTTCGCGCACGCCGCGTTACTTCTTAAATTTGCACACTACGAAATTTTAACCGATTTTCGCTCCGAAATTTATGCCGCATTAACCGCCGCGGATATATAATAGCGAATGTCATATTTCACAAAGGAGTAAGCATGGCTACAATCCAACCAAGCTATAAGCTTTTCATCGACGGCGAGTTTGTGGGTGCCGAAGGCGGCGCGAGCCTAGACGTTTTTAATCCCGCTACCGGCGAGAAAATTTCAAAGATCGCAGATGCTAGCAAGGCGGACGTCGATAGAGCGGTCGCCGCAGCCCGTAAGGCGTTTGAGAGCTTCCGCCGCACTAGCGTTTATGAGCGCAGCGCGCTGCTAAACAAGATCGCCGACGTCCTAGAGCAAAACGCCGAGTTCATCGCCACCGTAGAGACTATCGACAACGGTAAGCCGATCCGCGAGACGCGCGCGGTAGACGTAGCGTGGTCGATCGAGCATTTCCGCTATTTTGCGGGCGTGATTTTGGGCGAGGAGGGCAGCGCCAATATGCTAAAAGAGCGCTATCTATCCGTCGTTTTGCGCGAGCCGATCGGCGTAGTAGGACAGATCGTGCCGTGGAATTTCCCGTTTTTGATGGGCGCGTGGAAGCTCGCTCCGCTGATTGCTGCGGGCGATACGTGCGTATTTAAGCCAAGCTCCGAAACCAGCCTTAGCATTTTGGAGTTCATCCGCCTGATCGCGCCGCTGCTTCCAAAGGGCATCATCAACGTCATAACTGGCAAGGGAAGCAAGGCAGGCGAGTTCGTCCGCACTCACAAAGGGCTTGATAAGCTCGCGTTTACGGGCTCGACCGAAGTCGGCAGGGGCATCGCGCTAGCCGCGGCGCAAAAGATCATCCCCGCTACGCTTGAGCTTGGCGGTAAGAGCGCAAATATCATCTTTGACGATTGCGACTTCGACGTTGCGATCGACGGCGTGCAGCTGGGAATCCTTTTCAACCAAGGTCAGGTTTGCTGCGCAGGAAGTAGGATCTTCGTGCAGGAGGGTATCTACGATAAATTCGTACCGGCGCTCGTGGAGAAATTTAAGCGTATCAAAGTGGGCGATCCGCTCGATCCGAACACCCAGATGGGATGCCAGATCAACAAAAAGCAAGCCGATAAAATTTTAGAGTACGTAAAAATCGGCGTAGAGGAGGGCGCTAAGATCGCCGTGGGCGGCAAGCGACATAGCGCGGGAGAGGCTTTCGTCGAGCCTACGCTACTCGTGGACGTACGCAACGACATGCGCGTGGCGCAGGAGGAGATCTTCGGTCCTGTGGGCGTCGTGATTAAATTTAAAGATCAAGACGAGCTCGTCCGCATGGCGAACGACAGCCTCTACGGACTAGGCGGCGCCGTATTTACGCGCGACATCGCAAAGGCGCTCACGGTCGCACGCCTGCTTGAGACGGGTCGCGTATGGGTCAATACCTACAACCAGATCCACGCCGGCGCGCCGTTTGGCGGCTACAAAGAATCGGGCATCGGTCGCGAGACGCACAAGATGATCTTGGATCACTACACCCAGACCAAAAACATCTACATCGACACGATCTCCAAACCGAGCGGCTTTTACGAGCAGTAAGGCTTAGCGCGGTAT
>NZ_CALIMW010000058.1 GCF_938045405.1 uncultured Campylobacter sp. | reverse complement strand
TAAAGCTCCTCGTTTTGCTTGTGCGAATGCACGAACGGCACGCTCACGTTTGCAGGAAGCTCGTTGATAGAGAGCTCACAGCCGCTTAAGCCTAGAGCTTCTTTTAGCTCGACTCTCGGTTCGTTTTTCGTTGAAACGATCTTATAGTTTGACATCTTTTTCTCCTTAGATTTTTTGTTGTAATGCTATAACTTACAACCGATGAGCGAAGTATAATAAAATTTTGTTGTAATGTCAAGAGTTACAGCAAAAATTCCGCAAAATTTGACTCAAATTTTAAAATCAGCTAGAATCCGCGCGATTTTAACCAAAGGAATTTTATGCAAAATAGCGCATTTAAGACGCTAACGCTCATCGCAAAGAAAAACTTTAAAAAACTGTTTTTAACGTTTAGTCTAGTTTTGGCGGAAAACGGGCTATTTCTCGTCTATCCCGTACTAGCCGGCATCGCCATAAACGCCATCGTAGCAGGCGATACGCTTCTGGCACTTAGCTACTCGTGCATGGTGTTCGTGGGTTGGGGGCTTGGCTCGATTAGACGGCGCGTGGATACGCAGGTATTTACTAGGATATACGCGGGGCTTGCCGTAAGCGTGATAATGAACGAAAAAAGAGCCGCAAAAGACGAAAGCGCCGTAATCGCAAGAGCAAATTTATCTCGCGAATTCGTGGATTTTTTTGAGCAGCATTTTCCCGTGTTTTTTACCTCGGTCGTATCGATTTTCGGCTCGGCGATCATGCTTTTATTTATCGAGTTCTACGTAGGTTTGGCAGTTTTTGCCCTGCTTGCGATTTTTGGAGTTTTGCTACCCAAATACATCGCCAAAAACGACCGCTTGTATCTAAAGCTAAACAACCAGTTAGAGCGCGAGGCAGGACGCATAAGCGTAGGCGATGAGCGCACGCTAAAGCGCCACTACGACGTGCTTTCAAAGCTTCGTATCCGCATATCAAACAGAGAGGCGATGAGCTTTTTTATCATCGGCGCGAGCGCGGCGGCGATTTTTAGCTTGGCGATATTTATGCTATCACACAAGCAGGCAAACGCGGGCCACATCTACTCGGTGCTCACCTATCTTTGGACGTTTGCGATCAGTCTTGATGACGCGCCGAGGCTAGTGGAAGAGTTTAGCAGGTTAAAAGACATAGGCAAGCGCGTAGATGCCGGACTAGAAGGTGATATAAATAAAATTTAAGCGCTTTTTTGAGGTATAATTTAACTAAAATTTGCCCAAAAGTGAGGTCAAAATGCACGAAAATCACGCCCACTGCGCGCATTCGCACACGTCAAACAAGGTCGTTTTGAGAAATTCCTTCCTTATAATCTCCGCTTTTATGCTGATCGAGGTCGCGGGCGGCTTGGCGACGAATTCGCTCGCCCTGCTCTCGGACGCCGGACACATGCTATCAGACGCCGCGGCGCTCGGGCTTTCGCTATTTGCGTTTAAATTCGGCGAACGCAAAGGCAATCTGCAAAAGACCTTCGGCTACAGACGGATCGAAATTTTAGCCGCGACGATAAACGCCGTCACGCTCATCGTCATCGCCATTTTTATCGTCATCGAGGCGGCGCGGCGCTTCCAAAATCCGCCAGAAGTAGCTACCGCGGGGATGCTCGCCATCAGCACGCTGGGTCTTGCCGTAAACATCGTCGTGGCGCTATACATGCTGCGCGGCGGCGACGTGAGAGAAAACGTCAATATGCGCGGCGCCTACCTGCACGTGCTGGGCGACGCTGCAGGCTCGGTGGGCGCGATCGCGGCGGCCTTGGCGATGATGTGCTTCGGCTGGGGCTGGGCGGACGCGGCGGCTAGCCTGCTCGTGGCCGCGCTCATCGTAAAAAGCGGCTGGGGCGTGCTAAAAGAGAGCCTAAACATCCTGATGGAGGGCTCGCCAAAGGGCGTGTGCCTGGACGGGCTCGTCGCGCAGATCAGTGGCGTGGACGGCGTGCTTTCGGTGCACGACCTGCATGTCTGGAGCATCACGAGCGGCGCAAACGCGCTCACGGCTCACATCGTAGTTAGCGGCGAGCGAAGCGTACGCGAGGCGGAGCAGATCTTGCGCGAAATATCGCACGAAGTGGAGCATCTGGGCATCACGCACACGACGCTGCAGCTTGAAAGTAGCGACAATGAATGCGCTGACGAGCTCATCTGCGAAGTAAGGTCAAATGGCGCAGGCGGACACTTGGGGCATAGTCATTAAATTTTGGATTTGGAATTTTGCTCGACTTATAGTTTTGAAATTTAGCTTGATTTGGAATTTAAAATTTGGTTCGATTTTTAAATTTTAAATTTGCCCGCGCCGCGAGATTTCGGAATTTTAGAATTTTGAGATTTTAAATTTTAAAATTCTGTGTCTGTTATGAAATTTTAAATCCATTCGCATAACGGAATTTTAAAATTTCGCCCCGCGGACGCCATTTCAAAATCAGGCGCCGCGCGCGCAAAATAGTAGAATTTTACACAGCCGATCGTCGTACCATTCAAAACGGCGCCTATGCACGTTTGTAGAATTTTAAATTTGACCGAAGCGGCAGGCTAGCAATCATGGCGAAATTTATCGAACGCACGGAGTGGTTTTAAATTTAGCTAAGCGCTTTCTGTTTTAATAGCACGGAGATGACACATCGCGCGCTACATTTTTAAATTTAGCCAACATACCGCGCTTCTAAATTTTAAAATTCCGTGCCGCGAATTGAGCTGTAAATCGAGCTGCAAATTTAAACTACGCTCAAAATTTTGGCTAAATTTAACTCATTAAATTTTCCTGCCGATTTGAGCCGATTAAAAGCAAATTTGACGTATAATCTCGCGAAATTTCAGGGAGCCAAGGTGCGCAAAAACATAAAATACCTAATTTACAAGTT
>NZ_CALIMW010000057.1 GCF_938045405.1 uncultured Campylobacter sp. | reverse complement strand
GAAAATGCTGCCCATAAAGCGCAATGCCAGCACGCCCTTGCGGCTCTTGCGCCCTCGCGGCTTTTTGTCCGTTCGCAGCTCTTGCGCGGGCTTAAAGGCTTCAAATTTAAAGGCGAATTTTAATTTCAGCTGCTGCTCGCGCTTTTTGACGAATTTTAGAGCAAAGATCGCGAGTATCGGCGAGGTTATTTTGGGTCGCGTCATGCGGCAGCGCAGATATTTTTAGCTGCACCGCGCGCGCCGCGTCGGAATTTTGTAGATTAGAGTCTAAATTTAAAGCAGTGGATATAAAGGAAGGAATTTTAACTTCAGCTCTAGCAGGCAATGCCCTGCAACTCAATACCCACTTTCGTCGCTTTCTCCTTGCGAGTTAAAATTTATCTTATTCTTTTGATTCTTTAAATTTTGGTATTGATTGAAAAGTATGTCCGTCTCATGTTTATCATAGTATAAATTTTTATTATAAAATATCGTTTCATAATCGAGATTGCTCCCCTTGTCGTATATTGAAATGAAAGAAAATATATATTCTCTATTGCAATCCATATTTTCATCAATTATCTTTTTATAGTTATAGCAAAACGGGTATATGCTCTTTTTTTGTTGATAAACTACATCCCTAAATATAGAGTTTAAAAGCCACCTATAACATCTGTTTTCTGGAGTAATTATGTCAAATTTTTTAGTTTTTGTTTCGTACATAATTGGTAATTGTATGTCATTTTTACTTATAAATACAAAATCAGTAAATAGGTCGAATGAGTGGTTGGCGCCATCTCCAAACCTCATATATATAAAATTATCTATAAAATTTCCATCTTCGTCAATCAAATGCTTTTGCTCCCAAGGATAAAATAGCCGTAGTTTTAAAACCTCGTCGTTTTCTATAATCTCTTCGGCGTTTTTTATAGGCTTGCCGTCTTTGCAAATTTTAGAGCCCAGATCCATTAGATAATCAAAATTTAGCCTTTTATCCAGCTTCCAAAATTCGCATCTATCGTCTGGATATTTATCGCCGTTGCACCATGAAAATCTTACTCTCTCATAGCCGTTTTTGTCTAAGTGAATATCCGCCATCTTGCCGAAATCTATTTGCGGATAATTATCTAAGTAATGAAGCTTTTTTAGGTAATCTTTTAAATTTAGCTCTACGATCTCTCTTTGCGTCAGGGTTTTATCGCGAAAATCAAGCGCTTCTAAGGTCGCTGAAATTCTATACGTAGGCAGCAAGGCGATAAATATGCAAACGCAAATCAGAAAAACTATGATATAAAGGTACTTCAGGCGCAAGCTTACCCCTTCGGATAGATTGCGCTATATTATCTAATGCAAGCTTGGCGAGCTCATAATCCGCAGCACGCTTGCGATAAAGCGGCTTGCTGCAAAAATTCTAAACTCGTTTGCGCGATTAAATTTAGCTGTAAAATTTTAAATTTTAAAATTTGCATTTGGTAGTAAAATTTGAAATTTTAAAATTTGCGGCGGCGGTTTAGACCCGCACCTTGCCGCCGTATTTGATCTGGCTCGGGTCTTTTTCGTCCAGCTCGCGCATTATCTGCTCACCGTTGTCGGAGTTTGCCGCGGCGATGTCTGCGTCCAGATCGGAGTATGAGTAGATCATCATAGCCTCGCTTACGCCCTTTATAGCCTCTATCGCGCGAAATGCGGCGATCTCGTCATCGAAGCTCTCCGCGCTAATCGTGGCGACCGCCTTGCCGTTCTCGCACGCTATGAACTCGCAGCCGCCGATGCTTTGCAGCTCCTTTCGAAACGCCGCTACGTCGGTATTTGCGCCCAGATAGATCACGACGCTTGAAATATTCATTTTAACTCCCAAAAGTAGATATATCTATTGTACCCCGAGCCCACGAGATACTCTCCTGCGAAAAGCAGATAGTTGATGATGTCGTTATCCAGCTCGATGCTGCGGACGATCTCGCCTGCTTTATCGATCACGCGCACGCCGTTACTAACGGTAAAAGCGCCTAACTCGGGGCTTAGCGCCACGGCAAAAACTGCAAAATGCGCGTTATAAAATTTAGCGAAATCGCCGTTTTCGTAGTAGCACGATCTCTCTTTGTCGTTCGAGCCGCTCATCATACGATCGCCAAGCAGCGCCACGGAGTAGATCCCGTCCTTGTGCAGGGACTTTTGACTCATAAGCTTTTTCGCTTTCGCGTCGAAATAAAACACGATGCCGCCTTCGCACGAGATTAGTAGCGTTCCGCTGGAGCGGTCGTAGGCGCTGCCGCCCAAAGAGGCGATGGTGAGCTTTTGCTCGAAGCTTACCTTGCCGCTAGACAGGTCGAAGTATAAAATTTCGCTACCAAGACCTAGTAAAATCACGGTGTCGTCATCGTAGAAATAGACATTTTTGATCCCCGTCATCGGTAGCTTGTAGTGCGTAATCTTGCCGCCTGCAAACACGCCCAGCATCTTTTCAAACGCGTCGCCGTTATACAAAAATGCGTACTTCTCGCCTAGTTTATCGACGTCGAATATGGTAGCGCCCATCGGCTCGTCTAGGTAATTTTTGGACGAGGGCAGGGCGAAAATTAGCGTCTTGGAGATTGCGTCCGCCACGGAATTTGAGATGGAATTTTGAGCGGAATTTAATGCCGTAGAATTTTCGGCAGAATTTTGCTTTATGGAATTTGCCGCTGCGGAATTTACGCTCGCTTTTGCATTGAAATTCTGCGCCGCATCGGAATTTGTGCTTGCGACGGAATTTTGATCTGCAAAATTTTGACCGGTTGCAGAATTTTGCGCGGAATTCTCCGCAGAGCTAATGGTAATTTTATAAAGCTTGCCGTTGTCAAGCCCTGCGTAAATTTCGCCGTCTAGATTTTTTAGCACCGCGACATTTGCGTCAAGCTCTAGTATGAAGCTAGCGTGTTTGATCTTTGCAGGCGCATCTATGCCCACAGCGCCACTAGGTGCCGCGACGCCGCTACCGGCATAGATGAAGCAGGCGCAAAGTAGCAGCGGTGGTAAAAATTTCATCGCGCGCTCCTACTCAACCTCGGCACCTTGATTTAGCGTATCTATGAGATTAGAAGTGGAATTTGCGTCGTTAAACCTACTAAAATCGGCTTTGAAATTATTTTTAACTAGCGGATTGGTTTGGGCTTGCGGTACGTGGCATTGCGTGCAGTTGAAGCGCTGCTCGGCTAGCGTGCCATTTAGATCCGCGCCTGTGCGAAAGTCCACCAAGTGGCTTTTTGGAATCGGCGTAGAGCCTACATCCTTAGCGACATCGGGCATATGGCAGGTTACGCACATATTGTTATCCTTTGTGATCGGTACAAGCCCTTCTAAGCTGTGCGGTATAAGAGGTGGAGCGTTTTCGAAGCTGCGCTCGATTTTCGAAGCGGCGCCCGGAGCATCCTCGCTATATTTGAAATCGGGCAGGGAATTTTTATTTTGCGCCGATTCGTCCACGCTTTTTATAAAGCCCAAGCTGTCGGCATCTATAGAAGCTGTCTTGTCCGCGGCAAACAGCGCCGCACAGCACGCAAGAGCCAAGCCTAAAACCATTTTTTTCATTTTTTCACTCCTAATATACTAAAATTTAATGCATCGTCGTCGCATACGTCGATGCAGCGTCCGCAGCTGATACACTCGCTGCTAACGCGCCCGTTTTCGCGCCCGACCATCTTAAGTACCTGCACTTCGGGGCAGACCATTTTGCATTTGCCGCACATCGTGCATTTATCAACCTCGTGGCGAATGCGAATGACGCTAAAATAGCTAAGCACAGCCCAAAATCCGCCGAGCGGGCATAACCGCGAGCAGATAGTACGATCGCCTGCAAAAATTTCAAAAACCACGATCAGTAGTGCGATTGCAAACGCACTAGCACTCAGCGATATGACGGCGCGCGCGAAAAGCGAGATAAAGCTTACGCTCTCAAACGCCGCAAAGCCGAAAGCTCCGCTGCAAACAAGCGCTAGCACCGCTAGGACGTAGCGAGCTTTGCGATTTACGTTTAAAATTTTGGTGTGCACGCCAAATTTTTTACGAAGCCATGCGGCAAGATCGGTCAGTAAATTTATCGGGCAGACCCACGAGCAATATAATCGCGGCGCTATAAGCGCATAAAATGCTCCTACGATAAGCGCTCCGATAACCGCCGTAGCGCCCAAAGAAAAGCTAGCTAGAAGCATCTGCGCCGTCGCAAACGGATCGCTTAGATTAATCGTGCCGAAAAGTTTCGACGAGCTTAGATTGCCCTTTAGAATTCCTGATAAAATTCCGTTTTCGCTCGCGGCCTTGAAGGCGAAATTATTTCCTAAAATAAAAAGGACTAGAATAGAGATTTGGCTCAAACGCCTTAAAATAGTGTATTTCATTGTCTAGCCCCCTCCATTAGATCGTCCTCATTTAAGTAGTCCCTGCTTTTTTGCGGATCGAGCTTGATTTTGGTGTCTGCGTCCTTTAGCTTCGCGTCGTCGCCCTTGATCCAGCCTTTGACATAGTTATCGCTGGAAATTCCTATGACGCGCTCGCGCTCCACGACGCTGATAGCCGCCTTTTTCGTGACGCAGGCATGCTCGCATTTGCCGCAACCCGTGCAGTAGTCGCTATCTACGACGGGCACGAGCAGGGCGTGCTTTTCGGTGCGGTTGTTGTGGCGGTAATCGATCCTGAGTGCCTTATCCATCACGGGGCAGCTTCGCACGCACGCGTCACATTGGATACCGGCATAAGCGATGCAATGCTCGGTATCTATGACCGCAACGCCCATTTTCGATAGACGCACGTTAAGCTTGGAGTCTTCACTTACCAGGCTTTTATCTAGTGCGTCGCTAGGACAGGCTGCGACGCAAGGTATGTCGTCGCACATATAGCACGGAATTTCGCGCGGGATAAAAAACGGCGTGCCGTTTGCAATAGCGTGATCGCAAAAGCTCGCAAGCTTAAGTGTATCAAATGGGCACGCCTCGACACAAAGTCCGCACCTTAGGCATTTGCTAAGAAATTCTTTCTCGCTTATAGCTCCGGGCGGGCGGAGTCTGGCGTGCTCGCCGGAGTTTGCGACTCCGAGCCCCAGAACGCCTACGCCAGCAGCTAAAGAAAGAATACCTAAGACCTCACGCCTATCCATAATTTACGCCTTGTAAATTTTAACCGCGCATTTTTTGTAGTCGGTCTCTTTTGAAAGCGGGCAGGTATGATCGAGCGTGACGCGGTTGATATAAACCTTCTCGTCAAAAAACGGCACGAAAATAAGCCCTTTCGGCGGAATGTTACGTCCGTGAAAATCCACGCGAGCTTTGACTTTGCCGCGGCGTGACTCGATCCAGACGATTTCGTTTTGTTGTACGCCGATTTTGGCGCCGTCGGCTTCGTTCATATAGCATCTTGCCTCAGGCACCGCGCGATAAAGCTCCGGCACACGCATAGTCATAGTGCCCGTATGCCAGTGCTCCAGTACGCGACCCGTACATAACCAGAAAGGATACTCCTCGCTTGGCACTTCCACAGGATCCATGTATGGACGGAAGAAAATTTTAGCTTTATTTGCAAGGCTTGTTTTCTCTTCGCCAGAAGTAGCGGATTTCAGATCGCCGCTAGGAAGCGCTGCCTTTGCATTACCGTAGAAGGCAAAGTCGCTATCCGGAGCCGCTTTTTTGGCATAAGGATCGTATTGGGCGTTAAAGCGCCAAAGTGTTTCTTTGCCGTCTACGACCGGCCATCTAAGACCGCGCACTCGGTGATATGTATCGAAATCGGCTAGGTCGTGTCCGTGACCGGTGCCGAATTTTCGGTATTCTTCCCAGAGATATTTTTGGATGAAAGAACCATATCCTTTAAATTCTTTGCCGTCGCTGCCGATTACGCTACGAGAGTCGCCGTTTACTTCGGAGTTATCGAAGCTTGCCATAATTGGATCTTTTGCAGCGAAAGCCTGAGCGTCTTTGTTTGCAAAGAGCACTTCAAATAGTGTAGTCTCTGGCGTATAGCCGAATTCTGAAATTTTATCTAATACGTTTGGAAGCGTAAGCTTATCATTTACTTTAACCTCGCCCCAGAAATCCTTGAGCTTGAAGCGCTTGGAAAACTCTAGCATCTGCCACGTATCGCTCATCGCATCACCCACAGGAAGGACCTGCTGCCTCCACCACTGAGTTCTGCGCTCGGCATTGCCGTAAGCGCCCCATTTTTCGTAGATCATCGCGGTTGGTAGGATTAGATCAGCTACCTTTGCGCTTAGTCCCGGATATGGCTCGCTTACTACGATGAAGTTGTCCATCTCGCGCGCCGCGGCGATCCAGTGGTTTGCGTTGGCGATCTGCTGCCACGGATTATTGACCTGCACCCATATCCATTTTATCTTGCCGTCTTCGAGATTGCGCAGAGCCTGCACGTAGTGCGCACCCGGTTTTGGATTTATCGTACCCTCGGGAAGCTTCCAAATTTTTTCGGAAACCTTTCTGTGTGCCGGATTTGCCACGACCATATCGGCAGGTAGGCGGTGAGAAAACGTGCCCACCTCTCTAGCCGTGCCGCAAGCGCTAGGCTGACCGGTAAGCGAAAACGCTCCACAGCCGGGCTTAGCTTGCTTGCCAAGAAGGAAATGTACCATGTAACTTTGCTCATTGACCCAAGTTCCTCTTGAGTGCTGATTAAAGCCCATCGTCCAAAAGCTTACTACTTTGCGGTCCTTTTCGATGTAATAATCTGCCAGCTGCTTTAGCTTGGTCTTAAACGCCTCTAAATCCTCACTTTCGTCACCCTTGGCCAAAGGCGCTACAAATTCTAACGTGTAAGGTTCTAGCGCTTTTTTAAATTCTTCGAAGCTTATGAGCCAGTGAGCATCTGATTTGTCAGAGTGTTTGTTTTCGAGTACGTCGCCCTCTTTCATACCCAGATATGCTAAGGTAACGCCCTCGGATTTGCTTAGAATTTTAGATTTTTGCTTGGCCGCGGTGTCAAGCTCGGTTTTGCGGTATTTTTTATGATTTATATCTTCTCGCAAGCCGTAGCCGATATCCACAGGGCCTGTAGCGAACACACAGTGCTCTTTAATAAATTTCTCATCTATCATATCTGGGTGGTTGTAGACGATCTCCCTTGCTATGTAGTTCCATATCGCAAGATCGGTATTTGGACGGAATATAATTTCAATATCGGCGATGTTTGAAGTGCGGCTAGAGTATGTCGAGAGATTTATAACTTTTACGCGGTCCGGGTTGCGAAGCTTGTGGTCGGAGACGCGAGACCAAAGGATAGGGTGCATCTCAGCCATATTCGCGCCCCAAGCGATGATGGTATCGGTTAGCTCGATATCGTCGAAAACACCCGCAGGCTCGTCGATACCGAAAGTTTGCATAAAACCTACGACGGCGCTGGCCATGCACTGGCGAGCATTAGGATCGAGATTATTGGAGCGAAAGCCCGCCTTTACTAGCTTTGCTGCGGCGTAACCTTCCGGGATCGTGTATTGACCGCTACCAAGTACGGCAAAGCCCTCGGGACCGCCTTCGTTATAGGCTCGCCTAAAATGCTTCTCCATTTCGTCGAACGCTCGTTGCCAGCTGATCTCGATAAATTTTCCCTTTTTATCGAATTCGCCCTTGGAATTTACGCGCAAAAGAGGCTTGGTAATGCGATCGGCGCCGTACATGATCTTGGCGTTGAAATAGCCTTTGATGCAGTTTAGACCGCGATTTACGGGCGCTAACGGATCGCCTTTGACCGCTACGATCTTGCCGTCTTTGGTGGCTACCATAATGCCGCAGCCGGTGCCGCAGAAGCGACAGGCCGCCTTGTCCCAGCGCCAGCCTTTTTCGGCTTCGTCCGCAGCACTAAGACTGCTAGGCAAGCTGATGCCCGCAACGCTACAGGCAGCCGCTGCTGCAGAGCTTTTTATAAAGTCTCGTCTATCCATGAGATTAACCTTTCGTTTAGAATGTAAATTTCTATTAATGTTTTGGATAATAGCATAAAAAAACGGCTTAGTCTAGATTAAAATCAAGGTTTTTTCTACATAGATTTCAGATATAAGATAATAATTTTATAAATTTTAAATTTAGTGGCTTAAATTTTATCAGGACAGCGAGTTTTTGATAAATTTTAATATAGATTTTCATTTAATTAAATTAATATATTATACCGATAAATTAGCATTAAAATTTCATAAAAATTTAATCGTGCTTTGAAATAAAACGGAGCGTAATAGAATTTCAAAATTCTATTAAAATTATAAAAGTTAGCTTAAAAAGCGTCTTTTGCGATAAGCGATAAATTTTACGCTAAAACGCCGCCATTATCGAGGTAAAAGCGTAAAATTTAACTATTCAATTTAATATGCGATATTTGCATATTGCTTAAATTTTGCTTAAAAAAATTCACTAATTTAAAAATTCTTTTATAATCTAGAAAGTATAATAGCCGTGCAAACCAAAATTCTTGAAAGGAATATTATGCAGTCCAGAGAAAAGATTGTCAAAACGACTTGTCCTTACTGCGGCACCGGCTGTGGTATCGATCTTATCGTAAAAGACGGCAGGATCGTAAACGCGCGCCCTACGCAGGCTCACCATGTAAATGACGGCGAGCTATGCTTAAAAGGGATGTTCGGCTGGGAGTTTGTAAACTCCCCAAAACGCCTTGCCAAACCTATGATCCGTAAAAAAAACGGAGTATTTGATAGAAGCGGTAAGCTTGAGGAGGTAAGCTTTGAAGAGGCTTATGATTTTGTAGCGTCTAAATTTAAAGAGACCGTCGCTAAATATGGCCCAAGCTCAATAATGGGCTTTAGCTCGGCGCGCTCAAATAACGAAGACAACTACGTTTTTCAGAAATTTTTCCGAGCTCAGGGCAGCAATAACGTCGATCACTGCGCCCGTCTTTGACACGCTCCTACAGTGGCAGGTCTTGCCAACACGCTAGGAAACGGAACGATGACGAACGATTTGGTAGAATTCGCTACCGATACGGACGTATTTTTACTCATCGGCACCAACACGAGCGAGTGTCACCCGATCATCGCTATGCAGATGCAGCGAGGATTGCAGCGCGGCGCCAAGATGATCGTCGTAGATCCGAAGCGCACAGATATGGCGAAAAAAGCCGATATCTATTTGCAAATTCCGGTGGGCGCGAACATTAAGACGCTAAATACCATTATGAATGTTATCATTGCTGAAAATCTACAAGATGACGAGTTTATCAAAAACTACGCTCACGGCTACGAGTATCTAAAAGAAGCGGTTAAGGACTTTACGCCTGAGCGATTTGAGCGCGAGACGGGCGTGAAAAAAGAGCTCGTAATCGAAGCTGCTAGAATGTATGCTAAAGCAGGCGCAGCGGCGATCTGCTACACGATGGGTATCACACAGTTTAGCGACGGCACCTCAAACGTCTTTTCGCTTTCAAATTTAGCTATTTTGACGGGGAATTTAGGCAAACGAGGCGCAGGCGTAAATCCTTTGCGCGGTCAAAACAACGTCCAGGGCGCATGCGATATGGGCGCGCTACCTAACGTCATCCCGGCAGGCGCGGTAAATTCCGCTTACGCTCAGGAGCAGGCGCGCAGAGTATGGCACTTCGAGCTAAATCCGACTCCAGGCTTTAAGCTTACGATTGCTCCCGATAAGATGGATAGCGGCGAGCTGAAGCTGCTCTACGTTTACGGCGAAAACCCTGTAATGAGCGATCCTTGGACGGAGCACTTCGTGCATGCAACGCACCATTTGGATTGCTTTATCGTGCAGGATCTTTTCTTTACCGAGAGCGCACAGAAGGCCGACGTCGTACTACCTGCTGCCGGCTGGGGCGAGAAGGATGGCACCTTTTTAAACACTTCCCGTCGTGTCCAGCGCACGCGCAAGGCAAGCGAGCCGGCCCCTGGCGTAGAGCCTGATTGGAAGGTAGTTTGCAATATCGCGCAAAGAATGGGACTTGAAGGGTTTGATTTTTTAAGCGCGGAAGAAATTTGGAACGAAGTGCGTGCATTAATGCCTAAATTTTTCGGCGGTATTAGCTACTATAGGCTAGATAAGCTAGGCGGCATAAGCTGGCCATGTCCTGATGAAGATCATCCGGGCACACCGGTTCTTTACGCAGATCATAAATCGATGCTGCCTGATGGTAAATTTAGAATGGTGCCGGTGCTTTACGTGGATGATAAAGAGGAGCGCGCTAAAGCGGAGGCGGATTTTAGAGCCAAGATGAAAATCCCGGATGATTATCCGGTGGGAAGCGGCGCGCTTAGCGAGATTCCGGATGAAATTTATCCGTGCTTATTTACGACTGGGCGCAAGGTTTATCACTACCACACCGGTACAATGACTAGGGAGTGTCGCGCGCTAGAGTACGGTGCGGGTGCAGAAGGCGCGCTCATCGAGGTAAGCCCTGACATCGCACGCGAACGCGAGCTTACCGAAGGCTGCTACGCGCTCGTTAAAAATAAGCGCGGTCAGATCGCTGCGAAGCTTCGTATAAATCCTGATCTGAAAGAGGGCACGATCTTTACGACCTTCCATTACAGCGAGGCCGACGGCAACGAGCTCGTGCATGCGGGCGATCTGGATCCGCTATCGGGCATCCCGCCGCTAAAGATGACGATCGCAAATATCAGAAAGCTTAGCGAGAGCGAGTTTATCGAGTTCAGAAGACAAAACGAGATGTCGATGCACTCCGAGAAACCTTATCTATCGCCGGTGCATAGGTAGTTTGGGCGGCAAGCTCCGCCCGCTTTACATAGATGAAATTTCATCGCGGCTGCACGTAGCGGCAAAATTTGATGAAATTTTATCTCTGCGGGCGCTTCATGGCCGCTTGCGCGCATGGTGCGAGCGGCTCGTGGAATTTTCCACGCGATTTTTTAAATTCAAAAATGCGAGCAATTTAAATTTGCGCACGCTGCTTCAGTACTACGGCTTTACTTCGGCGAATTAAGGCTATTTAAGCAAAATTTCACTACGATACGGGCGAAATTAAAATAAGGAAGGTCTATGGAGCCGATTTATAGGGCGGAGATAGTTAAATTTAAAGGCGATGAAAGAAGGATCGTAAGCGATACATTGGTGCGAGAGATCAAGCTTGAAATTTTACTAAACGGCAAGCGTTTCGGCGCGCTGATGGCGACTCCGAGCGATTTAAAGGCGCTCGCGGTAGGATATTTGCTGAGCGAAAATTTGATCTCGGATCCAAGCCGTATAAAAAGCATAGAGCTCGCGCCGGACGGGCTTAGCGTGAATGTTTGCGGCGAGATAAACGAAAAGCGGCTAAATAGCTTCGATGCCGAAAAGGTCATCATCAGCGGCTGCGGGCGCAGCTCCACCGCAAATATCGATCCTGCAGCGATGGCGGCGCGCAAAGTCCGCTCAGACGCTAAATTTCATAAGAGTGAAATTTTAAATTTGATGAGCGAGTTTTACACGCAGTGCGAGCTTTACGAGATGACGGGCTGTGTGCACACCGCAAAGCTCTTTACCGCGGGCGGCGAGTATTTTATCGGCGAGGATATCGCCCAGCACAATACCATCGATAAATCGGTCGGCAAGGCGGTTTTGGCGGGGTGCGATACGCAGGGCTCGCTTCTTTTGGTAAGCGGCAGGCTAAGCTCCGAAATGGTCGCCAAAGCCGTGATGAGCGGCATTAGCGCGCTTGTTTCGCGCACGGCTCCTACGAGCCTCGGCGTCGTGATCGCGCGTAAATTTGATCTTACCCTTTGCGGCTTCGCGCGCGGCGAAAATTTAAACGTCTATAGCGGCGAAGAGAGAATTTTGAGTTAAGAGGGCGGCATGGAGATAGATATCAAGATAGACGATAAAAAAGCAAGCGAGATCAAAAGGCTGATTTTAAATTTACTAAATCCAAGCGGCAAGCTTGATTGCGGCGCGGCGTTTAAGATCGCCGCTAAATTAGGCGTGGACGCGGGCGTAGTAGGAGATCTTGCGGCACGCGAAGGGATACGGATAGATCGCTGTGAACTCGGACAGTTCGGCAAGCTGCAATGTAGCGGAGGCAGCATAAAGGCGCTGAAAAAGCTAAATCCGTTTTTGGATGACAAAAGGCGGATTTTTTGCCGCGACGCCCGCGCCGTAGCTAGCGGCGGAGTTGGGTTCGATACAGTGCGCTCTACGCTTAAGGAGCACGCCATAGACGTGAAATATTGTCAGCTGGGCTGCTTTAAGGAGAAGAAAGGCAAAAGAATGAGGGTAAAAACAAAAACTTGGATCGAAAATGCGCAGGGCGAGCTCATTTTCGGCAAGGGCAAAACCGAAGTGCTAGATGTGATCGCTCAGACGGGCTCTATCTCTAAAGCCGCCGAGGTTTTGGGGATGAACTATAAAAAGTGCTGGAGCCATCTGCAAATTTTACAAAAAAATCTGCAAGAGGAGCTCTTTAGCACTAAGCAAGGCGGCGGCAATGCCGCAGGCACGACGCTAAATGCACGTGCCTATGAGCTGATCGCCGCGTATAAGCAGCTGCAAAGCGATATAGAAAACTACGCAAACGAGCGCTTTAAGGAGCTTTTTTTGAAAAAAGAGGGCGAAAAAGACGCAAGTAAAGCCGCAGATAAAAACCATTAAATTTAAAGGAGAAAACGATGTTTGTAAAGCTAAACGAACGAACCTATCTAAACAAAGACAGGATCACGCGCATCAAGGTAGATAGCGTCCAAGACGGTATCAGAATTCGCTTCTACGAGGGGCAGTTTCAAGTCGCCAAAAGCGGCAGATTTGAAAGCGAAGAAAAAGCGATGGAGTGGTTGCAGAAAAATTTTATCGGCAAATAGGCGCGAAGCGCGCTTTATGACCGCGCGAGCAGCTTGCGAACAGATCCGCAAAATAGCGACTCTTTGTGATACGGCAGCGGCTCGCCGCTTATTAGCACTACGATAATTTTTGGTGACCTGTGCTTTTAAGAAAAGCCTACGCAAAGACGTTGCGGTAAATTTACGGCGAACGAGCTTCGTATATAGGGCCTAGCGTAGCGTGCAAATAGGGATACGATTACGCAAATATGGTCTATGACGACATTCGTTCGCCAAATTTACTCGAAAGATTTCATCATTCAAACCCGGCTTAACCGCATTTTTCAGCTAGCTTTGCCTATTTCGCCTATATAGTATTTATATTTTATTAAGTACTGATTGGATATAGTCGCGAGCAAAATTTTAAGGGGAAATTTTGAAAAGCTTCAAACTTCGGTTTATTTATGCCATCTGCGTGGTGGTCGTATGCGCGCTGTATCTGCTAGCCGAAAGATCGGGTCTTATGGAGCGCAAACAAACCCATTTCACCGTCACTGCCGATACAAATGTCTCAAAAGTGCCGGGTCTTAGCAAATACGTAACCCAAGAAGAGGTCGATAGCTTTGCGTTTCGCTATTGGGATATAGATTACAATTCAAACCCGAAAAACGTATTTAAAGAACCCGCCATAGACGTAGAGCTAAAAAGGCTTTTAAAAAGCAAGCAAACGGATAAAATTTTAAAATTTATGAAAGATAACAATCTATCCGTCGATCATACTATGCACGGAGGGGTAACACCCGTGATGTATTCTAGCTTTTGGGACGATACAAATACTGCCCAGGAGCTTATAAAGTTAGGTGCGGATATACATAAAAAAGACGAATACAAGCTATCCGCTATGGCTTATGCGATAGAAAATAATGCTACTAAATCGGTAAGACTGCTTTTAGACAACGGCGTTAAATTTGAAGAGGCGGAGGTCGTTAGAAATAGGCTGCTTCCGCCGAATTATAACCATATAAAATCTTTGCAAATAAGTGACGATGGAAATTTTACGTTGATTTATGATACCAACTACCCTATGATTAGTATAGGAGAGCCGAATTATTTCTTTTCATATCTTACGAATACGAATATGTATGAGATAGCGAAGATGGCATTAGAAAGCGGCTACAAGCCATATATTTGGAAATTTCAAAACTCTGCGGTAGGTCTAAGGTACGGAAACGATATCAAGAAGGTCGTGCCTGAAGGAATATTAAATGATAAAGCGGAACCGACGGACGGATTTGATATTACCGAATATGATTTTTCATTGTATGATACATTTCCGGGCACTCCAAATTACGAACCGATTTTAAAGCTGCTTATGCAGTATAACGTAGGTGGACAACCGAGTCCGGAATTTCTAAAACGAAAATATGATGATTGTCATAGAAACTATATATATAGTTTGGATAGTTATTATAAAATAAACTACGATGCAACTTATTATATACCTAAAAGTGAAATTTCGCTTATAACGACGGTATATCGCAAATATTGCAAAGATAGAAATTCTACATTTAAAGATGTTTATGAATATACGAAATTTGCAAGCGAGTTAAATGAAATGGAAGCGGTATCCATCCATATGTATACCAGAGATAAAGACGGTCGTAAGCTTGATCGGCCGTATAAAGATAATTTAAAAAAGCTAGATAAATATATAGATGAGATCTCATCCGATGAGATAAAAAATGCAATAAAAGAATCTTATGAAAACTAGATATTAAGGAGAATGAAATGACAGAAGAAGAGTTAAATCAACATACTCAAAGTTAGCTTTTTGATATAAAGTCAACCCACAAGCTCGGGCTTAAATTTAAACTAGCCCGAGCCCAGGCTACAATTTTATCTTCTTAACTTCCAGCTCGCCGCCAAAAAAGTTCGCATAGTAAAGCAGGTCTTTTTCGACCTCAAGCCCCGCCAGATAACGCAGAGCGAGGTTTGCCTCAAAGCTTGCCGCAAACATCACGATCGCAGCCGTTATGCCCGCAGGCGTCGCGTTTAGGCTCGGGAAAAATTTAAAATCCGCATTCTGCACGAAGCAGACTTGGCACTGCCAGCTGTCCACCGACGCAAACACCCACGGCACGCCTATTTGCTTAGCAAACGCATCGATCTGCGCGCGCGTGGCGAGATTATCGGTCGCATCTAAAATCAGATCAAATTTCTCGCCCGAGCCTATCGCGCTAGCGAAAAATTCCTCCGCGCGGCTCTTGTGTACTTCCACGCTCACGCCGTCGTAGCGGCTTTCCGTGCGGCTTTTAAAAACGTCCGCTTTAAATTTACCCTCGTCTGCGAGCGTGAATAAAATTTGCCTGTGGATGTTGTGAAGCGCCACCGTGTCGAAATCCACGACGCTGATTCGCCCGATACCGCTTGCGCCGAGCGCGTAAGAAAGGCTGCTTCCAAGCCCGCCCGCGCCGATGATCAGGATGCGCTTATCCGCAAGCGCGCGCTGCGTCTGCTCGCCCCAAAGCTGGATCTGTCTGTGAAAGTAGTTCATAAAAGCCCCCTGCTGACTAGATTTTTGCGGAATTTCCACAGCCCGCGCGCCGCAGCGATCTCGTCCGCGTCCACTTCGCACATCAGCACGCCCTCTTCGTTTTTCAGCTCGTTTGCGATCTCGCCGCCGGGGGTTACGACGAAGCTCTCGCCGTAAAATTTAAACTCGCTCTCGCCGAATTTCGCCTCGCCGATGCGGTTGGCGCGGATGACGTAGAGCGAGTTCGTAAACGCGCGTATCTTCAAAAGCTCGCGCCAGCGCCCGCCGCTTTCGAAGGTCGAAGCGCACGGCACGAGCACGCAGCCGACGTTTTTCTGCATAAAATAGCGCCAAAATACGTCAAAATGCGCCTCGTAGCCGAAACACACGCCGAATTTCACGCCGCCCTCGCTAAAGATCATCGGCGAAATTTTACCGATTTTGCGGCTTTTGCGGTTGGCGAAAAAGCCCTCCTCGTTCCAGTGCGGATAGTCCATCAGGATATTTTGATCGTAAAATTTCACCTCCGAGGGCGAAAATTTCGCGCAGGATTTCACCCAGATAGGCTCGTTTTCGCTCGCGCAAAAGATCTCCTCTTCGCTCGCATCTTTTTGGCTTTCGGCTTTTAAATTTGAAGCGTTCGAGTTACTTGGGATCGAAGCGCTTAAATTTAAACCGTCTGCGGAATTTGCGGCTTTGAAATTTAAAGCGTGCGCGCCGCAGGAATTTAAGCCGCCTTTGCAATTCTGCTTGCTTGCGGAATTTAAAGCGCCTTTAGAATTTGAACCATCGTTGGAATTTAAATCGCTCTTGGAATTTAGCTCGCCCTTGGAACCAGGCTCGCCTTTAAGGCTTAAAGAATTTTCGCCGCCGCAGCGCGCGCTTTTTTGAGCCGCGCCGCCGAAAATGCCCGCCTGCCTCAAAATCGCGCCGCTAGCGGCTCTGATTATCGGCGCTACGATATGCAGGTCGTATTTGGCAGCCAGCCGCGCCATCAGCTCCTGCTTGTGCTCGCTCTGTTCGCACGCGATGGAGCGGGGCATCTTTTTAAGCTCGCTAAAGAAGGAATTTAGCTCATATTCGCCCAGCAGCACGATCCGCGCGCCGTTGTCTTTGGCGACCTTCATATAGTAATCGATCCGATTTTCGCTCATCGAAAGCGTCGGTAGTTGCAAAACGCATACGTTTATCATCGTCGCCTCCTAAGCCTGCTCGGGTGCGTTTATTTCGGCAACCTCGAGCTTGGCGTTTTCTAAAATTTCCTTCGCCTCCTTTAGCAGCGCGACGCCCTGCTTATACAGCTTCACGCTCTCCTCTAGGCTCAGATCCTTGTCGTTTAGGCTCTTTAAAAGCGCGTTAATCTTCTCCATTTTTTCTTCAAAACTCATCCAAAATCCTTTTTATGATGTAATCAAATTTTTCTATCTCGACCAAAAACGCGTCGTGTCCGTAGTCGCTGTCGATCTGCGCGTAGCTCGCGCGATCCTTTTTCCCTAGATCGCTCATCGTGTCGTAAATTTCTTTCATTAGCTCCGGCGGAAAGAGCACGTCGCCTTTGAAAGAGATGAGGTGCAGGCGTGATCTGATCTGCGCGCAGGCGTTTTTGAGATTGCCGTAGTGGCGCGTGCAATCAAATATATTCATCATCTTGGCGATGTAAAGATAGCACAGAGGATCGAACCTGCGCGCGAAATTTTCGCCGTTGTATTCAAGGTAGCGATCCACCTGAAAGCGCCCGTTGATCTCGTAAAGACCGTCGGTTTCGACGTAGTTGCGCCCGAATTTATCCTGCATCGAGCTTGGGCTCAAAAAACTTATATGCCCCGCCATGCGCCCCACCGCCATGCCGTCAAGTCCGTGCTCGGCGATCAGATTTTTATCGTAGTTGCCGCCTTTGAAATTTGGATCGCGCAAGATGGCCTCGGTCGCGATCTTATTAAACGCGATCGCCCAAGGCTGCGTAGCGTATGTGCTTGCGAGCACGAAAATTTCATCCGCAAATTCCGGATATTCGATCGCGTAGCACAGCGCCTGCATGCCGCCCAGACTGCCGCCGATAACGGCGCGGGCGCGCGAAATACCTAGGCGCTTTAAAAGCATCATCTGCGCGCGCACGACGTCCGAGACGACCACTACCGGAAAGCGCAAGCGGTACTCGCGGCCGCTGCTTTCATCGACATCAAGCGGGCATGTCGAGCCGAACGGCGAAGCTAAAATGTTTATGCAGATGACGAAAAATTTCGTCGTATCGACCGCTTTATGATCGCCGATGAGCCCGTCCCACCAGCCGGGCTTAACGTCGCCCTCGTAAAGTCCCGCGGCGTGCGCGGAGCCCGTTAAGGCGTGGCAGATGACGATGACGTTTGATTTATCGGAATTTAGCTCGCCGTAGGTTTCATAGGCGAGCTTGAAGTTGGAAAAGACGCGGCCGCTCTCCAGATAGAGCGGCTCGTCGAAATTTTGAATTTTGCTTTGAAGGATCACTGATTTACTCGGTAATTCGGCGCTTCCTGCGTGATGATGACGTCGTGGACGTGGCTTTCTTTAAGACCTGCGCTCGTGATCTCGACGAATTCCGCCTTTTGCTGAAAGGTCGCGATATCCTTGCTGCCGCAGTATCCCATCGAGCTTCGCAAGCCGCCTAGCAGCTGAAAGATCACGTCTTTTAGCATGCCCGCGTAAGGTACGCGCCCCTCGACGCCCTCGGGCACGAGCTTTTCTTTTGCGGTGCCGTCTTGAAAGTAGCGATCCGAGCTTCCCTTTTGCATCGCTGCCAAAGAGCCCATGCCGCGGTAGGTTTTGTACTGGCGGCCCTGAAACGTAATGAGCTCGCCCGGGGTCTCGTAGCAGCCTGCAAGCAGGCTTCCCATCATCACCGAGCTTGCGCCCGCGGCTAGAGCTTTGGCGATGTCGCCCGAGTATTTGATACCGCCGTCTGCGATGATCGGAATTCCAAATTTAGCCGCCTCGATCGCGCAATCGTTGATCGCGGTGAATTGCGGCACGCCCACGCCAGCTACGATGCGGGTAGTGCAGATCGAGCCCGGTCCGATACCTACTTTAATCGCGTCGGCTCCCGCGTTTGCGATATCTTTTATGCTGGCGGGGTTTGCGACGTTTCCGACTACTACGTCCACGTCAAAATTTCGCTTCAGCTCCTTAAGCGTGTCGATAATACCTTTGGAGTGTCCGTGCGCGGAGTCCATCACAAGTGCATCTACGCCCGCTTTGACGAGAGCTTCGGCTCTTTGCAGATGGCCTACGCTGATCGCTGCGGCGACGCGAAGGCGGCCAAATTTGTCTTTATTGGCGCTTGGATATTCAATACGCTTTTTAAGGTCTTTAATCGTAATAAGCCCCTCTAAGTGGCCGTTTGCGTCGATTATCGGAAGCTTTTCTACCTTATTGTTTCTAAAAATTTTCTCCGCATCATCAAGCGTGCAGCCCTTTGGAGCGGTAATTAGCGGAGCTTTGGTCATCTTCTCGCCTACAAGCGCGGCGGTGTCGGTTTCAAAGCGCAAGTCGCGATTGGTCAAAATTCCAATCAGCACGCCGTTATCGTCGATAACGGGAATGCCGCTGATATGGTACTCGCTCATAAGATCGAGAGCGTCTTTGATCGTGGCGTCCGCCTTGATCGAGATAGGATCGATGATGACGCCGCTTTCGCTCTTTTTTACGCGGCGAACCATCTTGGCTTGGGAGTCCTCGTCCATATTTTTATGGATCACGCCGATGCCGCCGAGGCGCGCCATCATTATCGCGGTGCGGTACTCGGTGACCGTATCCATCGCAGCACTCACAAGAGGGGTATTTAGCGTGATATTTTTCGTAAAACTCGTGCTGATATCGACCTCTTTGGGTAAAATTTCAGAGTATTGCGGTACCAACAAAACATCCTCGAAGGTCAGAGCCTTTTTGACGATCTTCATACTTATCCTTTCACGATTTTTTCTAAACTCAAGCCGCCGTCCAGCACCGTTTGTTCGTCGTAGGCGCGCCCGATGAGCTGCGCGCTGATATTAAGAGCCTCTTTGTTTTTCGCTACCGGCACGGAGATTGCGGGAAGCCCCGCTAAATTTACGCCGATCGTGTAGATGTCGCTAAGATACGCACGCAGCGGATCGCTAAGCTCGCCGAATTTATACGCCACGCCCGGCGCGATCGGCATAAAGATCAAATCGGCGTCTTTTAAAATTTCCTCATATTCGCTTTTGATGAAAGCCCTTGCTTTCTGTGCTTTGATGTAATACGCGTCGTAATAGCCGCTGCTTAGCACGAAGGTGCCTAGAAGCATACGGCGCTTGACCTCGTCGCCGAAGCCCTCGCCGCGGGTGTTGGCGTAGAGCTCTTTTAAATTTAGAGCCTTTGCGCGGTTTCCGTAGCGCACGCCGTCGTAGCGGCTTAAATTTGCGCTAGCCTCGGCGGTTGCGATGATGTAGTAGGTCGCGATGTCGTATTTGGAGCTGCAAAGATCGCGGTAAACGATCTCATGCCCGAATGATTTTAGCTTTTCTATAGCCGAATTTAGAGCCTCTTTGACCTGCTGCGAGGCCTCGTCCACGTAGTTTTTTATAACGGCGATCTTAAGCTTGCGATCCGCGTTTAGCTTATCCGCGGTGCTTTCGTAGGCGCCCGCGTAGCTCGTGCTATCCATCTCGTCGCGCCCTGCGATGATGTCGTATAAGATCGCCGCGTCCTCGACGCTGCGCGTAATCGGTCCTATCTGATCGAGGCTGCTAGAATACGCCGCAAGCCCGTAGCGGCTTACCCTGCCGTAGCTCGGCTTAAAGCCTACGCAGCCGCAAAATGCCGCCGGCTGGCGGATCGAGCCGCCCGTATCGCTTCCGAGTGCGGCTACGGCGATATTTGCCGCTACGGCAGCCGCGCTTCCGCCGCTACTGCCGCCGGGTACACGCGAGTGATCGGTCGGATTGAGAGTTTTGCCGTAGAATGAGCTCTCGGTCGTGCTTCCCATCGCAAACTCATCCATATTCGTTCGCCCAAACGGCGCCAGGCCGCGCTCGCGTAGCTTTTTGATCACCGTCGCATCGTATGGCGCAACGTAGCCTTGCAAAATTTTACTCGCCGAGGTGACGCTCCAATCTTTTACTTGGATATTATCTTTGATCGCGATCGGCACGCCCTGGCCGCTGATATTTAGAGCCTCGCCCGTGAGCTGCTCTACGTAGGCGCCGAGCTCTTTGGTTTTTAAAATTTTATCCTTTAGCTCCGCTCTAAGCGCCGAAATTTCATCCGCGCTCAGCTTTAGAGCCTCTTTCAAACTTATCATCTGCCATCCTTAAATTTATTCACGAAATAGATCCCCACGCCCGTCGCTACGCAGATCAGCGCGATCGTAAAAAATACGAAGCTGAGACTTATGGGGCTAGCGAGCATGCATGACCTTCGCGCAGCGCGGGCAGAGCTCATACGGCTCTTTTGCGTTAAATTTCCAGCATCTAGGGCATTTGTGTTTAGAGGATTTTACGAGGCGGAAAATTTCATCGTTTATCTTAAACTCCGCTAGAGCCTCCTCGCTTTGCAGAGTGTCCACGTCGCTTACCATGAACCAATCCGCCACGCCTAGGATGTCGTTTGATAAAATTTCGTTCGAGCTCGTCTGCAAAACCAGCTCAAGCGTCGACTTGATAATCTTGTCCTTTTTCAGCGCGTCAATGAGTTCGAAAAATTTCTCCCTCGATTTGATTAAAATTTCGTCGAATTCTAGAAAATCGTCAAATTCTACCTGCTTGTAGATTAGATCGAAAGCGTCCTGCTTGCCCTCTTTAATGATTTGCGGCGCAAATTCCATTACTTCGTCAATCGTGTAGGTTAGCGTAGGCGCGATCAGAGGTAGCAGCGCTCGCGTAATCAGAGCGATCGCACTTTGCGCGCTTCTGCGGCGCGGCTCGTCGGGTGCGTCGCAGTAGAGCCTGTCTTTGCAGATATCAAGATAGATGCCGCTCAAATCGGCGCTTAAGAAATTTAGTAAGGCGTTGAAGCCCTTTGAAAAATCGTAGTTTCTAAACGCCGCTTCCGCGCCCGCAAAGGCGTTTGCCGCGCGCGTTAGGATCCAGCGATCAAGCCGCGTAAAATTACTCGTCTCGATCTCATTTAAATCGCTGGTGCTTGCGAGTAGAAATCTTATAGTATTTCGGATCTTGCGGTACTGCTCGCTTACCTGCTTTAGGATATTGTCGCTGATCTTTAGATCGGTCGAATAATCGCTCATCGCGACCCAAAGGCGTAAAATTTCCACGCCGTGGCTCTTTGCGACCTCTTGCGGATAGACGACGTTTCCGACGGACTTGCTCATCTTCTGGCCCTTCTCATCGACGGTAAATCCGTGCGTGAGTATGCTTTTGTACGGCGCGCATTCGTTGATTGCGCAGCTTAGAAGCAGAGAGCTTTGAAACCAGCCGCGGTGTTGGTCGCTGCCCTCAAGATACATATCCGCAGGGAATTTGCCCGCATCGTAGGCGCCGCTTTGTAGCACCGCTTTCCACGTAGAGCCGCTATCGAACCAAACGTCTAAGATATCCATCACCTTTTCTAAATTTTCAGGCTTATAGCCGCTATCTTGCGGCAAGAGCTCCGAAATTTCCATCTGCCACCAAGCATCCGCGCCTTTGGCTTTAAAAATTTCGTAGATATTATTTAAAATTTTCTCATCAAAGATCGGCTCTTTGGTGCTTTTGTCGCGGAAAAACGCGATCGGCACGCCCCAATCTCTCTGGCGCGAGATGCACCAATCGGGGCGGTTTTCTATCATTGAGCTTAGGCGGTTGATGCCGCTTTGCGGATAAAATTTAACCTTTTCGATCTCTTCAAGTGCTACTTGGCGCAGCGTCTTGCCGCTGAGTTTGGGCTCATCCATCGCGATAAACCACTGCTTCGTCGCGCGGTAGATCACCGGCTTGTGCGTGCGCCAGCAGTGCGGATAGGAGTGGACGAATTTGCCGGATTTGATAAGTGCGGGGCCTAGAAGCTCTAAAATTTTCTCGTTTGCTTTGAAAATATGCATCCCCACGAGCTCATCTACGACGTCTGCGCGGAAGAGTTTTTTGGTTTTAAGCGTCTCGTCGAAACAGCCGCCCTCATCCACGGGCATAATCACCTCGATGCCGTATTTAAGCCCTACGAAATAATCGTCCTCGCCGTGCCCCGGAGCCGTATGCACGAGCCCGGTGCCGCCGTCCATCAGGACGTGCTCGCCGAGGATAAATTTCGAAGCTCTATCGTTTAGTGGATTGATCGCGTTTAAGCCCTCAAGCTCGGCGGCTTTAAATTCTTTTACTATCTCGCCCTTCGTGATGCCCAGTCTTACGAGGCTTTCGACCAAAGGTTTTGCAAAGATTAAATTTTCGCTCGTCAGCGCGTAAATTTCATTCGGGTTCAAAGATATCGCGCCGTTTGCAGGCAGCGTCCAAGGCGTGGTCGTCCAGATGACCGCTTTGGCGCCTTTCGCGCCGATTTTAGCGTTCGCTTCATCGCTTAGATCGAACGCCACGAAGATCGAGTAGTCCTCTTTGTCTTTGTACTCGACCTCGGCTTCTGCGAGCGCGCTTTTTGCCGCCCAGCTCCAAAACACGGGCTTACTTCGCTCGATTAAAATTCCTTTTTTCGCGATCTGGCAGAGCGCTTTGTAAATTTCAGCCTCAAACTCAAATTTTAGCGTCAGATACGGATCGTCCCAGTCGCCCAAAATCCCCATATCTTTAAATTCATTGCGCTGCACGTCGATGAACTCTTTGGCGTGCTGTCTGCAAAGCTCGCGGATCTGCACTTTTGAAAGCGATTTTTTCCGCTCGCCTAGCTTGATCTCTACTTGCTGCTCGATCGGCAGGCCGTGGCAGTCCCAGCCCGGCACGTAGCGGATATCCTCGCCGAAAAAATAATGGGTTTTGGTGATGATGTCTTTTAAAATTTTATTCAGCGCGTGGCCGATGTGGAGGTGTCCGTTGGCATACGGCGGGCCGTCGTGGATATTGAAGCTGACGCTTGCGCCCTTGCGCCTAGCTTTCATCTTTTCGTAAATTTTACGCTCGTCATACCATGCCTTAAACCGCGCAGGTTCGTTTTGCGGTAGCGCGCCTCGCATCGCAAAGTCCGTCGTAGGAAGAAAGAGAGTATCTTTGTAGTCCATATTTGTACCTTTTCGTGTCTTAAAAAATTTGTGAAGTTTATCCAAAACGCCATTAAAAAGCTCTGAAAGAGCAGTCTGCGTTTATGCTATAATGTGCGAAAATTTAATGAGGGTCTTTATGAAAAATATCATCCTTGTAATCGGCGAGGAGATCCGCTACGACGCGGCTTTGATGAGCTATATATCTCGCAGCTACGAACGAGTTTTTGGGCGGATCGACGATTTGAAATTCTTAAGCGAAAACGATAAGGTTTTGCCCTTCGCACTTGAAAAGATGATCGATTCGTACGATTTTATCACGATCTTTGCGGCAAACTCCGCCTACGCGGTCGTCGGTAAAATTTTATCGACGCTCTCTTTCGATTCGCTTGAGCTGAAAAATGGAGAAACCCTAGCGCCCTCGATGGCGCGCACGGTGGCGAAAAACAGCTTCCTGCTAAACGTCAGAGGCTGCTCGGTAAACGTGATCAAGGCTCTTTGCTTGCAGAGCCTGCCGCCGATCCTTCAAGACGCGCCGAGCGCGGGCGAGAGCTTTTATCTTTTTGACTGCGAATACGAAAGTGTAAAGCAGCGCCTAGAAAGCCTTGCGATTAGCTATAAAATTTCGCTTACGATCAGCAGACCCGGCTCCTTTTTGCTACTCGTGCGCGCCAGTGCGATGAAATTCGGAGCGCTGGACGCGTTTTTGCAAAGCGTCGGCAAGTATTATGAGAGCTGCTACATCGAAGGCGGCGATTTTATGGGCTTTGTGGTGGATAGACTGCGCGAGATAGGCGCTAAAATAACCTTCGCCGAAAGCTGCACCGCAGGGCTTATCGCCGCAAAATTCGGCGCGGTCGCGGGCGTGAGCGACGTTTTTGACGGCTCGCTCGTAAGCTACGCCAACGAGATAAAAAATCTCTGGCTAAACGTAGGCGAAGATACGCTCGCGCGCTACGGCGCGGTCAGCGCACAAACCGTGGGCGAGATGCTGGAGGGCGCGCTACAAAGCAGCGGGGCAAGCTTCGCTCTTGCAGTAAGCGGTATCGCAGGCCCCGGCGGCGGAAGCGCGCAAAAGCCCGTAGGGACGGTCTTTATCGGCGCGAAGGAGCAGGGCGGCAAACAGATCGTCGGGGAATTTCATCTAAAAGGCGATCGAAACTATATCCGCGAACAAAGCGCCGATATCGCTATCTGCTTGCTTTTGAAGCTTAGAAGCGATCTGTTTTTCGGGCGGCTTCCGAGCGCGCCTGCGAGAGATGAAATTTAAAGGAGCGGATTTTGAAAAGACGAATTTTGAAAGGGTGCGGACGGGATTTGGCGCAGAATTTTATCAGAGCTAGCGGCGAGCCGGGCTCTGGACGGTCGCGAAATTTCGATTCGGCGGATGGCGGGCGAAATTTTACTTCGGCATACGTTAGGCAGAATTTTATAAAGATCGGCAGCGGGCGAAATTTTATCTCGGCGCAGGGCGGATTAAATTTTATCTCAGCGGGTCGCGCTAGAAATTTTAGTTTTATAAACGCGGCGCGAAATTTTACTTTGGCGTTAGCCGCGATATGTATTTTAAGCGGCTGCGACGGCGGATCAGACGCGCAAAATCGCGAACAAAGCGCACGATCGGAACAGAATTTTAGCGCGAGTAATCAAGGGCGAAATTTTAATAAAAGCACGGATAGCTCGGGGCGAAATTCCGTTCAAAGCTCCACACAAAATTCTATGCAAGGCTCCACGCAAAATTCCGTGCCGCAGGGCTTTGAGAGCAAGCAAAAATCCGATCTAAATTCCACGATAGACGAGCTTGCAAACGATGCTAAAGTTTTGGGCGAGGCCTTGCAAAATTTGCAGAAAAAGGCGCCCGAAGCGCTGAACGATTTCGCCGCTCGCAACGCCGATAGGACCAAGGATCTGCTAAAGCAGGGCGAGGCGGCGGCGCGCGAGGCGGGCAAAAACCTTGATCAGATGGGCGAAAGCCTGCAAGGTATCATCAAGGACGCTAATGAAAGCCTAGGCAAGGTCTTGGAGGGCTTTGGCGTGCAGCCCAGACAGGAGCTGCGCGGCGGGCGCTCGCAGGAGCGCGATGATAATTCAGATCCTGAAGAGGCGGCTGGTAGGCAAAGCTTTAGAATTTAAATTACGCTAAATTCTACTCAAAATTTTTTGTTGCAACTACCATCCGCAGGAAAGCGGCAAGTCTTCGCAGGAGCGTAACGAGCCTGCACGAAAGCGTGACGGACACTCATAAGAGCGCGATGAGCACCCGCAGCCCGACGACGGAACCGATGGCAAGATTATATAGTTTAAAGCACGGCTAGATTTCATCTAAATTTTATTTGTTGTGGCGAATGCTCGCAGAGAAACGATGCTAAATTTTATTAAAATTTCCCCTGCGCGGCGGCTTCGTTAAAATTTTACTCGCGCGAGCTTCCGCAATGGAATATGAATATTTGCAAAGAAGTGATAAACCTCCGTAAAACGCGACGAGTGCCCCAAGGGCGAGCATTTCTAAAATAAAGCGCGAGTAATGGATGAAGTTTGAAATTCAAAGCTCGCGCTCTTTGAAGCCGCTGTCAAAGATAAGCGGGTGGCGGCTGGTAAAGCTTTAGAATTTAAGGCTGCTTGCGATAAAACGAGAAAAATTTTACGAAGTAGGGCTATAATGCGCCCCGCAATTTCAAATTTAAAGGATAGAAATGAAAACTCTCATTATTTTGGCTCATCCAAATATCGCAAACTCGCTCGTAAACCGCCACTGGAGGGATGCTGTGCTAGCCCATCCTGATAAGTTCGAGCTTCATGATCTTTACGCGCTTTATGCGGATTTTAAAATCGATGTGGAAAAGGAGCAAAAACTGCTCGAAAGCCACGATAAAATCGTGCTTCAGTTTCCGTTTCGTTTTTCAAACTGCACGCCGCTTCTTAAGCAGTGGTTTGAGGATGTTTTTACGCGCGGCTGGGCTTATGGCGGAGAGGATGGCGGCAAACTTAAGGGCAAAAAATTCGCGCTTGCGATCTCACTTGGCGCGACCGAGGCAAACTACTCTAAAAACGGCATTGTGGGCTTTAGCGTAGATGAGGTGCTAGCGCCATTTAAGGCTACGTTTAATTTCGTCGGCGCGATTGCGCTACCAAATTTCGTCTCATACGGCTTTACTTACGATAAAAGCGAGCAAGCCGTAGAAAATAGCGCGAAAAATTATATAAAGTATTTAAATAAGCTTTAAATTCTTTGTTTTTCTAGCCGCCCGCCGCGCGTAAAGCTTTAAAATTTTACGTAAGTGGCGTGGCGGATTTTTTAAAATTTTCGCTCAAAAAGCTCAAATTTAATCCTAAAATTTTTAAATTTTACCCCAAAATTCCGCTCACGCTTCGTATGTGATCTTAAATGAAATTCCAAGCAAAATTTCGCGTCTAAATTTGAGCCCCGCTCTTAAATTTTAAAATTTTATCAGAGATTTTTTTATACAATTACGGCTGAAATTCGGCCCAAAAAAGGAGAGGGAATGTATAAGCTAAAGCATCTTCTTAGCGCGCAGGATCTGAGCCGCGAGGACATCTACGACTTCATTGATCTGGCGCGCGAGTTTAAATCGCTCAACCGCAGCGATATCAAAAAATCCGACTCGCTTCGCGGCAAGACGGTCATCAACGCGTTTTTTGAAAACTCCACCCGCACCCGCACGAGCTTTGAGATCGCAGCCAAGCGCCTGGGCGCGGACAGCGTAAATTTCACGGCTGCGGACAGCAGCACGAAAAAGGGCGAGACGCTGATCGATACCATCAGAAATATGCAGGCGATGCGCACGGATATATTCGTGCTGCGCCACAGCTGCTCGGGCGCGGCGAAATTCGTCGCGGCCAACTGCGACGCATCGATCGTAAATGCGGGCGACGGGCTGAACGAGCACCCGAGCCAGGCGCTGCTGGATCTTTTTACGATCAGCGAGCACAAGGGCAGGATCGAGAATTTAAACGTCGCGATCATCGGCGATATATTTCGCTCGCGCGTAGCTAGAAGCGACATCTGGGCGATGCGAAAGCTCGGCATAAACGTGCGGCTCTTCGGCCCTCCGATGATGCTGCGCGACTGCGACGCGTTCGGTTGCCCGATATGCAAAAGCGTAGAGGAGGCGATAGAGGGCGCCGACGTCATCATCATGCTTAGAATACAGCTCGAGCGGCAAGACGGCGAGCCGAGCTTCCCGAGCGTGCGCGAGTACTCGAAATTTTTCGGACTTACCGCCAAGCGAATGCAAGCGGCGAAAGAGGGCGTCATGATAATGCACCCAGGCCCGATCAACCGCGGCGTGGAGATCAACTCCGACGTAGCCGACGATCCGCGCTATAGCTGCGTTTTAGATCAGGTAGAAAACGGCGAGGCGATGCGAATGGCGATACTTCATACGATAAATTTAAATAGGAGCGCACGATGAAAATTTTGATAAAAAACGGCACGATCGTTAATCATAACGGCAGCGAGGAGGCGAACGTCCTGATCGAGGGCGATAAAATTTCAAAGATCACGCGCGAGTGTCCCGCCGCAGACCGCGTCATAGACGCTGCGGGCAAGCTCGTGATGCCTGGGCTCATCGATATGCACGTGCATTTTAGAGATCCGGGGCTCGAATACAAAGATGACGTCATTAGCGGCAGCGAAACCGCGGTCGCAGGCGGCGTGACGACCTGCCTTCCGATGGCAAATACCAAGCCCGTAAACGACAACTCCAGCATCACGCGCGCGATGATCGCCAAGGCTAAGGGACGCGGGCTTATTGATCTACTACCGATAGGCGCGATCTCGCAGGACTGCAAGGGCGCAAAAATCGTCGAGATGGGCGATATGCTTGAGGCGGGCTGTGTGGCTTTCAGCGACGACGGGCTGCCTGTGACCGACAGCTCCGTGATGCGACAGGCGCTCGAATACTCCGCTCACTTCGGCTCGTTCGTGATAAATCACAGCGAGGATTGCTCGCTTTGCCACGGCGGCGTGATGAACGAGGGCAAAGTCAGCGCGATCCTCGGTCTAAAGGGGATGGCGAGCGAAAAAGAGGAGATTATGATCGCGCGCGATCTGCTGCTTGCCAAAAAGACGGGCGGGCACATCCACATCGCGCACGTAAGCTCGGCGTGGTCGCTAAAACTCATCGAGCAGGCTAAGCGCGAGGGTATCCGCGTCACCTGCGAGGCTACGCCGCATCACTTCACCTTCGACGAGCGCGAGCTGATGGGATACGATACGAATTTTAAAATGTCGCCGCCGCTTCGCACCCAAAGCGATGTGCAGGCGATCAGAGAGGCGCTTAAAAGCGGTCTGATCGACGCCATCGTGACCGATCACGCTCCGCATAATACCGACGATAAATTCGTAGAATTTGATCACGCGCCGTTTGGAATTTTAGGGCTTCAAACCCTCGTGCCGCTTACGCTGCGGCTCGTAAACGAGGGGGTCATCAGCCTTGAAGACATGGTGCGCCTCTGCTCGTTTAACCCGGCCAAAATTCTAAATTTAAAGGACAAGGGCGAGATCAAAGAGGGCTTTTTGGCCGACGTCGCGATCATCGATCCGCAGATTTCCTACGTTTACGACGAGGCGCTAAATAAGTCCAAATCGCGCAACTCGCCGCTTCTCGGCAAGCAGCTTACGGGCGCTGCGGTTTGCACGATCAAAAGCGGCCGCGTGGTCTATGAGTTTCCAAACGTCGTAGCGTAGCACGCTTTCGGCGTAGAGCTTGCGAGCGGCGACTTGGCGGGCGCAGCTTGCTGACGGGCGGCATTCGTAGCATAAACGGAGCGATTACTTTATTTTAAATTTAGCTAGTTTGGGCGCAACGGCTCGCTTTTAAAATTTTGCGGTGCGATCGGTTCATTTTAAATTTGGTGGCAGCGTAGGCGCGGCGACTTGTCTTTAAAATTTCATAGCGCGTTTTGCTCGGTATCGGCGCGATCTTTGATCCAGTAGTGCGATCGCCTTGCTTAAATTTATCGGTAGCTCGGTGTGGTAACTTGCTTTTAAAATTTCATAGCGCGAGCGCGATTGAAATTTCTTTAAAGCGGTTTGTCATTTTTAAAGTGCGCGTAAATTTAACGCAAGTCGCCTTGTTTGTGGTATTTGTAGATTTCGGCTTCGGAATTTTATCCGTGCCCGTGTGTGAGCTGCTCTAAATTTATAGCGGTACCTTTTTCGATACGGCAGCTGCTTTTAATTTTATGTTCGCGGTGGTTGTGAATTCTATCTTTGCGCAGATTTGTTTTTGCTTCACGCGCAAATTTTATCGTGATTAAATTTGTCGCTAAGGCGCAAAATTTTAAAATTTTGCCGCCGCTAGCTTTTGGTGCGGAGCATAAATAATCCGCCGCATGAACGGCAGCGATCGAAATTAAAGGATATCTATGAACGGCGAAATATATCTCTCGTGCGCGCTGTGCGTCGCGCTAAAATTAGCTCTGCGCGGCAATCCTAAGCCACTCCTGCAAGATCAAAAATATATAAAATATTTAAATTTTGAGTTTGCAAAGGAGCATTTTCGCACCGCAGAGGGCGCGATCCGCGCAGCGTATGGCGGCGTAAACGACGCAAGTAAAGATGCGTACGGCGCAGTGCAGAGCAGTGCGACGGACAAAGTCGCCGAGAGCGGCGATGTAACGGAGCAAAAGCGCGCGAACGGCAAAGAAGCAGTAAATGAAAAAACGGCGGGTAAAAAAGGCGCCGACGAAAGCACGGGCTCGTCGTTTCTGCAAAAAGAGCACAAATTTTTTACCGAGCAAGTCGCGCAAAAAGAGCGCGAGTTTTTCACCGGACGGCTCGCGCAAAAAGGGCGCGAGGACGAGCCGATCTCCGCACGGCGACGTTGGATAGAGCAGTGCCTAAAGCTCGGTCTGAAGGACGCGGGGCTTAGTATTCCAACTTTCGCAAAAGATAGAGCGCTTTTGGGCTTTTCGGGTATGAGCGTAAACGGCATCGTCTGCCGCTTTGAGGACTTTGATGGCGTTTTTACGCCTGATTGGAAATACGATCGCGATAAAAAGGCTTGGCGCGTGAAATACGTCGAGCGCCTTTGGCGCGGGATGCCGCGGGATGCGCTAAGCGCGCGCGATAACAGCGCAGAATTCGAGAATGTTTTAGTGCAAATCAGGGATTTTGCGAGCAAGATAGGCTGCGAAAACTTTGCGCAGACGTTTGATAATGCGCTTAAGACGCTGCGGGGCGAAGTCGCTGTGGGCGAGTATTACGCCGTTTCGTTTGCAGCGCTGCCGCAGCCGAGCTTGAGGGCGTTTGCCGCAGCGGGGATCGCCGATGTATTCGGTGCGATGGGCTCTTGGGATGATGAGCCGCCGTCTATGGCACAAGAAAAGGGGCTCGGGGGCGAATACGACCGCCTCTCGGATGAGCTCTTGGCGCAGAAAAACTTAGCGATTTTGTTTGCGATAAACGGCTGGTAGGGCTTTGGCACAAGAGCTAGAAAGCGCGCTAAACCTCTATCGTCGCGGGCCTATCAAACGCCGTTACGCTCGGTAGTTCGCCTTTAAATTTCTCGATCTGCACCATGCTTGTGTGCGCGGTGTTGCTTTGCGATAGCTGCGAGCTAGGCACATCCTTGGTTAGCACGTTTATGTTGCCGTGCTTGCATAGGTTACGCTCGCCCCAGACGGCGGGATCGTACCACGCGCCTTCGCTTACGATCACGACGTTATCTTGCGCCGTGTCGCTCACCAGCGCGCCGCAGAGGATCTCGCCTCGGTCGTTGTAGATCCTCACTACGTCGCCCGTTTTGATACCGCGCGCCTTTGCCGTGGCGGGGCTAATTAGCGCGGGTTCGCGGTTAGCGATCTCGGCGTAGTTGCGGATGAGCGAGCTGTTTAGCTGCGAGTGGAGCCTAAATTTAGAGTGCGCGCCGCTGATGGCGATAGGATACTTGCTCACGTCGCCGTCCAGCCACTCAAACGGCTCCATCCACGTCGCGTGCGGCGGGCAGTCGCCGTAACCTAGCTTTTCGACCGCTTCGGAGTAGAGTTCGATCTTGCCCGACGGGGTTTTTAGCGCGTTTTTCTCGGGATCGGCGCGGAAGTCCGCGTAGTTTGTGAAGTACCGCTTTTTCTCGTCGATTTTATCAAATTTAACGTAGCCTTTTTGCCAAAACTCCTCAAATTTCGGCATTGCTATGCCCATGCCTTCGGCTTTTTGGACTGCATCGGCGTAGATTTCCTTCACCCACTCAAGCTCCGTTTTACCCTCGCTAAAGGCCTGCTCGTACTCCTCGCCCCACTGAGCGCAGATGAGCCGCGCGATCTCAAAGTCGCTCTTGCTCTCGCCTGCGGGCTTTACTAGCGGCTTAATCGCAAAAAGATACTCGCTAGTCGAATTTGCGAACTCTATATCCGTGCGCTCGCACTCCAGAGCCGACGGCAGCACGATGTCGCTAAGCCTCGCCGTACTCGTCCAAAACGGTTCCGTGGTGATGATCGCTTCGATCTTTTTCATCGCTGCGACCGCGCGGTTGGTGTCCGGGTGGCGGGTGAAGGTCGAGCCGTTGGCGTTAAACATCACGCGAATGTGCGGCATGACGTACTTTTTGCCGTTGCGCTCGATCTCTTTGCCCGGCTCCATGATCGCGTCTATGAGCCTGCTGTTTGGTATCTCGTGATATTTAGCCTTAGCTAGCTTGCCCTGCGGGGCGATGTATTTTTCGTTTACCGCGGGATTAAAAGCCTGAAGCTTTGGCGCGATGAAGCTAATGTCGGCGTTTTTATGCATCTGATCGTTCATCACGTAGCCGCGCCCGGTCTTGCCGATGTCGCCTAGCATCGCCGCTAGCGTGATCAGCGCCCAGTACGCCATCTCGCCGTGGTGCTGGCGCTGTATCGCGTAGCCCGTGACGATGAGCGTGTCTTTTTTGGCCAGCGTATCGGCTAAATTTTTTAACTCCTTTTCGCTCACGCCGCAAATTTTACTCGCCCATTTTAGATCCTTTTTCACGCCGTCTTTCGCGCCCGTGAAATAATCCTTAAATTTATCAAACCCGACCGTGTAGCGCTCGATAAATTCCTTGTCGTAAAGTCCGTTTTCGTAAAGATATTCGCAAAGCCCGATCAGCATCGCCGTATCGGTGCAAGGGCGCACGGCTAGATACTGCGCGCCGAAATACTCCGCCGTTTCGTTGCGGTAAACGTCGACGCTGTAAATTTTCATCTCGCCTTTTTTAAATTTATCCTTCATAATCTCGTAGTAGGCGTAGGAGTTGTGCATCGGTACGCCGATAGCGATCTTGTTTGAAACGACGGGATTCGTGCCCCAAAACACGATCGTTTTGGCTTCCTTTATCACGCCCTCCCAGCGCGTCGGAGCGTGCGTCGGATCGATAGAGCCCGTCACGTGAGGCAAAAACGCCGTCGCCGCGCCGTAAGAGTAGCCGCCAAGCTCGCTCACGTAGCCTCCAAGCGCGTTTAGCATGCGCTTTGCGGTGCGCTGCGAGTGGCCGACCTTACCGAGGCTGCCCCACTGATAAAGCTGTCCGTAAATGGCCTCCGAGCCGTATTTGTCGAAGTTTTCTTTTAAAATTTTAGCGCTTAGCTTTATCGCCTCGTCCCAGCTAACGCGCACGAAGGGCTCTTTGCCGCGAAGCTGCGGCTTTGGATTTGAGGGATCGGCAAGGAAGCTTTTGCGCACATAAGGGTATTTCACGCGCGTTTCGTTTTGGATGTGATCGCTTAGAGCGTTATTTAGCACCGTTGGCATCGCGTCGCCCTCAAACGGCTCTGTGCCCACGACCCTGCCGCCGATGGTTTGGACGTAAAACGCGCCGAATTTATTCGCGCAAAGCCCCATCTGCTCGTCAAATATCGCCTGCGCCGCCGCGCCTAATTGTTTTGCCTGCGCTGAAGCCGCCGCCAGCGCGCCTAGTTTTAGAAAATCTCGTCTTTTCATGGTTGTCTCCGTTAAATTTAAATTTGATGGTTGATTTGGTTTAAATTTAGCGGGATTTATGGGGTTGAACTTTGCATCGTTTGCCTTTAAACGTATTACGCGACCTCGCGTCTTAGCGGTGATTTTACGAAATTTAGGCTTAATTTGCCATTTATCTATGGCGTCGCGATGGAATTCTATTAGAGCTAAGCACTAGACAAATTCCGCCGCGACTATTTGGGTCAAAAGTTATACGTAAGGCTTAGATTGAAGGTGCGCGGATCGCCGTAGATCATTCGATTAGAACCGATACCCTCAAAATAGCGCTTATCGGTTATGTTATCGACGTTTAGCTGCACATCTAGGTTTTTACTCGCTTTGTAGCCTAGCATTACGTTTGCAATCGTGTAGGCTTTCTGCTCGATCCTGCCGTATGGCGAGTCGGAATAAATCTTTGAGCGATACATCGCGCCTGCGCCGATTCTAAATGTGCCGATCTCATATTTTGCAAAAAGATTTGCGCTGGTGCGGGAGGAGTCGTTGGCGTAGATATTGCCGTCAGCATCTTTGGCTTTGTAGTGCGCTAGCCCTATGCTTAGGCTTAGTGCATCGGTAATTTTACCGTTTACATCCGCTTCAAAGCCCCTGCTGGTTACTCCGCGACCCTGCCTGTAAGCGTAGGAATTTGTGCCCGTGATATACTCGTCGGTGCGGATGCCGAGCTTATCTTGGATGATCTTAAAAACGCCCAGGCTTGCTTGCAGATCGCCGTCAAAATACTCGCCTTTGATGCCCGCTTCGTAGTCCTTGCCTTGGATGGGATCAAGATATTTATTGTTTTTGTCCTTGTAGGTTTGAGGTTTAAAAATACTCGTATAACTTGCATAAAGGGTATGATGATCGTCTAAATCATAGGTGATCCCTGCATATGGAGTAATTTCGCGGGTAAAATTTCTATTATCTGCTCCACCTGTAATTTTATATTTATAGTAACTCATCCGCGTTCCTAATAAGAGCTTTAAATCCTCGGTGATTGAGAGTTTATTCGCGGCATAAATTGCTTTTTGAATAGTTCGATCGGCATTATTTTGATCTACATACGGTAAGCGTGGATCTTCAATATGAAGGTCGTTAAAATTTATTCTAGTACGCGCGGCATAAGCAAGGCCTGCCGGAGTGTTTCGACTATTCCAGTAGCTACTTACGTTATCAGATCCTTTTTTGTAAAGATTATACATCACACCAAATACAAATTCATGATCTTGTTCGAAAAATTCATAAGGGATATTCACATAGGCATCGATATTGTGTATATTCTCTTCGCGCTTGTTAGCATAAACGCTAAGATCGGCGACGTTTCCGATGCCGCCAGGGCCTACCCTGCCGCCATAATAGAGCAAATTTGAATCGGTATGAGCGCGACGAAACGAATAACTCAAGCTTAAACTCGCCTCGTTTGAGAAATATTGTTTAAAATCGGCATAAAAATCAAGCGTAGAGATGTCGTATCGCGTCCAAGGCTGAGAGAAAATTTTGTTTTTGCCGAAGTGCGTGCGCGTACCATCCGAGTTAAACGCGGGCATTCCGCCCCAGCGCGTGCCATGTCGGCGTAGAGTCTGATAAAATGAGCCAAAGCTCAGCCTTGAATCGTCTGTTACATCGATATCTAATACGCCATAAACGGCAGTATTGCGACGATTGTAATAGTCCATATAGGAGTGCGATCGTTCATGCATAAACGCTAGGCGTCCGCGCACCGAACCGCTTTGATTGAGTGGGCTTTGCACATCGGTTTTAAGCCCGTATTTGTCGTATGAGCCGCCGTTTAGACTTATATAACCTTTTGGGATGGTGGAATCTGCGTGCTTACGGATAAAATTTAAACTCGCGGCAGGATTTCCTGCGCCTGCTAATAATCCGTTCGCGCCCTTTACGACCTCGACGCGCTCATACGGTAGCAAATTTAGATCGTTCGCCCCGAGGCTAAAACCTCCGAAGCTAGGCATCGAATCAAGCAGATAATAATCTATGCTAAATCCGCGCGCCGTAGGATAGAGCCTCTCATCCCAACGCCCGCTCGTAATGCCCGCGATATTTCGCATCAGCACCTGATAATCGGTTATCCCCATATCTTTTAGCTTGGCTTCGGTCACCACGGTAAGAGACTGGGGCGTTTCTCTCGCCGTAAGATCGAGCCTGGTGGTACTTTTAACGAGCTTTCTAGCCTCATAATCTCTGTCGTCGCGACGGAGCTTTTGGGTATCTTGCACTTCTATGGTGCCTAAGTCCTCCGGGGTGCTCGCAGTGGCGTTATTTTCCGCATAAAGCGAAGTTAGCATATTTAATGCGACTACGAGCGAAAGAGATACTTTCTTCATAACTTTCTCCTTTTAGAATTTCTATTTTTTAGGGTTATGTAAAATCCGCAAATGCTTAAAAATAGGGGCGCAAGCCCCGCTAAAAACCATATAAGCTTCGTTATTGCGCCGTATGAGCCCGCATGGGCGCGACGAAAGCCGTCTTGAAGTTTGTCCGAAAAATCCGCATCGTTTATAAAGTCCGCTTTTAAAATTTCGCCTGTATCTGATATCGTGATACGGCTCGCGTAAGGGCTTTGCAGCGGGTTTTGCCCCGCCTCGAAGCCGTATACGGTAAAAGCGCCGCCCGGACAGAGCGGAAAGGCGATATAGGTGGAGCGAAATTCTTTAAATTTAACCGCTATCCGCGCTAAAGCCTCATCTAGCGTCGCAAGATTTTGCACCGCTTTCATGCTTACCGCCCCGTTTGATGCTGCGACGGTGGAATTTTGCTCGGTCTTAAAATTCTGCAAGACCGCGCCGCATGGATTTGCGAGCGGCTTGTAAGTTACCGCCCTTAGCTCCCACCATGCTCCGCTTATAGCTATAGCAAACATTACGGGAGTGCTCGCGACTCCGATTAGGCGGTGAGTGCCGCGCATAAAATATATGGCCCGATCTAGCCTCAGCGAGAATAAGTTTTGCCAAAATTTTTTGTAGATAAAAAAGCCGCTAATGCCGATAAGTAGCGCGCTAAGCCCCACGATACCCGTAAAAATTCTACCGCCGCGACCTAAAAACAGCTCCGCGTGCAGTTTATTTATCGCGCCGATAAAGCCCTCATCTCGCGGCATGGGCGCGCCTTTAATCTCGCCGCTAAAAGCGTCTAAGTAAATTATGATCCGCTTTTGCAGTTTCTGAGAGGAAAGTCTGATTTTATCGGTCTTTAAAGGATCTTGCGCGATGCTCCAGCCCATGATCGCGTACTCTTTAAATTTGGATTTTATCTCGGATTGCAAAGCGCTGAATTTCATTCTAACGGGGAATTTCGCCACGCTTTCTTGGGTCCTAAACACCTTGTCTTTCAGCAAAGCTTCATCGATCCGCTCCGCATAGACTAAGACCGAGCCGCTTGCGGATACGATTATAAGGGGTATGCAAAATATCAAAGATAGCCACAAATGAAATTTGCGCGAGATTTTGCGAAAGGATTTAGACAAAATTTTCCTTTTTTTTGAAAATTATTTTAATTAAGACGGCGTGATTTTAATGAAAATTGTATTAAAGCATCTTGAAAGTCGTTATAATTTTATAGCTAAAATTTTACGGCGTAAAATTTGCTTGAATGATTTATCTATAGAAATTTTTAAAAGCTATTTTAAAATTTTAAGAGCCGAGCGAATATTAAAATTTTCGCGCACAGGAGAGTTTAAATTTAAAGCAAATTTCGGATTTTAAAATTTCAATATCACGCAGGGTCGTGTTTGGGTTGCAGGCGTGGACGATCAACGACTCAAGTGGCTTGCAAATTCCGCACTCGCCAAAAAAACTCTGCGTTGCAGCGATTTAAATCTTTTATCGCGAAATTTGCAATCACGCGATTAAAAGAATTTACCGATAAGCGCATATCCCCACAGCGCGGCGTTGAGAAATAGGCTCATCATCACGGCCGTGCTTGCGGTATCTTTAGCGCCCTTGGCTAGCGGGTGGATTTCGCTCGTGGCAAGATCGACCGCACGCTCAATGGCGGAGTTTATGCACTCGGTTGTGAGCGTAAAGACCGCGCCGAAGATCAAAAATAGATTTAGTACCGCGCCGAAATTCCAAAAAAATAGCGACAGCAGAAGCGGGACGAACACGCAAAGCTCGAGTCTAAAGCTACGCTCGCTGCACAGCATCTCGGCAAGACCCGCCATCGCGTAGCCCCAGTTGGCAAAAAATCGGTATTTGGGCTGATTGCGCATAATTTTCCTTTAAATTTAGTCAAAATTTCGTATAATCATACCAAAATTTTTGCGCCAAAGGCTAAATTTGAAACTGATTAGTTGGAATGTAAACGGACTGCGCGCAGTGCTCGGCAAAGACGGCTTTGCGTGGCTTGCGGAGCAAAACCCCGATTTTTTGGGCTTGCAAGAGATCAAGGTGAGCGAAAAGGACGCTCCGAAAGGGCTTTATGAGCTCGGATTTTCTCAGATAGATCTAAATTCCGCCGCTCGCGCGGGCTATTCGGGCGTGGCGAGCCTAGCGAAATTTAAAAGCGAGACGAGCAAGGCGCTGTTTTTCCCAGACGACGAAGGGCGCGTGCTGCAGCACCGCTTCGGCGATGTCGTGCTTTTTAATATCTACTTTCCCAACGGCCAAAAGGACGAGGCGCGGCTAGCCTACAAGATGGAATTTTGCGCGAAATTCCTAGCCTACGCGCGCAGCCTCGCGGAGCAGGGGCTCGGAGTGATATTTTGCGGCGACGTAAATACCGCGCACCGCGAGATCGATCTTGCAAACCCAAAAGCAAACTCCAAAACCTCGGGCTTTTTGCCGATCGAGCGGGCGTGGCTCGATGAGGTGGAGGCGGCGGGCTTCGTCGATACCTTCCGTGCCGTGCGCGGCGAGCTGCGGGACGCCTACTCGTGGTGGAGCTACCGCTTTAACGCGCGCGCCAAAAACGTAGGCTGGCGGATCGATTATTTTTTCATCTCGGCAAATTTGCGCTCGCGGCTAAAGGACGCTTTCATCCTAAGCGACGTGATGGGCAGCGACCACTGCCCCGTGGGCATCGAGATCGAAATTTAGCCGGGGCAAATTTCACGCCTGCAAGCTTTGATTTTGCGCGGCTTGTGGGCAAGGTGCGCATAGCAGCGGCTAATGCGCGGATTTAAAGAGGCGGTGCGTAAATACAGCGCGATAAAATTTTAAATTTAAGGAGAGAAAATGTTGAGCGATATCGAAATAGCAAATGCGGCGAGGCCGGATAAAATTTCAAACGTTGCGAAAAATTTGGGGCTTAGCGAGGATGAGATCGAGCTGTACGGCCACTACAAAGCCAAGCTAAACATCAAGCCGCGATCGCGCGCTTCGAAGCTTATTTTGGTCACGGCGACCAATCCGACGCCGTTTGGCGAGGGCAAGACGACGACCTCCATCGGTCTAGCCGACGCGCTAAAGCGTCTAGGCAAAAGCGTCTGCCTTGCGCTGCGCGAGCCGTCGCTGGGGCCGGTTTTTGGTATCAAAGGCGGGGCTGCCGGCGGCGGGTATTCGCAGCTGGTGCCGATGGATGATCTAAATTTGCACTTCAACGGCGATTTTCACGCGATCACCTCCGCGAATAATCTCATTTCGGCGGTTATCGATAACTCGCTGTATCAAGAAAACCCGCTAAAGATCGAGAAAATTTTATGGAAGCGCTGCATGGATATGAACGACCGCGCGCTGCGCCACATCACCGTAGGACAGGGCGGGCGCACTGACGGAGTGCAGCGCGAGGACGGCTTTAATATCACCGCGGCTAGCGAGATAATGGCAGTGCTGTGCCTCTCAAACGATCTTGCCGAGCTTAAGCAAAACATCGCAAACATAATGGTCGCCTACGATACGCAGGGAGAGCCTATATACGTGCGCGATCTGGGCTGCGCGGATGCCGTGGCGATCCTGCTAAAAGACGCGATGAAGCCAAATCTCATCCAAAGCCTTGAGCATACGCCCGCGCTCGTGCACGGAGGACCCTTTGCAAATATCGCGCACGGCTGCAACTCAATAATGGCGAGCAAGTTAGCTCTAAGTCTTGCCGATTACGCCGTGACGGAGGCGGGCTTTGGAAGCGAGCTCGGGGCTGAAAAATTTATCGACATCAAGTGCCGCCGCGCGGGTATCGCTCCGGACGCCGCGGTGTTAGTTAGCACGATCCGCTCGCTTAAATACAACGGCGGCGCGGATAAAGAAAGTATCGCGAGCCCTGATCTTGCCGCGCTTCAAAAAGGCATCGTAAATTTAGGCGGGCATATTGAAATTTTACAAAACTTCGGGCTAAATCCGGTCGTGGCGCTTAATCGCTTTAGCTTCGATAGCGACGAGGAGATCGCTTTCGTGCGCGAGTATTGCAAGCAGCGCGGCGTGCAGATGGCGATTTGCGAAAATTTCGCCAAAGGCGGCGAGGGCGCGCTTGAGCTAGCCCGTCTCGTCATAGATGAATGCGAGCGCGCTAAGGAGCTGAAATTCGCCTACGAGCTTAGCGACGATACGGCGAGCAAGATCGAAAAGATCGCTACTAAAATTTACGGCGCGAGCGAGGTCGTTTTTGAGCCCGAGGCGCAAAAGGCGCTGCAGCACATCAAGGCCTTGGGGCTTGAGCGGCTAAACGTCTGCATCGCAAAGACGCAGTATAGCTTCAGCGACGATGCCAAGGCACTCGGACGGGCGCGCGGCTTTAAACTCAGCGTCAAAGATCTTCAGATCCGCACGGGAGCGGGCTTCATCGTCGCCGTTTGCGGCAAGATAATGCTTATGCCGGGGCTGCCGAAGGCTCCTAACGCGCTAAATATGAGGATCACGAGCGAGGGGCTCATAAGCGGACTGGCGTGATTTTAAAATTTTATTCTTTGCGCCTCCATTTTTTTTGCGCGCTCGCCTTGGGGTTTAAATTTAGCTCCGGTCTAGTCGCGATTTAAGCTTAGCATTCGTAGGTACTAAGATGAGAGTGGAGTAGAGTTACCGATTTGCAAAATTTGGCTGAATTTGCTCGCTTGCGAGTAAATTTTAAGCGCGGGATTTTGCGGATCGGCTTTTATTTTTAAAAATAGAGGCGAATTTGACGTTAGGTTCGTCTTTTAAAATTTGACGAATTGCCCATAATTTCTCGCCAAAGCGGATAAAATTGCTTGCCTTTTTGGCAAATCGCCACTAATCGTAAATTTGAGATTTTTACGTAAAATTTAAGGGGAAATCGACGTAATGTATTTTGGCGTTTTTAATCAAATTTGTTCAAGCAAGCCCAATAATCTAGAGCGCGACGGCGCTAAATTTTCACCTTTTCCCACGGCTCGATTTCGCCTTCGACCTCTTTAAAAATGCTCGCAATTTCTATATTTTTTACGCTTAAATTTCGCTCGTAAGCCTTGATGTCGCGTGATTTTAGCTTCTCTTGCAAAAATGCGAATTCATACTCTATCTGCCCGCGAGTGACGGCTATTTTGGCTAAATTTCGCTCGTCAAATTCGCCAACTTTTCCTGCATCAAATTTATACCCGCGAGCGCAGCTCTGCGCATAAACCTCCGCCAGATACGCATTTATCGCCTCTAGCGCGTTTTCATACGCGTAAAAGCGGTCAAGCTGCGGGTGATTTTTGTAGCCCTTAGTAAGCCCAGCCAGCACGTTTTTGGCTAGCAGCGCCTCACGCCAAAGTGCGACTAGCCCCTTTGCATCGAGATATTTAAAGCTTATCGTCCAAAGCCTCATTTTTACCTTTCGTTAAATTTCGTCGTCAAATTCGGCGCGCTTTGCGCCGCAGCCTGAGCGGCAATAAATTCGCGCCTTAAATTTGGTCGCGCCCTAGATTAGAGGCTAAATTTTATCTCGCCGCACCTTTAAAATTTACCCGCTCATTGCAGCTTGCCTCTGCATAGCACGGGGATCTTTTCTACGACCTCGCCGCCGCTAACGAGGTAGGCGAACTCGTGTAAATTTACGACGGGGCAGATATGGTTCGGATAAATTTCGAGCCGATCTCCCACGCGCACGGCGTCTCGTAGCGCTCTGTCGTAGATGATCGCGTGCTCGTCGTAAACGCCATTTACCCACACCTCCGTACCCTTTATGCGCCCGAGCCCGGGCGTTGCCGTAAAGCCCTCGGTGCGCCTTTGCTGCGTGAGCCCCTTGGCGCCGACGTCGGTGATGATGCGATCCGCCGTAGGTCTGCTGATGACGGTCGTAAGGATGCTCGCGGCGTTCATCGAATAATCGCCGTACGCCTGCGCCTGCGAGGCATCCATAAAGATATATGTGCCCGGGCGGATCTCGGTGACGCCCTTTAAAATTTCAAAATCGTTGATGAGCGATGGCGTCGAGCCGATACTAACGACGCGTGCGGGCAGAGCCAGCTCGCGCGCGATATCCGCAAACTCCAGCGTGCGGCGCTGCGCGGCTAGGTGGATGCGCTCGCATTCGCTCTTATCGGCGGCTTTGTAGGAGTGACCGTCGTGGGAGAACACGCCGCGAAATTCGATATTTTTACAGCCTTTTATAAATTTTATAAACGCCGTGAAATCCTGCTTTTCTACGAAGCCAGAGCGGTTTTCGCCCACTTCGATCTCGGCAAGCACGCAGGCCTTCGTGCCGCTGCGCTCAAAGGCGCGCTCTATCAGGCCCGCCTGCTCTATGCTGTCGACGCCGAAGCTTAAGTTTATCCCCGCGCGCAAAAGCGCGATGATGCGCTGAAATTTTAGCTCGCCCACGATCTCGTTTGCGATAAATATATCTTTCAGCCCGTTTGCCGCCATGATCTCGGCCTCGCCCGTTTTGGCGACCGTGATGCCCACAGCGCCGATACTTTCTTGCAGCTTCGCGAAATAGGGCATTTTGTGCGTTTTGGTGTGCGGACGCAGGCTCACGCCCGCGGCGTTTGCGTAGTTTTGCATCTTTTGCAGGTTGCGAAGCACGATTTCGCGATCAATCAGCAGCGCCGGTGTGTCGATCTCAGATACCCTCATAAGCTCCCTCCTCTTTAAATTTACGAAATTTTAATTCAGCCGAGCTTGGTAGCTGCGCTAGTTTTGTAGCGCCTAAATTTTAAAATTTAGCGCGACTTGCAAAGGGCGAAATTTACGTGCCGCCTGCGAAAGCGGAATTTGCGCGTCGTAAATTTAGCTTCGTCTGCGAAATGCAGTTTGCGCGCCGTGTAAATCGGTGCCCTTCGCGAAGCGTCTGAATTTGGCGAGTAGATTTGCGTTTCCTTGCCGCACAAAGCAGCGCAGGCAAAAGCAATACCGCGCGCCGCATGAAAAAGTCAAAATAAAATTTTAAAATGCGCCGAGTAAAAATCAATATGCGCGCCGTACCGCTAGGCTCACGGAGTTTTCAGCTCCGCTTCACGCCGTTTTATTCCTAGCGCGTCTATTTTTCTTGCGGCGCATATTCGCGTTAAATTTTTCGGCAAGCGATCCGACGCACTAGCCGTTTTGCGCTGTTGTCTCTGTTTCCGTGCCGTCGCCCGCGTTTTTTGCTAAAGCTCGTTTTGCGCCGCGCGCTGCACATCGCCGCCTATTTTCACACCGCCGCTCGTTTAGCAGCGATACTTCATTTCTGGTGCGCCTCTCTTTGTGATTTTCTATTTTTTGTCCTGAAGCACCTTGTCGCGCCACTTTGAGTTTGCTTTATTGTCGGTCGCTACGTCTTTGGATATCTCGGCTGCCGCTTCGAAATTTTTACTTACACCCTCTTTGGAATTCTCGTATTTTAGGGCATTTTCGCTTTTGATGCCGATGCTTTGCGCCTCACTCGCGGCGTCGATATTAGCGCCCAAAAAGATAAACTCCCAGTCGTATTTTTCCTGCTTGTCGCTAATCATCTTCTTAATCTGCGCTTTGGAGTATTCGCGGCTTGAGTTCTCCATCCCGTCGGTGATGATGACGAAAAGCACGCGATTGTTTTTGGCATAGATGTCGGGTACTCGCTCGATACGCGCTATCGTGCTGCCGATCGCATCTAGTAGCGCGGTATTGCCGCCGGCGTAGTACTCTTTGGACGTTAGGTTTTCGACCTTCTTAAGCGGCGTGCGATCATGGATGACATTAAATTTCGTATCGAAAAGCACGGTCGTGACGCTAGCGTCGATCCCCTCTTTGCGCTCCTTTTCTATCATCGAGTTAAATCCGCCGATCGTATCGCTCTCAAGCCCGCTCATCGAGCCCGATTTATCTAGGATCAGCACCAATTCCAGGTGATTTACGCCGTCTTTATGATCGGGCGGCGTGGCGAGCTCTACGCTTTTGGCAAACAATATGCCCGCAAGCGCGGCAACAAGAAGGATGATTTTTTTCATAGGGGCTCCTTTGTTAAAATTTCATTATTTTACTATTGTATCGCTTAAGCAATGAAATTTTATTGCTAAAGCTTCGCCGCACGCCTCTGCTGGGTAAATTTAATACGAAATTTTAACGTATCCTTGCGCACGGCACCGCAAAGTTCGGCGTGACATAGAATTCTGCATGGCGCAGAATTTCGCTGTGGAATTTTAAAGGCGTAGAATTTTATACGGCACGGAATTTCGCGTGTAAATTTTATGTGGTACGGAATTTTATGACGCAAAATTCCACGTGGCATGGAATTTGCGCCGCCGCGAAATCAAGCGCCTGCGGATCTGCTCCGTTTTGCGCTGAGGTAGCTTCCAATCTCACTTATTAAAACGCCAGATAGGATGAGCGCCGCGCCTAAAATTTGCATCACGCTTAGCCTCTCGCCGCCCACGAATACGCCCATGATGCCCGCCGTTACGGGCTCGAGCGTGAAAAACAGAGCGGTTTTGACGGGCGTCGTGTATTTTTGCATCAAGGCCTGCGCAAAAAAGCCAAAAACCGTTCCCAGCAGGCAGATCACCGCCATCGCGACGAAAAAGCTTTTATCCATCACCGGCACGATGCTGACTCTTTCAAAAAAGATCGCCGCGAAGCAGCAAAGCGCGCTTAGGCAGAGGATCTGTACGTAGGCGATGCCCGCTACGTCGCAGCTTTGCACGAAGCGGTTGGTCAGCACGATGTGAAACGAATACGCGCACGCGCAGACTAGCGCCAGCGCTTCACCCTTGCCCAGGCCTAGCTGCGTGTCGCCGATGAGGTAGAGCCCAGCGATCGCAAGCGCGATGCCCGCGTAGGCGTAGGAGTAAATTTTGTGCCTAAACAGCGCCGCGGCGATGAAGGGTACGAGCGCGACGTTTAGGCCGATGATGAACGCCACGGAGGAGCTTTGCGCAAATTTAAAGGCAAAGGTCTGCGACGTAAAGCCCGCAAATAAAAACAGGCTAAGCACCGCGCCGTGCTTGATCTCGCGCAAAGTTATGGCTTTGAGCTTTGGGAAAAATATCGCGCCTGCGATGATGCTCGCGGCGAAAAAGCGCCAAAATAGCAGCACGAAGACGTTGTTGCTCGCAAGCGCCTGCGAGGTGGGCAGATACCCGAGCCCAAAAGCGATCGCAACGAATAGCATTCCGATGTCGGCTCTGAATTCCAAACTTTTATTCATCTGCATCCTTTTTTGTAAATTAAAAATTGTAATTTTACGAATTTTATGTAAAAAATAAGCTAAATTTAGGCGGAGCGATTTAGAATTTCGGATTTTAAAATCGCGAGTTAAATTTTAAGCGTTCGGCTCATCTTTTTTGGGCTTGCGTTGGGCTTGCGTTGGGCTTGCGTTGGGCTTGGCCGCGCGAACATTACATCGCTTTGCTACGGCTTGTCATAAATGCAGCTACTGCTCGTGATCATTACGTCTCTTCGCCGCAACTTGTCATAAATTTTCACAGCTATTGCTCGCGCGTGGCTAAATTTAAAATTTAATCGCCCGCGCCCTCTTTGTCTTTTTTTAGAATTTCTATGTTTGTGCGCTCATTCGCGCCTTTTAAGCTTATAGTTTTTTTGAGCGCGGATTTAAGGGACTCTTGCCTCTTTTGATTTTATCATCTTATAGCGCCTCTTTCTTATCTCTGCTTCAATAAATTTTATATCTTGCTGTGCGTATGGGAATGAGAGCGTGAAATTTTTTCCGCTTTGCCCGTCTTCTACTATCAAAATCGGCATCTCGCCCCTCATCCCTTTCTCCGTAAGGGCGTTTTCTATATCGATCTTTGTGCTAAATTTAAACGATAAAAATCTCCACTCTTTCCTTGCGGTGCGGCTATCTATGATGACGCCCTTTTCGGATAACGGCAGTATGGCAATTAACATCATTGCAAGACCCATTACGATCACGAGTGCGGTCTCGCCGCCGCCTCTTTGCATATACCCGCCTACGCATAAAGGGTCGTTTGCATCAAAGCATGCAACTTTACCTCCGCCTCTTGTTGTTTTTATCCAAGGCTCATCAAACGCCACCAACGAACCCCAGGATAAAAATAGCACGATAAGCATAGTTTTTGCTATGGGGCTAGGAGGTATGAGCCAGGCGCCCTTTTGCACGGTTTTATAAGAGGCTTTGCTTTTAAAAACCATGCTTTTTAAAATAGCAAGCCCAAACAGTAAAAGATTTATGCCGAATATCAAATATAAAAATATCATGCCGCCGCCTTAAATTTAGATATTTTTAGCGTTAAATTAAGCTCAAGTGTTTCGCTCGGCTGCTTCGGCTTTTGAAATTTCAGCTAGCTTTTCTAATATAAAATTTTGCAAAAAATCTATATCTCTTCGTGCATATAAAAATCCCGCTCCGAATTTAACGCCGCTAATTTTGCCTCGTATGCTGATTATTTTTACGCCTCTTATAAACCATGTGGCGTAGTTCATCTCATCAAAGTATATCTTTTCCGTATGCCTAAACGGCAGAACCTCCCATTCTTTGCAGATGCCGCTTTTATCTATTCTGATTCCTTTTTGAATTAGCACGATAAAGGAAAAAATTATGGCGCAGACAGATATGATTTTGCCGAGTATTAGTCTAGGCTCGCTTATTTGCAGATATCCATCCACACATCTGGGATCGCCTTCTTCGAAGCATCTTAAATTTATGCCCGCCGCTTTATACTCTTGCGAGCAAACTTTATCATGGGTGTAAAAGCAGGGTATGGGATTGCCGTTATGTTTTGCTACGTGCGGGCTGGATAGAGTGACTACACCGAAGCTTAGGCATATTATAAACATAGGTATTTTTAAAAGCGGATCGGTTGGGATAAATAATGTCCCGCGATAGACGGTTTTATACGATCTGTTTGTCTGAAGCAATGAAACAAGAAGGCAAAAGCCTATCGTAACATAAAGGATTATCGTAGCAAACTCGACTATACTTTGCGACATAATAATGACCTTGTTTTTGGATTACGCAAGCTCGCGTCTTTGGCAATTTTAGCGCAAAATTTCTAAATTTACGAGATTCTAAGCGCGCTTTTTATAAATCGCGATTAGAATTTTATCTCGCTAGCGTGATCTTGCCGCGCGAAAGGCGGATTAAATTTTTAGCTTTGATATTCTGAAATATGCAGTTTATGACATTACGCGACGTGCCTAGGCGCTCTTGCGATGCCATAACGTGCCTTAAAATTTCGCATCCTAAATCTTAATGATAATTATCTAAATATTTAAAATCGCACAATATAATTGCGAACCTCAATCAAATAAAGATTAAATTTATCTCGCAAGGATCTACAATGAGCTCGCTTTTGAAGCGCAATAAAATTTTGTTTAACGTCCATCTTATTTTGTCGATAGTTTTTTCTATACCGCTGCTTATCATTGGCGTTACGGGTGCGATTTTATCGTATCAGCACGAGTTTGAGGCGCTAATAAACGCGGGCTCTAAAAAGGTCGAAAAAACGGGCGAAATGCAAAGCGTGGAGAAAATCCTGCAAAGCTTTAGCGAGCAAACGGGCGCTAAGCAGCCCGTAAGGCTCGTCGTGCCCAAAAGCGATGACGAAGCCTTCGTCATTTACGCAAACAGAAATGATGCGTATCTGGTCAATCCATACACCGCGCAGATCATCGGCAAGGATCGCGGCACGGGCTTTGTGCTAACGGTGATGTCGCTTCACCGAAATTTAGGACTAGCGCTAAGCGGCAACAAAACCGCGGGCGAGATCGGCAAACAGATCGTAGGCGCGAGCGCCGTGGCGATGATACTGCTCGTAATAAGCGGCGTCTGGCTGTATTTCCCAAGGCTTAGGCGTAAATTTATCGAGGCGATAAGGCCAAATTTTAAACTCAAAAAATACGCTCTTTTTTACAATCTACACACGAGCCTAGGTTCTTTAAGCGCGATAATTTACCTGCTCATCTGTTTAACCGGGCTTAACTGGTCGTATAGCTGGTATAACGATGCCGTGATGAAGCTTTTCGTAAGTTCGCAAAATTTGCCGCAAGCTAGCGCACCTAAAGCCGCCACTTCTAAAGATCACGCCGCCGCACCTGCTAAAGAGGAGGGCAAAAAGCCCGCTACGTATAAATTTAGCGACGCGCAGAGGGCTTATGAGATATTCAGATCAAGTGGCATAGAGTATAAAGAATTTACCCTAATGCTCGCAGCCGGAGATAAGATGAGCATCAGATACTACGAGCCTGATGCGCCTGCCACTGCGCGTCCAAAAGGCGTGAGCGTGAAGCTAAAGGAGGGCAAGGTCGCGGAGCAGAAGCAGGCGGAGGGCATCACCGCAGATGACGTCAAAAACGCGAACTATCAGCTGCATACGGGCTATTTTTTCGGGCTAGCGGGTAAAATTTTATGGTCGTTCATCTCGCTTTGTATGGCGCTTTTTATCTTTAGCGGCTTTTATATGACGGTAAAAAGGGCGTTTAAGTCAGAAAAGCTCGGCTAAATTTTACTTTGGCGATAGAGGTGCGACGAGCGGCGCAAGAGAGCCAAATATCTACGAATCATTGAGATGAAATTTGCCGAAGCGGATCAAGAAAAGCCCTGATTTAACGATATTTGAGGCATACTAAAATTATCGTAGATTAAGTATATGTGAGGTATATTGCGGAAAATTTTAGGAGCGAAATTTGAAAACGAGATATTATCTGTGCTTGGTCTTCATCATAATAATATGCGCTTTGTGCGCGATACTTTCGATTATCGCGGAGTATAAATACCCAAATTCAGCCGAAAAAATTGAAACCGATCCATATGAATGGGTATGCGATCTAGATGGCAATCTTACGGATATACAGCTTAAAGATAGAGCGTTAAAGTGTATGCTTAAAAAGATGCATGAAAGCGAAAACTTTTCTAAAGAAAAAATCGCTAAAAAAATAGATGATATCCGAATGAAATATAAAAATCTTCACATCGAAGAAGATATTGAAGATCTAGAATTAAAAGATTATTTAACACGCGTCCATAGTAAATGTCATGGGGATAAACGCCCCGATGATAAATGCGAATTTTACAAGATAGATAAAAGGCTAAATTTAGATTATCTTATGGATTTGGGCTCAAAAATTTGTAGAAACGGCAAGGCGATACAAGATGCCGAGACCTATATAGATAAAGAAATTTTTAAAACCGAAGTCGTATATCCTTGGGAAGATAAGGAAAGTTTGGTTTTAGAAAACGGGGATCTAAGATACAATCTATATTTTGCTAGCGAAAGCGACATGAATAAAGCAATAATAAATTATGGAGTTTATAAGTATAAGATAGATCTACAAGATCCAAATATAGATATTAATAATATCGAAGCATCGCTCATAATCCCTATAAATTTATTATTTCTTAATTTATATAAACTACTTAATGGTGAAGAAAATGGAAATTTTAAAAATAATTTGGAAGAATTTTGCATGACTTATAAAATTTATGAAAATAGCGATATAGACACTAGCCGCCCATTCAATAAAATAGCTTTCAAATATAGAGATAATTATGCAACATATGATTTTTATATCATATTGATAGATAAGAGCTTTAAATATATCTTGGGCTACAGAAATATGCTTTTGAGTTATATGGGATACTACTACGATGAAAAAGAGAAAACAATAAAACAAATATCGAATAATGAGCGATAAATGAAAGATATAACTAAATTTTACCTTCGCGGCAAGAGCGGTAAATTTATAAAATTTTACCTCGCTAGCGAAGATAATAAAATTTAAATTTACCCGCCGCGCCTGCTTAAAATTTCTTATTTAGCGCTATTTGCTCCTTGCGCCTCGAGTGATCATCAAGGACTGTTCGTAGAAAATTAGCAGCGTTATTGAAACGCCCGTGCCGAGCGCCAGCGAGATCGAGACCGTGGCGAGGGCGTTGTCGAAAAACGAGATGAGGTGGGCGAGCTTCTGCTGCGCGCCCGCGGCTTTGATATAAGAAAACAGCGCTAAAACCGTCTTGTAAGCGTAGATGCCGGGGATCATCGGAAGCAGCGCGGGAAAGGCGATGATCTCTGCGGGCACTTTGAGGCGCTTGGCGCAGAGCATCCCCAAAACGCCGATCAGAAACGACGCAAAAAGCGTCGCGGCGGCGATCGAGAAAATTTGGCTTTGAATCAGCAAAAACCTGCACGAATGCGCAACTGCCGCAAGCAGCGCCGAGAAAATAAGCGTCTTTTTTGGCGGCATGCACGCATACGCAAACCCCAGCCCCGCCGCAGCGGCAAAGCAAGCGTCTTTAAATACCGAAAGCGCTATATCAAACATTTACAAGCCCCAAATTTGATATGCTAAGCGTCAGAAAGAGCCCGATTGCGATGCAGATGATCAAAAGCCCCGTGTTTAGCCCTCTGCTGATGCCTACGAGCATATTTTCGTTTAGGATGTCAAATACCGAGTTGATCAGCCAGACGCCCGGGATCAAAAAGAGTATGCTCGATCCCACGGCGACGTCGGGCGTGGCGCTAAGCCCGTAGCGAGCCCCTAGCGAGACGATGAAGGAGACTGCGAACGAAACTGCGATGTATTGGATTTTTAGGTTGATTTTAAGCTTGCTAAGCAGATAGCGGGCGCAAATTCCAAAAGCTGTAGCCGCAAAAACGAGCGCCATTGCGCCGCCGTCGCCGCCAAAAAGCTCGCAGAATGCGGCATTTGCGACGCTTAGCAAAATAAGAGTTTTGGCAAAGCTTTTCTTCTGCGAGGCTAAAATTTCGGCAAATGAGGCTCTGGCGCGCGCAAGGGGGATTTTTTCGTCGTAAATTTCCCAGCTAAGCGCGCTTAGCTCCGAGATTAGATCGAAGCTGATCTGCGCCGCAGCGCCCGTTTTGACGTAGGTGCGGCGGATAGAGTTGTCCGCAGGATCCATCACGCTGATGATGAAGTGGCGCACAAAGATCATCAGGCTAGCCTCATAGTCGTAAGCGTCCGCTATCCTGCGCACGCAGTGCTCTATACGCGCGGTGTAAGTGCCGATGCTAAGCATCTTGGCGGTGTATTCGCTAAGAAAATTGGTGAGCTCTTGGATTTGCGGTTTCGCCGCTTCTGCTTCTTTTGCTGCCGCCATTTCTGTTGTCATTATTTCCTCCGCTACCCTTGTAATCTCAATATCGTTTTGCGCTGTTTTCGTCGTTTTTACTTCTACGACGCTCGTTGTAGCTTCCTGTTTTTGCGGCGCCCGCCATCGTTTTTGATGTCGCTATGATGTCCGTCGTCGCGGAATTCTTATTTTTAAAATTTAATGCAGTGGCTCCCGTGGCGGAATTCTCGCTATCTAAATTTGACGTAGAGGCAATATCTATGGCGGCAGAGCTTTGACTGTTTAAATTTAACGCCGCCGCAGAGCTTTCATCGTTCAAATTTGAAGTGGCGAAATTCTGCTCTTTTAAAGAATTCTGCTCATCTAAATTTAAATCGCAGCCTGAATTCTGTCCGCTTAAATTTAAACTTTCGGCATCCTCGCAAGATCCGCTAAATTTAGAATTTCCCCTGCCCACGGCTTACCTCAAGCTGATGAGATCGAGCGGGTTGATGTGGTAGTTCTGCTGCGTCACCTCAAAGGTCAGATCCGAGCCGATGCGCCCGATGATGTAGCCCTTTTTGACGTTGGAGCCGACGCGCACGGTAGGCGGGATCTGATTTAGATGCGCGTAGATCGTGTGGATGCCGCCGCTGTGCTCTAGGATCACGACCTTATCGAGCACGGCGGTTTCTTTAGCAAAGACCACTTTGCCCGGCAGCACCGCTTTAACCTGCGTGTCGCCGCTGTTTGAGCCCAGCACGATATTTTCGTTGAAAAGTTTGATGTTATATACGGGATCGTTGTAGTTGCCGAATTTTCTCTTCAAATACGCGCCGTTCAGAGGCGCTGTGGTCTTGGCTCCGCTGTATTTTTTAACGCGCGAGGATTGATAGCTCGAGCCGTACTGCTTGACCTTTTGGTTGATCTTGCTTACGCGCTCATCCGCCGGCTCGCTCACTTCGGGCTCGGGTTCGCTAGGAGGCGCAGGCTCGGGTTTGCCCGCCTTTTTGGCAGCCGCTTTTGCTTTGGCATACTCTTTTTCGCGCGCCTGGCGCTCCTTTTGCTTCTGCGCTTCAAGCTTTGCTTGGCGTGCCGCTTCCTCCTTTTGCGCTTTGGCTTTTTCCTCGGCGTCGTCGATGATCTTAAGCTCCTGCAGGGTCTTAGATATGGCGTCTTGCTCGTCGTTTATCTTCTCTAGGCGCGCGATGTAGTCCTCTTTGTCCTTTTTCATCTGCGCGAGCTTCTCTTTTTGGGTGGTTTGCTTGGCGTCAAGATCGGTTTTTTTCTTGTCATAGCCCGCCATGCTCGCCTGGATCGATTTGATCTTTTTGTTCTGCTCGTTGATAAAATTTTGATTATTTTCGTAGTCTTTGATTAGCCCTTTAAGCTCGTCGTTCATAACGACGCCGAGCCCCTCTAAAATTTCGCTAGCTACGATAGAATCGGGCGTGGTGGTGGAATTTACGTCGGTGATTAGATCAAATGATAACTCTTGCGAGATCACGCTTATGATCTTGCTCTCCAGATCGTTTTGCACGCTAAGAAGCGTGGCGTTTTGGCTATTTAGCTTTTCAAGCTCCTGCGCTTCGGCGGCGTATTGATCCTTTAGATCTTCGATCGTTTCGCTTAGCTGTTTGATCTCGCCCTCGCGCTTTTTAAAGCCCTCCTGCTCCTTTACGATTTGACCTGCAATCTCGTCGATCTTTTGCGAGAGCTGCATCCCCTCCTTTTGCGAGCTTTTGAGCTCTTGACCCGCTTTGGCGATCTTATCTTTCGTGCTCTGCTGCTTTGCGGGCGCGGCATAAATAAAACCCGCGGCAAGCCCCAGCGTAAGAAGCGGCGCTAAAAAAGCTCTTTTCATGCTCGTTTATTTCCGATTTGCAGCATCACAAAACTTACCGCGATGATAGATAGCGCCAAGGCGACACCCAAAAGAATCAGCGCATCGTAAGGCAGCACTATGGCGGTGCGCAGATCGCCGATACCCTTAAGCGTGGTCGAAAACACCTCCCAGCCTGGAAGCGCTATGTAGAAGCAGGTCACGATCAGCGTAGCGATGAAGGAGTCTATTATCGCCATTCGGTAGAGTTTGCCGCTTTTTATCAGAAACGACGCGCCGAAAAGCTCCATGATCTCGATGCGCTCTTTGTGTTCGTAAACCCAGATACGCATCTGGCGGTGAATTAACATCACGCCTAAAAGCACGATCAGAAACGCAAAGCCGTAAACGAGGCTTTTTATAAGCAGTAAAATTTTAAAAATTTCATCGTGGGTCTTTTTAAAAATTTCAACCCGCGTGAGCGAGCCGATCGACTTTAGATCCTGCTCAATCTTGGCAAGCTGCGCGGCGTCGGGGAAGCTTTCGAGCTTGACGCTATAAAATTTAGGCAAATTTTTACTAAGCTCGGCAAAGGCGTTTTGTGAAATTTTACCCTTCAGTCGCTCGGTGATGCCCGCTGTGGAAATTTCGCTAATCGAGCTGATTTTAGGCACCGCTTTTTGCGCGTCTTGCAAGCTGAGCGAGGTTTTGGAGACTAGCACGATGTTATATTCGTTTTGGATCGAGCGCTCGTAGCTTTTGGTCAGATTGCTCATAAAAATTCCAAACTGCACGGAAAAAAGCAGCGCGACGAGCGAAAAGATCACGCCGAAATGGGTTTTAATCGATTTCATTTACTTTAGCGTCCTTAATCTCAAAATGTCGGTGCCTAAAACGCAGCGTGGCGGGCATTTTGTGCGTTACGATGACGACGCAGGCGTTCCACGACTCGCACGCCGAGCGCAGCAAATTCCAAATAATGGCGCTGGAGTAGTCGTCCAAATTTCCCGTAGGCTCGTCGCACAGCAGTAGGCGCGGATTATGCGCCATCGCACGCGCCAAAGCCACGCGCTGCTGCTCGCCGCCGCTAAGCTCGAGCGGATACTTGCCCATCTTATGCCCGAGCTCGACGTGGCGCAGTAGCTTTTTGGCTTGGTCTTGGCAGACCTGCTGATTGTAGCCCATTATCATTAACGGAAGCATTATGTTGCGCTCGATCGTCCATTCGTTGATCAGGCGGTAGTTTTGAAAGATAATGCCGATACGCTGGCGCAGGGTGCGCAGATCGGAGTTTGTGATGCCCTTTAGATCGCACAGGCAGACGTTCAGCTCGCCGCCGATGATGTCGATGCCGCCGTAGAAGGACTTAAGCAGCGTGGATTTGCCGCTGCCGCTCTTGCCCGTGATGATGACGAAGTCCTTCGCGCCGATGCCGAAACTCGCGTCTTGGATGACCGCGCCCGCCTTTTCGTAGCCCAGCGTGAGGCCCGCTGCGGTGATGATGTTGTAATCGTCCGTTATCTCTGCCATTGTGAAAATATCTCCGAAATTTTTTGATGTGCCGCGTGGTTTTCGCGCGTAGGAAGCGGGCGGCGGATGAAGTAGCGCGTGCCGCTTGCGTTTGCGCGGATGAAACACTGCTGCGGAAAGTCGAATGCCCCGAGCGAAAGCAGGATTAGCACGTCCTGCGGCTCGGCGGCGCATGGCTTGCTTTGCCGTTCGTTTTGCTGCTCGGTACAGCTTGGTTCGCTTTGCCATTCGTCTTGCGACTTAACGCAGCTTGGTTTGCCTTGCCATTGCTGCTCGGCACGATTTAATTTGCCTTGGTGTTCGGCTTGTAGCTCGTCATGGCCTGGCTCGCTTCGGCGACCGACTTGCGATTTGATAGAGTTTGACTTATTTTGTAATTCAGCTTGCGATTCATTTTTGCAAGGTACTGCGCTTATGTTTAGCGCCGCGTTTGCTTCGTTTGTGCGGGCTGCTGCGAACGAGCCGTCCGCATTCAACGCATTGCTCGCATCTATTGCATCGATCGTTGTGGGTGTATTGCCTGCCCCTGTCGCGTCGATAGTTGCAGGCGCCCCCTCTGCGCCGATAGAATTTAGCGCGTTGCTTGCGTCGATTGTTGCGAGCGGGTTATTTGCTTTTGGTGTATCGCTTGAGGCGGCTGCGCTGTTTATCTGCGTACCTTGCTTTGTTACGATCTGCTCGCAGGCTAAAGCGCGTTTTTCGCCAGGGGCAGTGCGGCTAAATTTAGCGCTTACCGCGACAGGAACATCGCTTGCTAAATTTACGCCGTTTGCGCTCAAGCGATCCTCGTTTAAATTTACGCCTGTTTCATCCGCGCGGTTTGTATTTGGTAGAACGCTTGCTTTTTTTAGAATTTGCGTAGCGTTCGTGCAAGCTGAAATTTTATCCGCGGGTGTCGTAGCTAAAATTTTGCCGCCGCCTGACGAAATTTCATCCACGCTTGCGCGCTCGGTTAAATTTTTGCCGCGCATTGCGTCCAAATTTGTAGCCTCGTCGTTCATGACTTCGCCCGCGCCGCTTAAATTTACGCCGCGCTCCGCGCAAGCCCCATCCGCGTCCAAGTCTTTCTGCGCGTCAAAGTAAAAAATTTCCTCAAAATGCACGAAAAAATCCTCGCCTTTGAAGGTAGAATTTTTAAAATTTCGCGCGATTGCCGCCGCGTCAAATTTTAAAAATTCCATCTCAAACTGCTGCGGTTCGTCCACGCCCGCGGTTTTGTTCTCGTAGATCAGATCGTAGATGTTTTTGTCCATTTTGCGCCATCTATCCTCGTATTTGCTCGCTACGGCGGCGTCTCGGTTTTTGAAGTGCGAAATTTCGCCCGCTTTGTGCTGAACGTAGGGCGAGAGCTTTTGCATCGCGTAGAGGAAGTACTCCTCGCTGTCGGTGCGAAGCTCGAAGCGGCCGCTGCGCCCGAGCGTGCGTGCGATCTGCGAGGCGAACTCGTCGCTTATGACGCGGCGGTGCGGCGCGTCGTCCCACGGCACGGGGAAGTGCAAAAATACGCGCTGCAGGCAGCCTGCGGGAAGCAGGCTTAGTAAAACCCGTGCGTCGGTGGCAATCAGCGCAATGTTTTGCAGCCCCTCGCGGATCGCTAGCTTTGCGACCTGTTCGATCGCGGGCTTGTAAATTTCGATGCCGATTAGCAGCGCGTCTTGATTTGAGCGCGCTTGATGAAGCAGGTGTCTGCCTGAGCCGAAGCCGATCTCGATGAAAATTTTATTAAATTTAGAGCTTTTTACGAGGGATAAAATTTCATTCTCGTCCAAAATCAGCGGCGTTTTTTCGGTAAGTGAGCTGTCTTTGTAGGCAAACGCCTGCGAGATGATCTGCCCGCAGAAGCGCTCTTTAAAAATTTCGAGCGCTCGTTGCAGATGGCCGATCTTGGCGGGCTTGGTGATCTTTTCGCCCTTTACTATCACTTTGTCGCCGCTGGGCTTAACGATGATAAAAAACTCGCTATCAAAGCTTTTGGTTCGCACGAGCGTTAAATTTCTACCGCGTGCCGTCTCTAAAAACTCGGTCTCGCCGAGCTTAATCGGCAGCCGCGGCAGGCTCACGCTTTGGGTTATGAAATTCGGCAAACTTTATTCTGCCTGCGCTGCGGCAATGACTGCACTAGGCTTGGACAGCTCTCCGTTTTCGGTTTTGACGGTGATGCGGTATTCGTATCCTTCGCCGTAATCGATATTGTCGATATATTCAGCGCTAAGTCTGCCGCGAACCTCTTTAATCGTGCTCCATGACTCGCCTCCCTTAGGACGGCGCTCGATTAGATAGGAGCTTACGCGAAGATCCGGATGCGGGCGCCAGATGATCTTAACGCGGCCCGGAAGCCCGTAGATCGCCTGCGCAAACGGCACGGACTCTAGCATCTTAGCGGTGCTTGCGATAGCGACCGGAGAAGGAGCCGAAACGCCCTTGGCGCCGTATGTGCGCACCGTGTATTTATACGAAGTGCCCGGCTGCAGCCTCGTATCTACGTAGTGAGTGGAGTATGGGTCTGCGATGGTGGCGATCTTTTTGGCTTCGCCGCCGCTTGCAGGTGCTCGGTAGACGACAAAGCCCAACACGGCGGTATTTGAGTCGTATCTAGGCCACTCAAGCCCGATCTCATCGTCGCTCGTGATCGTCCTGATCCCCTCTACGCGCGGCAGGCTCTCGTCGCTTGCACTAGGCGCGCTAGACATAGCGCAGCCACCCGCTAATATCGCTAAAGTAGCGCTCAACGTTAGTCGGTAAAATTTTTTCATAAATTTCATCCTTTACCTTTTGATTTGTCGTAAAATTTAGAAATTCGCTCGGCAAGCCCGCGCATATTTTCACCTCTTTGCCGCTTCGCGGATGGATGAAATAGAGCAAATAGGCATGGAGCAAAATCCTGCTAATTTTAGCGTTTTCGCTCTTAAATCCGTATAAATGATCGCCCAAAATGTGCCGATTTATCGAGCTTAAATGCACGCGGATCTGATGCGTGCGACCCGTGAAGAGCTTTGCCGCGACGAGATTAAAGCTCTTTAGGTTTATCGGCGGCAACTTATAGTTTTGAGCGGGATTTTTAAAATTTAAAAATTTATTCTCGGCGAGACGGGCGGTGCGGGTTTGATCCGCGCTCATTTTGGCGGTTAAAATTTTATCTGCGCTATCTACGAGATTGTTTGGAATTTTACCTGCGTTGCCCGCGCGGCTGCTTGGAATTTTATCTGCGCTTTGGATTGAAATTTTATCCGCGCTCTGCATGCAGCTATTTGAGATTTCGTCCGCGTTGTCCGCGCCTGCATAGTCGTTTAAAATTTCATCCATGCCCGCGCTCTTGCCCGCAGCCGTACTCGCGCCCGTACTTAAAATTTCATCGCACTTCTGGGCGGAGTTTTGAAGCTCCGTTAGTTCTGTGCCGCTTAGAATTTCATAAAACGCGCTCTTTGCGTTGCGCCCGCCGGGTACGATCCCCATTTTTAGGCGGTTTGCTGGGTTGCGAGCGATCGGGCGCTCGATCACGCAGGGTTCTTTCAGCGGCAGATCGATGAGCGCGAGGTATATCCGCCCCATGCTCTTATCGCTTAGCTGTGCCGATAGCGCGGCATGCGCGGCGTTGTTTTTAGCGACGAGCAGGGCGCCGCTGGTAAGCTTATCAAGGCGGTGCACGATGCCTGCGCGAAGCTCGCCGCCGAGCGTGGAAAGCAGATAGCCGCGAGACTTGAGCCAGTCCACGAGCGTGGGTTCTTTGACGCTTGCGGCGGGGTGGACGGTAAGGCCCGCGGGCTTATTTACCACGAGCAGATCATCGTCCTCGTATAAAATTTTAACGTCGAAATTCAGCCGCTCCGCGCTCGTTTGCTGCGGCGCAGGCGCGGGGTAGTCGATGTGCACGAGCTCGCCTGCAGATAGTTTGTAGCCGGGCTTAGTTTGCACCGCGCCGTCCACTCTGACCGCTGCGGATTTGATCAGGCTTGATATTTGGTTGCGCGAAATTCCAAGCTGCGAGCTTAAAAAAACGTCGAGCCTTTCGCTGCATTGTGCTATTAGATTATCCAAATTTATACCTTTTTTGGCTATTCTTACGTCAAAATTTTAATTAGGATTAAGCGTTGTTTAAAATTGACAAAAAGATTTTAGCATATTTTGATTTCATTCAACCTTTTTTGATCGTGCCGATAGTGGTTTTTTCATACGTTTTAATAAGCGAGGCAAACGACGTACTCTCATCGAAACAGGTCGTTTATTTCGGCGTAGGATTTGCCGTTTTTACTCTATTTTTTCTCTTTCCGATACGCAAATTTTTATATCTGATTCCGATATTTTATTGGACAAATATCATATTGCTGCTCAGCGTCGATTTTTTCGGCGTTAGCAAGCTAGGAGCTAGGCGCTGGCTGGAGATCCCTTTCGTGCATTTTACGCTGCAGCCCAGCGAGGTGATGAAGCCCGCGTTTATCCTGATGCTGATGTATCTTATACATAAAAATCCGCCGCCGAAAAACGGCTACGGGCTGAAGGATTTTTTGCGCCTTAGCTTTTACATACTTCTACCTTTCGTTTTGATCGCTAAAGAGCCCGATCTGGGCACCGCCGCGATACTTTTTTTGACCGGATTTGCTATTCTTTTCATCATCGGCGTGGATAAAAAAATTTGGCTTACGCTGATCATCGTTTTTGTGGCCAGCTCGCCGATTTTGTACGAAAACATGCACGATTATCAAAAAAAGCGCATCGCCGATTTTATCAGCGAGGAGCCCAATTACCAGGTCAAGCAGGCGATCATCGCTATCGGAAACGGCGGCATCTACGGCAAGGATAAGGATGAAGCGACGCAGACGCACTTTAAATTCTTGCCGATTGCGACGAGCGATTTTATCTTCGCTTATACGATCGAGCGCTTCGGCTTCGTGGGGGCTGCCGCGCTGATCGCGCTGTATGCGCTGCTGATACTGCATCTGCTGAGCCTGAACTACGATTTTAAAAGCGACTATCTGATACGGGTCTTTACGAGCGCGCTTGCCTCGCTCATTTTCATCTACACGGGCGTTAATATCTCGATGGTGGTGGGTTTCGCGCCCGTCGTAGGCGTGCCGCTGCCGTTTTTCAGCTATGGCGGTAGCAGCTTCATCACCTTTATGATCCTCTTTGGAATTTTGCAAAATTTGCTGACGTTTAGGATGAAGGATAACTACAAAACCTACAAGATAAGGATGTAAATTTGGTTCTCGCACGGATAAATTTTGAAATTCTACAAAATCGCGCAGGACTTGTTTTTAAGTCGGCGGTGAAATTTGAAGTAGGCGCTAAATTAAAACTCGCTACAAAATCACGCCGATACCGAGCGTAAAAACCACCGCGAAAAGGGCGTATGTAAAGGCAAATTCCAAAGTTTGCGAATTAAAAAATCCGTAGTACAAAACGCTCGTGAAAAACCCGCCCACGAAGGCTACGGCAAAGATCCCGATCCGCGCCGCGACGGGCTTTGCGCCGCAAAATTTGTATAGGTAAAAAACCCCGCAGAAGCTGATCGCAAACCAGATCATCGCAGGCACCGGCCCGCTTATGCGTGTCATGCCGAAGAGATTGGCTAAATTTAAAAGCAGCAAAAATATCACTGCAAGCGCGATCAGCGCGGATTTGATCATCTATCGCGCCTTGCGCCGGGCGCGGAATTTTCACCATCCTGATTGAAATTTTGCACGGAATTTTCGTCCGCGCTACCTTCGCCCGCGCCGCCGTTTAAAATTTTAAAATTTTCGTCGGAATTTTCATCAGCGCGATGCGTAGAATTTTCATCGGCGCCGCTCGCGAAATTTTCACCGAGATCGCCACTAGAATTTAAAATTTCATCCTCGCTTTGAGAATTTGAAATTTCGCCACCGCTTTTAAAGTTTAAAATTTCATCCGCCGCGGCGCTTTTATTTTGCAGCTCCTGCGCCTCTTTTGCGCCGCCGAAATCCGCGTCTTTTAAATTTGCGCTCTCATCTAAATTTCTAGAGCCTTCGTTCGCAGAATTTTTATAAGCTTTGTTTGAAAATCTTTTGTGCCTTATCTGCAGATAAAAGACGAAGGCGACGAACGCTGCCGCCGTGATCGCGATGTAGTAGCGGTTTTCGAAGAGCAGCACGCCCTCTACCAGTCCCGAAAACAGCGCCAGTAGCGAGGCGGTAAGAAACGGAAAGCGCACGAGCTCCTTTTCGCCGATCGCTAAGGCGATGAGCGCGACGCCGAAAATCGTGGCGTTTAGTAGTGCGCCTAGGATTTTGATTTCGGCGAAAAGATTTGGATTTACGCGCGAAGTAACATAAAGCGCGAGCGCAACGGCTGCGAAAAGCAGGATCAAAAATACGATTTTTTTCATTTCAGACCTTTTAAATTTTATCTTTAAATTTACGATTCAGCCGCACCTTTAATGCACATAGAGCGCAGGCATCGGCACGCTGTAATTGCCGCGTTCGCAGCATTACGCAAATATTATTGCGCGTCCTGCGGACATAGAGCGAAATTTCAGGACGCCACTGCGCCGTTAAGCGTGGCTTGAGCGATACACATACTCATAACTTAAACGCAATCCTAATTGCGCGGATGCGGTTTGAAACACGACTTGCGTTAGTGCGACAAAATCGCTATTTTCGCGCGGCTTAAATGCGATTCTGTCGGTAAATTTTACCGCCAGTCGCACTATGCTGAGCAAGTGGTGTCAAGTCCGTGCTTTAAAATTTTACGCCGAGCCGCGTTAAAATTCCGCGCCTAAGCCGTATACATCCCTAGCTCGTGGCGCCGCAAGACGCTCCGTAAAATTTACCTGCCCGTAGTAAATATTTGGCATGCGAGCGAATTTTGCATGCAAACGCCGCACGTTTTGCTTTAAATTTAGCGCTGTGGGCTTTAAAATTTTAAATTTACCGCCTCCGCGCTCTGTTTATCGCAAGATCTGTGCCGCTCACCAAACTTATATCCGCGGAGCAAATCTCGCGCCGAAATAAAATTTCATCCTGCTCTCAGAAAGCGCAGCGCGTGAAATTTCATCACTTGTTTTTCTGAAAGTACGCGTCTACGCCGTTTGCGATGCCTTGGGCGATGCGGTCCTGATAGGCGCTTTTGCCTAAATTTTTACCCTCCTGCGGGTGCGTGATGTAGCCCATCTCCACGAGCACCGCGGGCATCGTAGCGCCCACCAACACCCAAAATGGCGCCTCGCGCACGCCTCCGTCTCTGCTTGAGAAGCTCTTTTTGACCGAGCTTAGCATATAGCTTTGAATATCGATGGCAAGCTTGTTTGAAGAGATTATCTTCTCGCGGTTTAAAAAATTTAGGAAGGTCTGCTTCGAGAAGGTATTCATATCCTCCAAATCGCCCCTGTTTTCGAGCGCGGCGGCGTTTTTGCTGCGCTCGCTTCTAGCCGGGCTTAAGAAAAAGGTCTCCACGCCGCTCATTTTAAGTGCTGAGCTAGCGTTAGGAGCGGCGTTTGCGTGGATCGAGATAAACATATCGGCGTTTTTTTTAGCGGCGAAAGCGGTGCGCGACCTTAAATTTATAAAAACGTCGGTGCTGCGCGTATAAAGCACCTTATAGCCGCGTTTCTGAAGCAATGCGCCGAGCTTTTTGGATGTGGCTAGCACGACATTTTTTTCCTTCAGCCCGTTTCCGACCGCGCCCGAATCGCTGCCGCCGTGACCCGGATCAATTACGATGAGCTTGCCCTTGGTCGATTTGTAAATTTTACCGACGGCCACGGACGCGGTTTTGGCACCTTGCGCATCATCTATCGTGCTGATTTGCGGCTCGCTATCTTGCTCGCGTCTGCGATTGCGCCCTGATTTTTGATCCTTGTTTTTTTCTGCGCGCGCGGATTTTGCGGCTTTTAAGCCTTCAGCCGTACTTAAAATCATCATATTGCCGCTAATTTCAACGTTTGCGTTAAATTCTTTCGGGTCGCTAAGTACGATGCGCACGGTCTTGTCGTTGTATTGCGAGACGCGTACATCGCTAACAAAGCTATCTTTAAGCCGCGTTTTTTGTGACTTTTGCCGCGCGCTAAAATCAATCACGAAGCGAAAATTATCGCTACTTGCGATCGTAAAATCTTTATAATCGCCGCGCTTTAGATCGCGGTTAAACTCAAGCACGATCTCATCCCCATCGCCGCGCAGCGATGCTAAAGCGAGTTTGGCATCGGAGGAGGATTTTTTTACGCTGCTTTTGCGAAGCTCAGAATCTAATCGCTCGGTCGCAGTACTACCTGCTGAATTCTGCGCTTGCGAGGAGTCGTTGGCTCCTGCGGGATTTTCGCTTGAGTCGCTGCTATGCGCATCGTCTGTTGAATTTTTTGCGTCGTCCGCGCCGCGGGGCCTAGTGGAGCGTAAAAATTCCAAATCCTCACTAGATAGCGAGCTTAGATCGGCTTCTTCTGGCGCGCGCGTATTTTTGAGATTTTTGGAAGTGGAATATTTTGAATTTTTAGAATTTTTGGAGGCGGAGGCTTTGGGGCTATGCGCTAAATTTGAAGCGTTTTTCTCGTCCGAGCTTTTGGAATTTTTTGCGTTTTCATCTTTGAGTTTTTTAGAATGCGTGCTGCTATCGCTTGCTTTGCCCTGTAATTTGGCTAGCGCAGATTCATAAGGCGAGGAATCAAGCCCTAAATTTTTCGAGCTGTAAACCAGCCTCTTTAGCGCTTTGATGCGGACTTCTTTATCGGACGCGCCTTGGTAGAGCGATTTTAGCTCCTTGTGCAGCGAGCGCTTATAATTCGGCGTCGCTACGATGAAATCCTTGTCGAATTTCGCAAAAAACGCCTCGCTGGAAGCTCCAAACGCCAATACGCAGCTAAAAGCCGCGATTAGAAAAATTTTAACTATCTTCGCCATTTACAAGTTTTTCTATCAATTCCTTCACGGATATTATCTCGTTTAATCGCCATCCGTTCGCGCCGGTGAAAAACAGGCCGCTTTGCGTTTTGCCCAGATATGCGTCGCTTAGGCGGTCGGCGATGCAGTATCCTACGGCGTTAGCGCCTTTGCCGCGCTCGCATGGGCTTACGCAGTTGCTGATACAGCGGATCTTAGGCGCCGTGCCTGCGGCGATCATATCTTGCAGATTGGTATGAATTCCTCGCGCGGGATAGCCTACGGGCGATTTTAGAAGCCGGATGTCCTCTTTTTTGGCATTAAGAAGCACCTGCTTAAATTCCTCCGCGGCGTCGCATTCAAAGGTGCCGATGAAGCGCGTACCCATCTGCACGCCGTCCGCGCCCAAAGATTTCACGCGATCGATGTCGGTTTTATCCCAAATTCCGCCTGCGACAAATAGCGGGAAGCTGCCCCATTGCGAGATTTCCGCTTTTACTTGCGGGATTAGATTATCCAGCGCAAACGCCGGATCGCCGCACTGCTCGTAGGTAAAGCCCTGATGTCCGCCGCTAAGAGGACCCTCCAGCACTACGGCGTCGGGAATTCTGTCGTAGCGCTGCTTCCAGCGTTTGGCGATGATCTTAAGAGCCTTGGCGGAGGAGACGATGGGCACGAGCGCGACGTTCGGGAAATCTGCCGTAAATTCCGGCAGATTGGTAGGAAGTCCCGCGCCGCTTATGATGATGTCGATACCCGCCTCGCACGAATCCCTTACGATGCGCTCGTAGTCGTTCGCCGCACACATTACGTTCATCCCCAAAGGCGCATTGCCGCAAATTTTACGGGCGTTTCGCACTATCGCAAAAAGCGCCTCTTTGCTATAAAAATTCTCGCTTTGATATGGTCTGCCATCGAGCGATTTTTTGGCAAATTTAAGATTTTCGTAATAGCCGGTGCCGACCGAGCTAATGACGCCTAGACAGCCGTTTAGGCTGACATTGCCGGCTAGCTTGTCCCAGCTGATACCAAGTCCCATGCCGCCTTGAATTATCGGGTGCGCAATCTCGTGTTTGCCTATCTTTATACTCATTAATCCACCTTTAATTTAGCGAATTTCTTCTTCCCTACTTGAAGCGTGTATTCGCCCGAGCTAAGCTGAAGCTGCTCATCTAAAATTTTATTTTGATCGATACTGACGGCGTTTGATTTTATCAGCCTGCGCGCATCCGAGCTAGAGACGGCAAGCTTGCAGCTGATGAGCGCCTTTACGATCCATGCAGGCGAGCTTACGTGGTACTCCTTGATCTCGCTAGGAAGCTCGCCGGCGCCATGGACGCGGTCAAATTCCTGCTTGGCTTCAAAGGCGGTATTTTCGTCATAAAATTGCGTGACGATCTCGGAGGCAAGCTCCTCCTTAACCGCCTTAGGATGGATCGAGCCATCCGCCACGAAGCCTTTTATTAGCTCAATATCTTCGCTGCTTTTTTGGCTTAGCAGATTATACCAATCCCACATTAACGCATCGCTGATACTCATCACCTTGCCGTACATATCATGAGGCGTATCGGTTACGCCGATGTAGTTACCCAGGCTCTTGCTCATCTTATTCGTGCCGTCGGTACCTACCAAAAGCGGCATCATCACGACGCTTTGTTCTTTGCCGACATCATAAATTCTTTGCAGCTGGCGACCCATTAAAAGATTAAATTTCTGATCGGTACCGCCGAATTCTATATCGCATTTCATGCAAACGCTGTCGTATCCTTGCAGTAGCGGATACATAAACTCGCTGATGCTGATCGGCTGCTCGGCCTTGTAGCGCTTCTCAAAGTCGTCGCGCTCGAGCATCCGGGCAACATTAAAAGTGCTTGATAGCTCAATCATACCGCTAGCACCCAGGCGGTTGGTCCATTCGGAGTTAAACATCACCTTAGTTTTTGCGGGATTTAGAATTTTAAAGACCTGCTGCTCGTAAGTTTTGGCGTTTTGAAGCACAACTTCGCGCGCTAGCTTTTTGCGAGTCTCGCTCTTGCCCGTAGGATCGCCGATTTGAGCGGTAAAATCGCCGATTAGAAACTGCACGATCGCGCCGTGGTTTTGTAAAAACGCAAGCTTATTTAGCACGACGGCGTGACCTAGGTGCAGATCCGCAGCAGTGGGATCCATGCCGATTTTGACGTAAAAGACCTCGCCGCTGTCGTAATAGCGCCTAATCAGTGCTTCAATCTGCTCCTCGCCGATGATTTCCGCGACGCCGCGCTTAAAATTTTCCATAATGCTTTGAATGTCAGCCATTTGCTCTCCCTTATTTAGTTTTTATATACGTCCGTAAGCGATACGAAATCCACGATTTTAAAGCGGTTTTTGAGTTTGTCTTTAATCTCCGTAGAGTCTAAATTTTCGTTTAGCTCGATGATAATCTCAAAATAATCCGACGTCGTTTCGCTATTTTCGTTGAGGCTTATCGACACTAGATCGACCTCGAGCTTGACTAAATAGTTCAAAAACGTCGCCAGCGAGCCGCGCTTGTTTTCTAAATTTAATATGATCTTGTAGCGGTGCGGCGCATTACGCGTCCATTTTACGAAGATCATCTCATCGGTTTTGATTAGCTCGCTTGCACGTTCGCACAGCTTATGATGCACCGTCACGCCGTGTCCGTTGCGAAAGCCGATGATGTCGTCGCCACGCTTTGGGTTGCAGCAGTAATCAAACTCAACCTCGTCGATTTTAAAATTTGAATACACCACGATGTTGTCAAATTTTTGCTTCTCGATCTCATACTTGCTGCGAAATTTCATATTGAAAAATTTCTCTTTGAGCGGGTATTTTTTCAGCGCGTTTACGACGTCTTTTAAAAATACCGAGTCGTAGGCAGCTTTGCCGATCTTTTTGCTTAAATTTTCTTTTTCAAGCCAGCTTAGAATGCTCTCCTTACTCGTCGTAAAGATCGCGCATAAAATTTTAATCGCTACTTCAAAATTTATATCTCTGATCTTTTGCTTGCAAAACGCCTTTATCGTTGCGCGCGCCTTGCCCGTTTTTACAGAGCTTAGCCAGCTGCAGCGGTAGTGTGGCTCGCTTCCGGTAATGATATGAACGATATCTCCGTTTTTTAGCTCCGTTAATAGCGGCACCTTGACGCGGTTTATAAAGGCCTCGGTCGCTTTTAAGCCCACTTGAGAGTGTATCTCGTAGGCGTAATCAAGCGCCGTAGCGCCGCGCGGCAATGTAAAAATTCCGCCCTTTGGCGAATACACGGCGATATCCTCGACGTAGAGGCTGTCTTTAGCGTATTCGTAAAGATCCTCGGCGTTGGCGTCGTCCTCTTCCTGCATGCCGATATCGTTTAGCCAATCGAGCTTCGGATTGATTGAGCCGCTATATTTATACTTCCAGTGCGCGGCGACGCCGAATTCCGCGGTGTTATGCATATCGAAGGTGCGGATCTGCACCTCTACGATCATACTTTCGTTAAAAACGGTCGTGTGGATCGTCTGGTAGCCGTTTTGCTTCGGAAGCGCGATATAATCCTTAAAGCGCGATATGAGCGGATTAAATTTAGTATGGATTATACCTAGAGCCAAGTAGCAATCCATCGGCTTTTGCACGATGATGCGGATAGCCAAAAGATCGAGCACCTCCTCGATCGAAATTCCTTTGCGCTGCATTTTTAAAAAGATCGAGTAGTAGTGCTTCATCCGCTTTTGGATCTCAAAGCTGCCCTCGCTAAAGCCGTTTGAAAGCATATACTCCTTGATCTTTTCGCTAAATTTGCTCAAGCTCATCTGAAGCTGCTGCTTATGCTCCTCGACGTAATCGGCGATCGCTGCGTATTCTTTAGGCATAACGTATTTGAAGCTAAGATCCTCAAGCACGTTTTTGATCGATGAAATTCCAAGCCTGTGCGCGATCGGCGCATAAACCAAAAGTGTCTCTTCGCCGATGCGTTTTTGTTTATCGGGGCGAAGTGCGTCTAGGGTTAGCATATTGTGCAGCCTATCGCAGAGCTTTACGACTAGGACGCGCTGATCGTTAATGGAGATCATCAGCATCCTGCGGAAGGTAAGCGCCGTGGTGCGTAGCTTGGCGTTACTATCGCTGGATGGGGCTAATTTATCCTCTCTGATGTTTACGATTTTAGTAAGCCCTTCTACGATTTTGGCTACTTCGTCGCCGAATCTTTGTCTAACCTGCTCGATGCTGTAATCTGTATCCTCTACTACGTCGTGTAGTAGCGCAGATATCACCATTGCGTCGTCTCCGCCCATAAAAGATACGAAGCAAGCTACCAAAATCGGATGGATCGCATACGGCTCGCCACTTTTGCGAAACTGCCCGTCGTGCTGCGCGATGCATAAATTTATAGCATCCACCAGTAACGGAGTAGGCTCTTTTAGATTATAAAGCAGCTGCTTGGCGCTTTGAATGTCTTTGGTATCGACGACATCGTCGATGAGACTTTCTAAGAAGTTATCATTAATCCTTGTCAACGATTCCATCTAATGCGATCTTACCTTCGGCTAGTTCCAAGATTGCTATATCGGCAAATTTCATCCTGCGAGTATCTACGTTCTCTATCAGCGGAGGTTCGCCAGCAGCTAGCTGCTCGGCGCGTTTGCTTATCATCAAAGATAGCTTATATCGGTCTCCGCCCGTTACTTTTAAAGCCTTGGCTACAATTTGTTCGGTTCTCATCAATTCTCCTTAAATTTAAAATTTCAGTTTTTTACGATCGAGCAGGAGCTTAGATCTCCGCCCTCGACGATTTTGTATAAATTTCCGCTCTTAAACATATTGCACACGATGATCGGAAGCGCATTGTCTTTAGCAAGCGCGATAGCTGTATCGTCCATCACCCTGATGTTGTCGTGCAGGGCTTGATCGTAAGTGACTTTGGAAAGCAATTTGGCGTCTTTAAATTTTTGCGGATCCTTGTCGTAGATCCCCATTACCTTGGTGGCTTTTATGATAGCGTCGGCTCCGATCTCGATTGCGCGGAGAGTGCCCGCAGTATCGGTTGTGAAGAACGGATTTCCGGTGCCTGCAGCAAAGATCACGACGCGCCCTTTTTCGAGGTGCCTTTTGGCGCGGCCGATGATGAAGGTCTCGCAGATCGCTTCCATCTTTATCGCGCTTTGGACGCGTACGTCCATACCTGCGTATTCTAGCGCCTCTCTCATCGCGATTGCGTTGATGACGGTGGCTAGCATGCCCATATGATCGCCGCTGGTGCGTTTGATGATACCGCTAGCTGCGGCGCTTACGCCTCTTATGATGTTGCCGCCGCCGATTACGATGCCCACTTCGATGCCGCCCTCTACGAGCTGCTTGATCTCTTTAGCGATAAATTTTAAAATTTCGCTGTCGATCCCAAAGCCGTTCTCTCCCGCTAGCGCTTCACCCGAAAATTTTACGAGTATGCGATTGTATTTAGCCATAAATTTAGCTCCTAATAAAATTTTAAAATATTACCCAAAAGTCGTTTAAAAATAACTTTTTAGGCTATTTTAGATGATCTTTAAGGCGGTTTATCCAGATCTTTTTCGGAGCGATTATCTCGCTAGCGCTGCCGTTTACGGCGTGATAGATCAATGTACCGTGCAAGCTCGCGTAGTAGCGGATTATGAGGCGCTGCAAATAGGGCTCGTAGCTCGGCACGAACCAGCCGTTATTGCTGATCGCTACGACGTATTTGGGCGAGCCCTCGTAAAGCTCTGCGCGCGTAGCCTCGTAGCAAACGGCGCTTCTTACGCTTCGCCCGCCAAGCTCGTAGTCGCTAAAGCCGCTAGCTGTGGAAAAATCGGTCGCGCCGCCTAGCAGCACGCGGTTGATGAAATTTCGCGCGAATTCCGGCAGCGGCACCATTTCGCCAAACGGTACCAAAATGTGCTTATCGAAGCGCTTCATTTCTCCGTTCGCAAAAAGATAGGCGCTGTTGTAAAATTTCCCGTTCTCATACGCTTCCGCGCCCGCTACGATAGTAATTGCGCGCGATTTTTCCTTTAGAGCTCCAACTAGCACGTTTTCTAAATTTAGCGGCATCGCAAAGGCGCTCTCGGGCAGTATTATCGCGTCTTGTCCCTCTGCGATCGCATCATCAATCCGAGCCAAATTTGCCAACGCGGCGGATAAAATTTTATCTTTCGTCCAGATGTCATGCTGCGAAATATCGGTGTTTGCGAGTGAAATTTTAATCGGTAGCGGCTCGGGCTCTTTTTGGCCGAATTGCAGCGCGCAGATCAAAAACGCCGCGAAAATCGAGGCGTTAAGCTTAGCTCTGGCGCCTCGTCCGCGTAGATACAAAACTGCGCAAAGTCCCGCTAAAACAAGAGCCAGCGCGCTAAGATCGGCTCTGAAAATTCCATGGCTTAGCAGCAATTCAAAATTTAGCCAATCAAAGCCGAAAGGATGGATAAATTTTAGAATTAAAAGGCATGCAGCGCGCAAAACGGGCGCGTCAAAGATCGCAAAGATGCGGAAAATAAAGGCATAAACGAGACAAATTCCAAGAATTTCAAGCGGGATCAAAAACGCGAGATTAAAATAGATCAGACTGAAGCTGATCCAGTGCATCCACAGCGCGCCGATAAAAAATCCGCACCAAAACCACTCCGCCTTGCTTGCCTTTAGCAGATAATAAAGCGCCGCTATCGCAATTAAAGGCGAGAAAAATTCCGCCGCTAGAGCGATTAAACCGTCAAATTTAGAGCTTAAAATTTCTACGAAAATAAAATTTGAAAGCGCAAGGGCAAGAACAAAGCCTTTATTTATGTAACTTAATGTAAAATAGCTACTTTTTAAATTTCTAATGAAGGAAACACATGGAACAAGGAAACTTCTTTGCATCAATCCTGCCTATCGTCGTAATCTTTGCGATTATGTATTTTTTGATTATCAGACCGCAGCAAAAACAGGCCAAGGATCATAAAGCGATGGTCGATGCGCTCGGCAAAGGCGATAAGATCATAACTAGCGGTGGCATAAAATGCACGGTCGTGAAAACAAACAATGATTTTATCACAGTTAAGCTTAACGATGAGGTCATGGTTGAGCTAGATAAACAATTCGTAGCAAGAAAATTAGATGAGCAGTAAAATTTCATACCGCCTGCTGATCTTTTTGGCTGCGGTAATTTTTTCGGCGATTTTTGCCGCGCCTTCGATCTTTCAGACCGAAAAGGGAAGCAAGATAAACTTGGGTCTGGATCTGCAAGGTGGCCTGCATATGCTTTTGGAAGTTCAAAGCGACGAGGCGGTCGTTTCAAAGATCAAATCGATCGCTGCGAGCGTCAATTACGCCGCCAAGCGCGATGATCTGCTGATGGACGGGCTAAAATTGGAAGGCGATTCGTTTGAGTTTGAAATTTTAGACGCAGACGAGGCTTCTAAATTTGATGCGATTTTGCATAGCGCCGCAAGCGGATTAGACATTCAAAAATCGGGCGAAAAATATCGCGTTACGCTAACGCCCGAGGAGGTCGAAGCGACTAAAAAGTACGCGATCGAACAGGCTGTAGAAACTATCCGAAACCGCTTGGATCAATTCGGACTTGCGGAGCCGACGGTAGCAAAGCAGGGCGAGAGTTATATTTTGGTTGAGCTTCCGGGCGTCAAAAGTGCGGCGGATGAGCAGCGCGCCAAAGATCTGATCGCCAAAGCGGCTCACTTGCAGCTTATGGCGGTGGACGACGTGCGCCAAGACCGCGCGCAGACTATCAGTGCAGCGGATGCCAGAGCTTACGGCGACGTGATCTACCCGGACGTTAAAAATCCGAATTACAAGTATCTCATAAACGAAATTCCGGTGCTTGATGGCGCGATGCTAGTTGATGCGAAGGTAGCTTTCGATCAGCACACCAACCAGCCGATCATAAATTTTACGCTGAACTCTCAAGGCGCTCAAATTTTTGGCGATTTTACCGGCAAAAATGTCGGTAAGCGCCTTGCGATCGTCCTTGATGGCAAGGTTTACTCCGCACCGCGCATTAACGAGCGCATCGGCGGCGGCAGCGGTCAGATCAGCGGCGGATTTAGCGTCGAGGAGGCGCACGACGTAGCGATCGCGCTTAGAAGCGGTGCGCTTTTAGCTCCGGTTAAAGTATCCGAAACGCGCAGCATCGGCCCTAGCCTAGGACAAGATAGCATCGATAAAAGTATGGCGGCGCTTAGTCTTGCAGCGGTTGCGATTTTGATCTTTATGATTTTCTACTACGGCGTAGCGGGGCTTTTTGCCGACATCGCGCTTGTGGTAAATATCTTGTTTTTGATCGCTTGTATGGCGCTTTTTGGTGCAACATTAACGCTTCCTGGAATGGCGGGAATCGTGCTAACTATCGGTATGGCGGTAGATGCGAACGTAATCATTAATGAGCGCGTTAGAGAGGTGCTAAGGACGGGAGTTTCAATCCGCCAAAGTATAAATAAAGGCTATGAAAACGCGATGAGCGCGATCGTGGATTCAAATATCACTACGCTAATTACTTCTGCTGCGCTTTATGCTTACGGCACGGGTCCAGTGAAGGGCTTTGCCGTCACGATGAGTATCGGTATCGTAGCGTCGATGATAACGGCTATTTTAGGCACCCACGGAATGTTTGAGCTAGTAATGGATAAGATGGAAAAGAGCAAAAATACCGCGCTTTGGCTCGGTTATAAAGTAAGAGGAGGCGCAAATGCAAGTGTTTGATAAGGGCAAAATTTATGATTTTATGAAATTTAGATATTTTACTTTTGCGCTTTCTGCTGTTTTGATAATAGGCTCCATTGCGCTGTTTTTCATTAAGGGCATTAATTACGGCATCGATTTTAGCGGCGGTACGCTCATTCAGGTTAAATACGACGCTAAAGCACCGCTTGATGAGATCAGAAAACGCTTCGAGGCGGCAAATTTAGGCAATATCAACGTTACAGAATTCGGCAGCGATCAAGAAGTTACGATTAGATATTCAGGCGCTGCGAGTGAACTGGGCGATAATCCTGCTTTAGCGGCGCAAAAAATTTTGCAAGGCAGCGGAAATTTCGACATTCGCAAGGTCGATATCGTAGGTTCTAAAGTCGGCGAGGAGCTTCGCACAAACGGAATTTTAGCGGTATGCGTGTCGTTTGCGCTCATTTTGGTTTATATCACCCTGCGGTTTGAATGGAGATTTGCGATTGCGGCCGTATTATCGGATCTGCACGACGTCGTAGTTGCCGTAGGTGCGATGATTTTAGCCGGCGTGGATTTCAACCTTGAAATTTTAGCTGCGCTTCTAACTATAATGGGCTACTCGCTTAACGATACCATCGTTGTTTTCGATAGAATTCGAGAAGGTGTAAAAGATAGTAAATCGATTAAGCTTGATGAGGTTATAAACGAATCGATCTCTCACACGCTATCGCGTACGTTGCTTACTTCGCTTACGACTCTCATCGTCATTGTGATTTTATTCGTTTGGGGTGGTGAGATGATCCACGGCTTTAGCTTCGTGATGCTAATAGGCGTCATAGCAGGAACATTCAGCTCTGTATTTGTAGCTGCTCCGATGCTGATTTTGTTTAAATTTAATGTCGAGAAGTACCGCGCGTTTTTAGCCGAAAAACAGCGCCGTATCAAAGAGAAAGAAAAGAATCGCGCCATGTATGAAAAAGGCACGGTGTAAGGATAGAAGATGAACTGGGGAAGGGTAATTTACATATTTTTTGCGCTGATGAGTATGACTACGATAGGCGGGTTTTTGTATGAGAAGAATGAAATTTTACTTTTCATAGCAACCAGCGTGAATGCAGTCTCGACGCTTTTGAAGGTAGGCGTGCGAAATATGCTAGCAGCCGAGCTTTTTGCAAGCTCGCTCGTAGCGGATCTGCATCTCATACCGGCGTTCGTTTTGATTGTAGTAGCGCCGGGAGATCTATCGATCGTGACCTCGCTTGCGATCGGCGCGCTACTTGCAAACTTTTTCTCGCTAATTTTAATAGCGATCGAGTCAGCAAAAACTAAAGACGAATTCTAGGAGCGCAAAATGCCTTACGATAGTAAAAGTATTGAGCTTAAATGGCAGAAAATTTGGGATGAAGAGGGAGTTTTCGAGCCTAAGGACGATTATAGCCTGCCTAAAAAATATATCCTTTCGATGTTTCCTTACCCAAGCGGCCGCATCCACATGGGGCACGTGCGAAACTACAGCATCGGCGACGCGCTAAGCCGCTACTACAGGCTGCGCGGATACAACGTGCTTCAGCCGATCGGCTTTGATAGCTTCGGCATGCCTGCGGAAAATGCGGCGATCAAACACGGCATTCACCCTAAAACTTGGACTTACGAAAATATCGATTATATGAAAAAGGAGCTGCACCGCCTTGGCTTTAGCTTTTCGGCTCGCCGCATGCTCGCTACCTCCGATCCGCTTTATACGCGCTGGGAGCAGGAATTTTTCATCAAACTTTTTGAAAAAGGGCTTATCTATAGAAAAAGCGCCGTGGTAAATTGGTGCGAGCACGATCAGACGGTGCTTGCCAACGAGCAGGTCGAGGAGGGCAGGTGTTGGCGCTGCGGCAACGAGGTCGTGCAAAAGCAAATGCCTGGCTACTACCTAAAAATCACCGCCTACGCGCAGGAGCTTTTGGATTGCCTAAAGCAGCTTGAGGGCAAGTGGCCCGCTCAGGTGCTTACGATGCAGGAAAACTGGATCGGACGCAGCGAGGGTTTGGAATTTAGCTTTAAATTTGACGAGCAAAGCAGCGCCAAACTTGGCGGCATCGAGGGCTTTAAGGTCTTTACGACGCGCCCCGATACGATCTATGGTATGAGCTACGCGGCGCTTGCGCCGGAACACGAGGTCGTAAAGAGACTTTTGGATAATAATTTACTTGACGCCGAAGCTGCGGCGAAGGTGAGAGAAATTTTAAATCAAAGCCCGCGCGAGCGCCAAGCAAGCGATAAAGACGGCGTGAGCCTCGGAATCAGCGTGCTTCATCCGCTAAGCGGCAAAAAAATCCCCGTTTGGACCGCAAATTTCGTCCTAGCAGAATACGGCGGCGGTGCGGTCATGGCGGTGCCTGCGCACGATGAGAGAGACTTCGAGTTTGCAAAGAAATTTAACCTGCCGATCATTCAAAGCATCGCTTCTAAAAGCGGCGATTACGACGCTAGCAAAGCTTACGTCGAGAGCGGAGTTTTGGTAAATTCCCAAGAGTTTAGCGGCATGGATAGCGAGAAGGCAAAAAGCGCCGTCATCTCAAAATTTGAGGAGCTAGGGCTCGGACGCCGCGTGGTAAATTTTAAACTGCGCGATTGGGGAGTGAGCCGCCAGCGCTACTGGGGCGCGCCGATCCCGATGATCCACTGCCCAAAATGCGGGCTGGTAAGCGAGGAAATTTCAAATCTGCCCGTAGAGCTTCCGCAGGATATTAAGATCACCGGCAAGGGCAATCCGCTGGATACGCATCCTAGCTGGAAGTTTTGCAAATGCCCTAAATGCGGCGGCGACGCGGTACGCGAGACCGACACGCTCGATACATTTTTTGAAAGCTCATGGTATTTCGCGCGCTACGCAAGCGACGAACGGACGTGGCAGCAGCGGGCGTTTGACGAGCAAAGCGTGAACTACTGGATGAACGTCGATCAGTATATCGGCGGCATCGAGCACGCGATCTTGCACCTTTTGTATGCGAGATTTTTCCAAAAGGCTCTTCGCGACATAGGCTATCTGCGCGATAGCGAGCCGTTTGAGCGGCTGCTAACTCAGGGTATGGTGCTAAAAGACGGCGCAAAGATGAGTAAAAGCAAAGGAAACACCGTCGATCCGGACGACATCATCGAGACCTACGGCGCCGATACGGCGAGGCTTTTTATACTTTTTGCCGCGCCGCCGCAAAAGGAGCTTGAGTGGAACGACAGCGCGGTAGAGGGCGCGTATAAATTTCTTAGCCGCCTCTACGATCGCGCCGAAAACGCTTATGCTACGGATAAAATTCCGCAGATCGACCACGCCGCTTTAAATAAAGAGGAAAAATACGCCCGCCTCAAAGTTTACGAGGCGCTTAAGAAATCGCAGCAGGTTTATGAGAGCAGTTTTGCTTTTAATACCCTAATCGCCGCGTGTATGGAGGCGCTAAATGCGCTAAATGCGCAGAGCAACAAAGACGTATTTACTGAGGGTTACTTTGTGATTTTAAACCTGCTCGAGCCTATCGTGCCGCATATCTGCGCTGAGCTTAGCGAGAAGCTGTTTAAAAGGCGGAATTTCGGCGAGCTGAGAGTTTGCGAAGAGGTCTTTGAGAGCGATACGATCAAGCTTGCCGTCACGATTAACGGCAAAAAACGCGCCGAGTTTGAAGCGGATGCAGGCCTAAGCGAGGGCGAAATTTTAAGCCTTGCAAAGCAAAACTGCGCCAAATGGCTAGAAGGCAAGAGCATCGTAAAAGAAATTTATGTCAAAAACAAGCTTGTAAATTTGGTGGTAAAGTAGGCGAAGATGAGAAAAGTTTTAACCGTTTTTTGTTTGATTTTTTTAATCAGCTGCGGCTACAAGCCCGTTTCAAGGATCGCGAAAGAGACGATGAGTGGAAGCGTATTTGTGGATGTGATGATGAGCAAAACTGATCCGCAAAACACCGTCGCGATCAAAGATGCGATCAGACAGGGTATAGTCCAGCGCCTAGGGATGAGCCTTGCGGATAAAAACTCGGCGCAGACGATCGTAGTAGCGAGCATAAAAAGCCTAAGCTTTAGCGAGCTTTCATACGATCAGTTCGGCTATGTCACTAGCTACCGCGCAAATCTCATCGTAAATTTTAGCACCAAGCTTAAAAACGGCGAGGTTTTCAGCAAGGATTGCGTGGGCGATTACGATTTTAAAGTTAGCCGCCTAGTCAAAAATAGCTACGATACGAGCTCGATCATTAGCGATAAGGACCGCTACAAGGCGATCGAAAATGCCTCCGCGCAGGCGTTTGACGAGTTTATTTCGGCGCTTGCGATTAGGGGATTCAGACTTGAGCGGGCGCAGCATTAAAGAATTTTTGCAAAATCGCCCGATTTATTACAAAAAAATCGACTACGAGCGCTTCCCGCGGGCATATGCCGCCATTAAAGATAAAATTCCGCTCAGAAATGTCATTCAGATCATCGGCACCAACGGCAAGGGTAGCACCGGGCGGTTTTTGGCTAACGCGATCGCCGCAGCGGGCTTTAGCGTAGGGCACTACACCAGCCCGCACGTTTTTAGGCTCAACGAGCGCATCTATCTAGGCGGACGGATCGCGCAAAACCCCGTTTTTGCGTTGAATTCCGACGCTTCAAATTTTAAAAACGAGCAAAATTCCGCTTTGGCGCCAAATTTTACGGAAAAACAAAATTCCATAAAGATGCAAAATTTTGCGAACAGAGAAAATTCCGCCTCTCAAATTTCTATTTCTAATTTGCAAAATTCCACCACGCAGGATTTTATCACCATGCAGGATTCGCATGGTGAGCAGAATTCTGCCCTGCAGAACTCCGTTTATACCATGCAAAATTTTTGTAGCAAGCATAATTTCATCGCGCAAAATTCTACTTCTACACAAAATTTATGGAATTCTCAAGATCTCAAATCGCCGTCTGAGCAAAATTTAAAATTCTCGCCAGAGCAAAATTTTAAATCTCAGCTAAGATCAAATTTTAAATCCACTCAAAGCTCGCTTCCCATTTCGCTAGGGCGCGATGCTACGGATGAGGAGCTTGATTTCGCGCATGAGTTTTTGCAAGAGAGCTTGCCCGCGGAGTTTAAAGATAGCCTGTCGTATTTCGAGTATCTCACTCTTGCGGCGGCAGTGCTTTTTAGGGATTGCGATTACTGCGTGATCGAGGCTGGGATGGGCGGCGAGTTTGACGCTACGTCGAGCTTTGGACGCACGCTGTCGCTTTTTACACCGATCGGCACCGATCATTTAGGCATGCTAGGACAAAATCTAGAGCAGATCGCCCACACCAAGCTCATTACGATGGATAAGGAGGCGATTTTAAGCGATGAGATGAGCGAGGTTCCGCTTCGTATCGCGCAGCAGATCGCAGAGCAAAAAGGAACTCATTTGAGGTTTGCAGCAGAGCTTTTAAGCAAGAGCGAGCAAGCGCAGATCGCGGAGTTTTGCGCGTGCAATAATCTACCTAAATTTCAAATTTCAAATTTAGCCCTAGCGCTTGCCGCGATGAAATTTTTAAATTTGAAATTTGAAATTTCACAGCTGCCGCCTCTAAATTTACGCGGCAGGATGGAAGTTTTGGCGCCAAATTTATGCGTGGATGTCGGACACAACGAGCTTGCGGCGCAGCAAGTCGCCCGTGAAATTACCGAAATCTACAGGGGCAGAAAGATCGTGCTGATTTACAACGCCTTTGCCGATAAGGACGTAGCTGCTGTGCTGCGGACTTTAGCGCCCGTGGTAGAGCGCGTGGAGATCTTTAACTACGAGGTTGCGGATCGCGAAATGGCGGCAGAGGCGATAACCCGTGCGCTTGACGCGCTTAAAATTCCGCATTCGCCGTTTCGCGGCGAGCTTAGAGCGGACGAGGAGTATTTGGTTTTTGGCTCGTTTCATTTGGTAGAAAATTTCATTTTATGGCTTGAGGCGCGCCGTGGCTAAAACTAAACTTACCCTAAGCGATCACTTTGGCACCAAGACGCTGTATTTTGGCGAAAATTTTAGATTTCAACTTAAAATTTTATCCGCGTTTTTTGTAATTTTTCTGCTTGTTTTGTTTTTTGCGATATTTAAACTCGCGAGCGACCGTTCAAATTTAAAAGAGCTAAACAAAACCCTATACGCCGAAAATCTCGCGCTAAAAGAGCAAAATATCGCGCTTGAGGGCAAAAATGAGGAGGTGCTTGCCAAGCTGGACGGACGCGAAGACGATGGAGGCGGGCTGGATAGTGATATCCAGGTAATGCTTGCGATGAATGAGATGAAAAAGGAGCGCAAAAAGGGCTCCGGCGCGCACATCGCAGCTAGCGAAAAAACGGCGAGCGTGATCCTTAGCGCCGTGCCTAACGGCCTTCCGATGCAGTATCGCGGCGTTACTAGCCCTTTTGGGATGCGCACTCATCCAATCAGTGGCGTTATGAGGATGCACCACGGCATCGACCTGCGAGCGAGCGAGGGCACTCCGGTGTTTGCGACGGCAGAGGGCTTCGTGCAGTTTGCAGGTGGTAGCGGCAGCGGATATGGAATTTTAGTGATTCTATCGCACAATTACGGCTTTGAGACCCGCTACGGCCACCTTAGCTCCGCGGTCGTAACGCCCGGTTCTTGGGTTAAAAAGGGCGATCTCATCGGCTATAGCGGTAACACCGGCTACAGCACCGGTCCGCACTTGCATTACGAAGTTAGGTTTTTGGCTCAAAGCGTTGATCCTGCAAATTTTATGAGCTGGAACGCGCAGAATTTCAAAAATATCTCAACCTTGGAGCCTAACGTATCGTGGCAGGAGATCGCAAATGTCGTGCAACACCAGATCGAAAGGTTTAAATAATGCAAGCCGAGGTTTACGAATACTTTTTGCAAAACCAAAAAGAGCTTTTGATCTGCGAGGACGATAAAGAGGCTGCGGCGTGCGAGCAGGTGCTTAAATTTATGGGCTACGCGACCTTTTGCCTACCCGATTTTAGAGCGAGCTTCGGCGAGGATCTTCGCAGCTACATGGGCGAGCTTGCGGGTATCAGCACCGCTCTTAGCGCGTTTTATAAAACAAGCGACAAAAAAATTTTAATCTCTCCCGTCCGCACGATCCTAAATAAACTCCCCGCCGCAAGCCATCTGCGCCCGCTAAATTTAAAATTTGGCGAAGAGTTAAACTTAAGCGAGCTGAAAGATGAAATTTTGCGCCTGGGATACGACGTGCGCGACATCGTCGAAAGCATGGGCGAGGTTAGCTTCCGTGGCGAGATCATCGATGTTTTTTCGGTAGGGAGCGAAAGCGCGGTTAGAATTCTACTCGACGGCGAGACGGTTGAGAGTATCAGGCGCTTTGACGTCGCGACGCAAAAAAGCGAAAAAGATGAGCTTGCGCAAGCCGAGATAGCGCCGTTTTTAGCAAATTTAAGCGAGGACGAGTTTGAGAGCGTGAGCGAAAAGATATCGCGCGCGGACAGCGACGCGTTAGCTCGCGATCTGGGCTCGCTCGGGTTTTGGTTCATTGAGGACTTCGTCGATTACACGAGCGCGTTTGATTGCATCTTGTTGCACGAGATCAAAAAGGATGAAATTTTTTCCGAGCGCAATTTGGATTTTTTAGACGCGATCGAGGTATTGCCTGCGGCGCGTAAATTTAAAGACCTCGCCGTGACGCCGTCGCAGGAATTTTTTGAATTTCATCGCAGCGAGGCTATCACGCTGATCGCGCGAAACGACGCACTGCTCGCGCCGTTTGATCTTGGCGGATTTAGCAATATCGAAATTTTACGCGAGGATTTCGTCGTAAATTTAATAAGCGCCGAGCGAATCATTCTTTCGCTAAACAAAGCGACGCCTAAAAAGCGCGTGCGAAGATCGAGTCTGGCTCTAGATGAGCTAAACGTGGGTGATTTCGTCGTGCATGAAGATCACGGCATCGCTAAATTTAACGGGCTTGAGCTCATCGAGGTGATGGGGCGCAGCAAGGAGTTCGTATCCCTGCTCTACGAGGGCGGCGACAAACTGCTGCTGCCGGTAGAGTATCTAAATAAGATCGATCGCTACGTCGCAAGCGGCGGCGCCGTGAGCTTGGATCATCTGGGCAGGGCGAGCTTTTCAAAAATTAAAGAGAGAGTGCGCGAAAAGCTCTTCGCGATCGCTTCAAAGATCATCGCGCTGGCGGCAAAGCGCGAGCTGGTGCGGGGGCTCGTCATCAAAAACGAAAGCGCGGATTATGCGAAATTTCTAAGCGCAAGCGGCTTTAACTACACGAGCGATCAGCAAAAGGCGGTGGGCGCGATTTTGGCGGATCTGCAAAGCGGCAAGGTGATGGACCGCCTGCTTAGCGGCGACGTGGGCTTTGGAAAGACCGAGGTTGCGATGAATGCGATCTTTGCTTGCATCCGCAGCGGCCATTCAGTGCTGTTTTTTGTGCCTACGACGCTGCTTAGCTCGCAGCATTACGCTACGCTTAGCGAGCGCTTTAGGGAGTTTGAAATTCCCGTTTTCAAGCTCGATCGCTTTAGCAGCGCGCGACAAAAGAGCGAGATTACAAAGCGCCTGCAAAGCGGCGAGGCGATCGTCGTGGTCGGCACGCACTCGCTTTTAAATTTAAACCCCGCAAATTTAGGGCTCATAATCATCGATGAGGAGCATAAATTCGGCGTTAAGCAAAAGGAGCGGCTCAAAGAGAAAAGCGCCGCCTCGCACCTGCTTAGTATGTCTGCCACGCCGATACCGCGCAGTCTAAATATGGCGCTAAGCTCGATTAAAAGCTACTCCACGCTGCTTAGTCCGCCGCAGGATCGCCTGGACGTGCGCACCTTCGTCAAGCAGTGGGACGAAAAGATCATAAAAGAGGCGATCTCGCGCGAGCTGCGACGCGGCGGGCAGATTTTTTACGTCCACAACCACATCGCGACGATGCAAAACGCCAAAAAGAAACTGCTTGAAATTTTGCCGAGCCTTAAAATTCTAATTTTGCACTCCAAGATCGACGCTAAAACTACGGAGGATGAAATTTTAAAATTTGTAGCAGGCGGATACGATCTGCTACTTTGCACCAGCATCGTAGAAAGCGGCATTCATATGCCGCGCGTAAATACAATCATCGTCGAAAACGCTGATAAATTCGGCATCGCCGATCTGCACCAGCTGCGCGGCCGCGTCGGACGCAGCAACAAACAGGGCTTTTGCTACTTTTTGATCGAGGATAAAACCGCTCTTACGCAGGACGCGCTAAAACGGCTCGTAGCGCTTGAGAGCAACTCGTTTTTGGGCAGCGGCTCGGTGCTAGCGTATCACGATCTAGAGATTCGCGGCGGCGGAAATCTGCTCGGAGAGGCACAGAGCGGGCATATCGAAGCGATCGGCTACTCGCTTTATCTAAAAATGCTCGAAGAGGAGATCGGCAAGCTGCTAAGCAGAAAGAGCGCCGCTGCGAGCGTGGAGCTTAAAATTTCCGTAAACGCCTTTTTAAACTCGGAATTTATCAGAGAGGATCGCCTGCGCCTAGATCTTTACAGGCGGCTTAGCAAGTGCGCCGAGGCGAGCGAAGTGCTTGAAATTTTCGGCGAGATCGAGGACCGCTTCGGGCGTGCGGACGTCTACACCAAGCAATTCATCGACGTGATGATGATTAAGGTTTTGGCTACGAAGCTTGGCTTGCGCGTGATTTCGAGCATGGACGAAAATATCTTGATCACCCTTGCAAACGGCGATAAGGTGCGATTAAAGGCACAGACGCGCGACGATGACGACGTGATAAACGAAATTTTAATCTATCTGCGAAGGGAGCTAAAAAATGCGAACTTGCGATGAAAATATCAAAAAAAGCGCGAGCAAAAGCAGAAGCGAAGGGCTAAATTTAGACTCGGTAAGCGGTTTGAATTTAGCGCCGCAAGCCATCCTAAAAAGTGCGCAGAGCGGCACCGGCGAGCAAATTTATTTCAGCGATTTTAGCGCGATTGATTGGCGCACGGTACAGGTCGCCGTCTTTCGCGCAAATAAAAAGGCGCTAAAGATCGTCCGCGATATCGATTTCACGGGTATTGACGCGCTTGTGGGGCTAGAGAGCCAAAAATCAGCTCTTATAAAAAACACTGACGCCTTCCTGCGTGGCGCGAGCGCCAATCACGCACTACTATGGGGCGAGAGCGGCTGCGGCAAATCAAGCCTTGCGAAGGCGGTTTTTTCTAAATTTATCCCGCAAGGCCTTAAGATCATCGAGATCGGCAGGGACGATCTGGGCTATCTCGTGGATATAATCGACGCGATCCGCGAAACAAATTTTAAATTTATCATCTTTTGCGATGATTTGAGCTTTGAGCTCGGCGAGAGCGGCTACAAGCACCTAAAACCGCTGCTAGAAGGATCCTTAGAGCGCGCGCCGCGCAACGTGCTGATGTATGCGACGTCCAATCGCCGCCACATCGTAGGCGAATGCGCAAGCGATAACGACGCCGCGCAGATCAGTCGCGGCGAGCTGCACCTAAGCGACGCGGCGAACGAGCGAATCAGCCTGAGCGAGCGCTTCGGACTGCAGCTAAGCTTTTACGGCGGGAGCATGCGGGAGTATTTGGGGATCGTAGATGCCTATTTTGCGGCTGCGAAAGGTATGAGCGCGGCGGAATTTCGCTTGAGCTTTGCTGCAAATTTAGACGCGCTGCACGCAAAGGCGAGGGAGTTTGCGATGCTTCGCGCAAGCCGCAGCGGCCGCGCGGCAAAGCAGTTTTTCTTGAGCTTTAGCGAGGAATTTTTTACAAATTTAAAAGGCGGCGGCAGATGAATACGGCGCGAGAATTTCAAAATGTCGTAAGCGAGCTTAGTTGCGGCGTAAAGCGGCTTCTGGAGCGAAGCAGGGCAGCGGCTGCACTAAAATTTAAAGTTGCCGCTACGTGCGCGACGATCGTTAAATTTAAGCCTAGCGGTGCGTCGAAATTCCTTCTCATCGCAGGTGTCTTGCAAGAACAAACCCCGTTTGCGTCTGTTTTTGCAACGCATAAATTTCAAATTTTTATGCGTTGCACGGCACTCTTTAAGCGAAATTTAAAAATTATTTCGGCGTATGCATCGCTTGTCGCAAGATGCGGCGAGGTACGGATTATAGAACCGAAATTTGATGCTCCCAGCGTCCTTGGAGACGGCAGATGAGCGCGACCGAGCTTTTTATCGCGCTTTTTCGCGCCGTGAAAATCAAGGATTTTCGCTGGTGGCCCGGATTTGGAAGCTTTGAGGTGGTCGTGGGGGCGATTTTGATCCAAAATACGGCGTGGCGCAATGCTGATGCGGCACTGCAAAACCTGTGTAGCAAGGGGCTTTTGAGTCTAGATGGGATCGCCGGGCTAGATGAAGCGGAGCTTGCGGAGATCATCAAAGTAAGTGGATTTTATAATCAAAAAGCTAGACGCCTAAGCTTGCTTTGCAAAGCGATAATCGCGGATTTTGGGGATTTTGAGAGCTTTAAATCGGGCGTTAGCCGCGAGTGGCTGCTAGCGCGCAAGGGGATCGGCGCGGAGAGCTGCGATGCGATCTTGTGCTATGCGTGCGAGCGCGCGGTGATGGTCGCGGACAGCTACTCGGCGCGGCTGCTCGGGGCTTTGGGCTATGAGTTTGAAAGTTACGACGAGCTTAGCGCGTGGCTCGGCGAACTGGAATTTGAGCGGATCTATGAGTTTGTAAATTTCGCTAATTTTCCCTGCGATGCGGCGGCAAAAGCAGATAAGCTGGAGAACGAAAACAGCACGTATGTGTTATTTCATGGACTCATCGTGGAATTTTGTAAAGCGCATTTGAAAGGTAAAATTTTCGATGATTTTGCGATGGAATTTTTTGATAATTTAAAATAAATCTTAGCCGTCTTTGAAGCAAAGAACATTCTATACCATCTAAGTAGCGATAAATAGGTGATTTTATGTATTGTTAAGCGCCGATATAGCAAAATTTAATTAAAATCACGGCGATAAATTTGGTTAAAAAATCGATATATAGGGGAGTTTATGACGAAAAGAAAAATTTTGATAGTATTTGGAACGCGCCCGGAGGCCATTAAGATGGCTCTGTTGATAAAGGAATTTCAAAAGCATGCGGAATTTGAAGTGAAGGTTTGCGTTACGGCGCAGCACAGGCAGATGCTCGACCAGGTGCTTGAATTTTTTGAGATCAAGCCGGATTTTGATCTAAATTTAATGAAGCAAGGGCAGGATCTGTACGACATTACGTCAGGCGTTTTGCTTGGTATGCGCGATGTATTTAGCGAATATACCCCGGACATCGTGTTTGTGCATGGAGATACGACTACTACTTATGCCGTTTCTTTAGCGGCGTATTATCAAAAGATCGACGTGGCACATGTCGAAGCTGGACTTAGGACGCATGATATCTATTCGCCGTTTCCTGAAGAGATAAATAGGCAGATGACGGGGCTCATCGCTAAATATCACTTCGCGCCGACTGCCGACGCAAGAGATAATCTATTAAAAGAAGGCAAAGATTCAAAAAATATAATCGTTAGCGGCAACACTGTTATAGACGCGCTTTTGTGGACGATAGATAAAATCGAAAACAACGAGCTGCTAAAAAATAAAATTTTATCCTTTATAAATTCCAAATATAAGCTTAGTGATAGAAAATTTATTCTCGTTACAGGACACAGACGAGAGAATTTCGGAGAAGGCTTTGTTAATATTTGTGAGGCTTTACGTGAAATAGCGCTAAAAAATGAAAATATCGACATCGTTTATCCCGTGCATCTAAATCCAAATGTAAGAAAGCCTGTGGGAGAAATTTTATCGGGCATTTCGAATATATTTTTAATTGATCCGCTAGAGTATGATAGTTTCGTCTATCTTATGAGCAAGTCATATATGATAGTAACAGATAGCGGCGGCATCCAAGAGGAGGCGCCGAGCCTTTGCAAGCCCGTTTTAGTTATCAGAAAAACTACCGAAAGACCTGAAGGGATAAGAGCAGGATGTGTGAAGCTTATCGGCACCAAGCGCGAAAATATCATAAAAGAGGTGCAAAAATTATTAAATTTAAAAGATGAATATGATAAAATGAGTAAAAGTGTAAGCCCGTATGGCGACGGTAAAACTTGCAAAAAAATACTGGAATTTTTAAAAGGAATATTATGAAAAAAGTTTGCATCTTAGGTCTTGGGTATATAGGGCTACCGACAGCAGCACTTTTGGCAAATAGGGGCTATAAAATCCACGGCGTTGATGTAGTGCAGAGCGTCGTAGATACGATCAATGAGGGTAAAATTCATATCGTAGAGCAAGGGCTTGGGGAGCTTGTAAAAAAATCAGTAGAAAGCGGAAATTTAAAAGCAGACGTTAAGCCTGATTTCGCAGACGTTTTTATCATAGCTGTTCCGACGCCGTTTCGAGACGGATACGTGCCAAATATCGATTATGTCATAAGTGCGGCAAAATCTATAATACCATACGTAAAAGACGATAATATGGTCGTTTTAGAATCCACTTCACCGATAGGTACCACCGAAAAGATAGGCGAAATTTTAAAAAATGGCGGTGTTGATATTTCTAAAATTTATATCGCTCACTGCCCTGAGAGAGTTTTGCCCGGTAAAATTTTAAAAGAACTTACGCAAAACGATAGAATCGTGGGTGGAACTACAAAAATTGCTACTAAAAAGATAGCGGAATTTTATAGGGAATTCGTTAGTGGTAGCGTTTTGCAGACGGATTCTAAGACTGCAGAGATGTCAAAGCTTACAGAGAATTCTTTCCGCGACGTAAACATAGCCTTTGCAAACGAACTTAGCATTTTGTGCGATAAATTCGGCATTAACGTCTGGGAGCTTATCTCGCTAGCAAATCGCCATCCGCGAGTTAATATTTTAAGCCCGGGCTGCGGCGTAGGTGGGCACTGCATAGCGGTCGATCCATGGTTTATAGTGCATGCGGGCGGCTACGAAGCGAGGCTGATCAAATCCGCAAGAGAGGTGAATGATCATAAAGCTGATTGGTGTATAGAAAAGATCAAAAAAGCCGCTTTGAAATTTGAGCTGCAAAACGGCAGAAAGCCAAAAGTAGCGTGTATGGGGCTTGCTTTTAAGCCGGATATCGACGATTTGAGAGAGTCGCCAGCGCTAAATATAACCAGGCGCCTGATCGCAGACGGTATCGATGTGATCGCCGTAGAGCCCAACATCAAGGCTCACAAAGATTTTGAGATAGCGGATTATAAAAAGGCTATTGAAATTTCGGACATTATCGTATTTTTGGTCGGACATAAGGAATTTAAAGGGCTGAAAATAGAAAAAGAAGTTTTGGATTTTTGCGGCGTGCGAAATACTAATATTTAATATTTTTCAAGGTATGGTTAATGATACAAGCAATAGTTAAAAAAGGTAAGGTTTTAGCGGAGCAGATCCCCGCTCCGAGCGTTTCAAAGGGATGCGTTCTTATAAAAGTAGTAAATAGCTGCATATCGGCGGGCACCGAGATA
>NZ_CALIMW010000056.1 GCF_938045405.1 uncultured Campylobacter sp. | reverse complement strand
ACATCATCGAAGAATACATCCACTACCTGGTCGATCAGCGCCTGCTTGCCATCGGGCTTGAGAAACGATACGGCGCGAAACATCCGATAAAATGGGTCGATGATTTTTCTAAATTTAATGATCAAAAGAGCAATTTTTTCGAGAGCAAGGTCACGAACTACAGCAAAGGAAGCTTGAGTTTCGATGATTTTTAGCGGATTTTACGGTTTGAAATTTTGCTCTGCCGCATCGCGGGCTGAGCGCTTGGACGGCATTTTTAAAAATTTTATCGGTCCCGAATTTAATCAGAGCAAAAGCTTTCGCGGCTTTAAATTTAAGGTCTGGCCTGGCGGGAGCGCGTTATGGTCTCGCTAGAGCGGCTTCGCTGCGAAAAGATGGCGAACGACATCGCCGAGCAGGTTAGCTTAAATCCTGCGCTTTTTGAGGCGTTTTGTAGCGTCGCTAGAAGCGAGTTTGCCCCGCTCGGAGCGCACGCTTTCAGCCTTAACGCGCAGCCCATTTTGGCCAGCCAGTGGATCAGCTCGCCGCTGACGGTCGCGCGCATGACGATGGCGCTAAGCGTCGATCCAAAAGTCGAGAAAATTTTAGAGATCGGCTGCGGTAGCGGCTATCAAGCGGCGATTTTAAGCAGGATGGTTCACCGCGTCTTTGCCGTCGAGCGCGTCGAGCGGCTGGTGGGCGAGGCGAAAAGACACTTTGCAAATCTCGGGATTTCAAACATCAGCCTGCGCCACGATGACGGCAACGCTGGATGGAAAAATTTCGCCCCTTTTGATAGGATCTTGCTCTCCGCGTGCGCCGAGCGGATCGACGAGCGGCTGTTTGCGCAGCTGGCAATCGGCGGAATTTTGGTCGCTCCGATGAATAGGGGCGGCTCGCAAAAGATCGTTAGATTTAATAAAATTTCGCCGAGCGAGATCAAGGAGGAGGAACTCGGCGCCTGCGAATTCGTCCCGTTGGTGCAGGGTCGCGGATAGATCTAGCGCGCAGTAAATTTTAAAATTTCCTACCGCCGCGGGCGCGTAAATTTAATAAAATTTTGCTGTCGCGCTTCGCCCTGAGATCAGAGTTTTATTAATTATTTATTTAAATTCAAGTACAATACGCAATTTTAATCTTACAAGGATGAGTCATGCAAGATTTTAGCAAGGAAAAGATAGAGTCGCTGGTCGTCAGCTGGAAAAATCACAACAAAAACCAATTCTGGCTCAAAAAACAAACCGCGATCTCAAAGTATTTAGGCGAGATAAAGCGCTGCTTGGCGAGCTTTGATGAGACCGAGAGCGAGTTTTTGCAAACTCTGTATATAAATCTCAGCGACGGCAATCTTAGAAGCTGCAAAATTTTATCTCTGGGCGAGAAGTTCGCGCACGCCGAGTATTTCTTCATGGATCAGTTTTTTGATTCCAATATCAGCGCGTTTTATTACGATTTTGCTTTCAAAGATCGCATCGTCGGCAAAAAAGAGCTGTTTCCTAAAAATGCCGTAAAAAGCGTAGATAGCGTGCTTAGCGGCGAGGATAAAAACATCGTCTCGCTTTATGTTTTTATCGAAAATATCGTCAAAAATTTCAATAGCTATTCGCAGGAGCGCACCGCGCGCGATATTTTCAAACAAAAGCTAGTCAATTTCTACGACGAGCTTTACAGGCTTCTTACGGCGGTGGACAGCGCTTTGGCGATCGATTTTTTCGACGTCGCGCTGCATAATCAGCCCTTCGTGCTGATGGAATTTTTAAAATCCGCGATAAATGCCGATAATTTCTATCTGATTGATAGCTACCTAAGCGACGACGGGATGCTAAATTTAGGACTTGCCGAGGACGGCGATTTCGCGCAAATTTCGCGCGAGAAGCTCTATCTGCTAGCCAGCATATTTGCGCAGTGCAACGATGAGTTTCCGACGCTTGTTTATCGCGATGAAACCGCACAAATTTTATCCTTGCTATACGACGAAAAGGTTGAAATTTTTGAAGAATTTTACGAAGTAAGTTCGCGATTTATCGCGGAATTTACCCCGTATCCGCAGGACGTCGTGGGCGCGGCTAGGATCGTGTATTCGTCGCTGTTTTTCGAATACGTCAAAAACTACAAAAGCGAAGAGGTCGCAAAAAATACGATATTTTACGGCGCGATCGGCACGGGCAAAACTCGCAGATTACGATCTTTGATCACCGAAAAGAAGCTTGCGACAAAAAATTTCCGCTACGTTTGCCTACACGAAGGCTTTGAATACCGTGATTTCATCGACGGATTTTACGGCGAAAGTTTCATAGACGGCGAGTTTAAGGCGCTGTGCAAAGAGGCGCTAAACGATCCGAAGGGCGAGTATTATTTTTTGATCGACAATGCAAGCGCCGCGAGCTTGGATAAAATTTTTGGCGAGGCTGCGGTGCTTTTGGATCGTCGCTACGACGAGGAAGACGAGCTTTCGCTGATTCGCACTAAAAATTCCCACGTAATCGACGGCTTTGAAGAGGGCGAAAAAGCGCGCGCCAGCGTCCTTTTAAAGGACGGCCGCTCATATTTTGCGGTGCCTAAAAATTTATACGTCCTATGCACTCTAAGTGAGCACAAATGCGTTTCGCCGTCGATCGCAAAGGCGTTTAGATGGATCAGATGCGAGTGCGATTACGGCGCGCTTGAGGATTATTTAAGAGATCGCGAGATCGTAAACGCAAGCGCGGTCGTTGCGGTTTGCAAGGCGCTGAATAAATTTATCGCCGATGAGGCAAAGGATCTTGGCGCGATTGGACACGGCGTATTTATGGGGCTAGGGCGCTATCAAAACAACGCACAGATCATGCAGGAGGGGCTAAACGGCTTTTTTGCCGAGGTGCTTGAGCCGATCTTTAGGTGCGCAGCAAGCGGCGAAGATACCGCTACAAGCCTTAGCGAGCGCATCGCAGAAGCCAGAGGCGTGTTTAAATTTTAGCCGCCGCTTAGCAGGAATGCCTATATTTGCAATGAAATTTTAAAATTTCATTGCATTGTGCTTCACTTGCGCTTAGATATATGGCGGCGAAATTTGGGTTTTAAATTTAGCAAAAGTTTGCGCGCCGCCACTTATTTGCGACGCGCCGTAGCAATGCCGGTCTATTAAATTGATATAAATTTAGACTTGAAATTTTAGTTCTCGCTTGCCATACCTATTGGGCGCGCGAGCACGGAGTCAGAGTGAAATTTTGAGTTTTAAATTTAGCTCGGGCTGCCAAATTTGCACAAATTTTTATTTTAAAATTCCCGCCGTATTTTATACATAGAATTTTACTTGTCGGCGCAACCTCCGTTTTGATTAAATTTGATTGAAGTGAGCCTATAAATTTAAGCGGCGTGGGCTTTTAAATTTAACCCAAAAGCCCCGCGCCTTTTACTCTCTGCGAGCGATCTGCCGCGTAGATCCTCTTCCCGCCTACTACTTTGCCGCCCTCGATTTT
>NZ_CALIMW010000055.1 GCF_938045405.1 uncultured Campylobacter sp. | reverse complement strand
CAGGCGCCAAACCGCCCTGTCCTTCTAATAAATTTGAAAACCCAAACGCCGCTATCTCTCCGCTGCGTCTATTTATGCAGCTGCGACGCTACGCGCTTAAAATTTCAACGACGCGCGTGCAAATTTTAAGCCCCAGCCGCTGTGTCGCCGTATCGCTTAAATTTAGCAACTTCAGCGCGGATTTAAACCTCGGTCGCCATAATTTTTAACGCAATTCAAAGCCCCGACCTCAGCCGCCGCCTACGAACTCGACGATCTCATATTTTTTGCCGCTTGAGATCTGCGTGCGCTCCCACTCCTGCTTTTTTAAAATTTCGCCGTCGCGCTCGAGCGCTACTAGGCGCAGATCGTGTCCGCGCCGGCGCAAAAACTCGCTCACGCTCATATCCTGCGCCAGTTGCAGCGGCTCGCCGTTTACGCAGATCTCAATCATCGCTCGCTCCCAAGCTCTCGCGGTACTCCTCGTAAGTGCCCCTAAAATCGACGATTTCGGCGTCTCCTTTGAGGTGCAAAATTCTATTTGCAAACGCGTCGATGAGCTCGCGGTCGTGGCTCACGCAGATCGCGCAGCCCGCGAAGTTATACAGCGCCTCCCCCAGAGCGATGATCGCCTCGAGATCGAGGTGGTTGTTGGGCTCATCTAGCACCAGCAGGTTCGGGCGTTGCAGCATTAGCTTGCTTAGCATCACGCGGTGTTTCTCGCCGCCGCTTAGGCTGCCCACGCTTTTCTCCTGCTCCGCGCCGCTAAAAAGCATACGTCCAAGGCATTTGCGAATTTCATCCAGATCCCTATTTTGCGGGCTTTGCAGATATTCGTAGAGCTTGAGCTCGCCTGAAATTTTATTATTCGTATCCTGCGCGAAGTACCCGGGCTCGATCGTGGCGCCCATGTGAACCTTGCCGCGCTGCGGCGCGAGCTCGCCCATGATGATCTTGCAAAGCGTGCTTTTGCCCACGCCGTTTCGCCCGATGATGCCGATCTTATCGCCGTGAGCGAGCTTGAGATTGAAATTTTTTAAAATTTCAATCTCGCCGAAGCTCATATCCACGCCGCTTAGCTCCAAAATTTCATTACCGATCTCGCGCGCGGGCTTGAATAAAATGCTAGGCTCCCTGCGCGAAGAGGTCGCAAGCTCGCTAAGATCGAGCTTGTCGAGCTGTTTTTGGCGGCTCGTGGCCTGCTTTGCTTTGCTTGCGTTGGCGCTGAAACGAGCGATAAATTTTTCAAGCTCCGCCTTTTCTTTGAGCTTTTTCTCGCGCTCGAACTGCGCCTGTTTGGCGATGAGATTGGACGCGATGAACCAGTCGTCGTAATTGCCGCTAAATTCGCGCACCCGCCTAAAATCCACGTCGAGGATGTCCGTGCAGACGCGGTTTAAAAAGTGGCGGTCGTGGCTGATGACCACGAGCGTGCCCGTGTGGCGATTTAGCTCAAACTCGAGCCACGAAATGGCGTCGATATCGAGGTTGTTCGTAGGCTCGTCCAAAAACAGCACGTCGGGGCGCGGGAAGAGCACCTGAGCAAGAAGAACCTTAAATTTATCGCTCGTCTCGATCTCGCTCATCTTTTTATCGAAATCATTCAGCCCCAGCGAGCTTAAAATTTTCTCGATCCGCGTTTCGTACTCGTAGGCAGGATCCTCCTCGGCGCAGATCATTTCAAGCTCGCCGAGGCGCTCGTTTATCTCGTCGTTAAACTCGCCCGCTTCGTAAAGCTGCGTCTTTTCGCGCACGGCGTCATAAAGGCGCTTGTTGCCGTAGAGCACGGCGTCTTTGACGCTGAAGCTTTCAAAGGCGAATTGATCCTGCCCCAAAACGCCGATTTTAAGCCCGCTTTCGATCAAAATTTCGCCGCTGCTAGATTCGATCTGTCCGCTTAAAATTTTAAGTAGCGTCGATTTGCCCGCGCCGTTTGCGCCGATGAGACCGTAGCGCCTGCCCTTATCGAGGCTCAAATTTACGTTTTCAAAAAGCAGCTGTTTGCCGAAGCGCATCGTAAGATCTTTGATTTCAACCATATTTTTCCTTTTAAATTTCTCTTTGCATTGCCTTGCGCGCGGGCTTATGCCAGATTTTGCGCGCAAATTTTATCTCGCGGTTTATTGCAGCTTTTACGCCGCGGCAAACTGCGATAAATTTCTCCTATTTTAGCTTAAAATTCTGAAATTTCGCCGAAGGCGCGCGGGTGGGCACGATTAAATTTAGACCGCCAAAGCAATTTAAATTTTAGCCGCTGTAATCGCTATCGCGAGTGATGATGAGCGTGTAGTTCGGATACGCGGCGCGCACCTGCTTGCAGACCGCGCGAAACGTCGCCTCCATGTCGGGTGCTGCGAAATCGACGATAACGTCGAAGCTGATCGAGCGCTTTTCCTCGTCGAGATAAAATCCATGTATCTGCGAGACGAACTCATGCGAAAACGCCATCTGCTTGATATGCTCGTAGATTTCGGAGGCGCGCGGATCGTTCCTGTTAAACGCGTAAATTCCTACGGTATCTAGGATGATATTAAATTTCGCAAAAACGGCGTTTTGGATGCGGCGCGTAAGAGCGTCGATCTGCGCCGCGGTCGTGTCACTCGCGACCTCGATGTGGATGCTGCCGACCATCTTATCGGGCCCGTAGTCATGAAACATCAGATCGTATGCGCCGATGACGCCCTCAAAGCCCCGCACGACGTCGTAAATTTCATTCGTCAGCTCCAAGCTCGGACGCGAACCCAAAAGCTTGCTGATCGTGTCGCGTAGAATTTCATACGCCGTTTTGATCAGAAGCGCCGAAATTATCGCGCCCAGATACGCCTCCAAGCTCAGCCCGAAAATAAGCGAAACTAAAGCCGCTACGAGGGTTGCTAGCGATACGAGCGCATCGTATTTGGCGTCCACGCCGCTTGCGATGAGCGAGTCAGAGTTTACACGCTCGCCCGTCTTTTGCGTATAGAGCCCCAGGCTAAATTTCGCCGCGACCGCTACTGCGATGATGGCGAGCGAAACCGCATTATAATTCGCCGCTTGCGGGTGAATGATCTTTTTGATCGATTCGACGAGCGAGACGCCGCCGGTGTAGAGGATGATGACGGCGATTACGATCGCGCTTAGATACTCGATCCTGCCGTGTCCGAAGGGGTGTGCGCGATCGGGCTGCTTGCTAGCAAGATGCACGCCCACGATCGTAATGACGGACGAAAGCGCGTCGCTTAGGTTATTTACGGCATCAAGCACGATCGCGATCGAGCCCGAAATCAGCCCCACGACGCCCTTAAATGCCGCTAAAATTACATTTGAAATGATACCGATCGCGCCGGTGCGAATGATGATTTTATCCCTGCTATACGCCGCTTGAGGTACTTCCATTATCTCTCCTTTGAAATTTTACTCTAAGCCGCAATCGCTGCGCGTGTAGGTCAGATCGGCGATTTTTTCGCCGCTTTGCAGAAATT
>NZ_CALIMW010000054.1 GCF_938045405.1 uncultured Campylobacter sp. | reverse complement strand
GTGCTTGCAGGCGCAGAAGCGGGCTCCAAACTGCAAAAAGCCCGCTCGCTTGGCGTGCGGGTGATCGACGAGAGCGAGTTTGAAGCGCTTGCGAGCCTGGCGACGCCCGGCGCAAATTCACCCGGCAAGAGCGAGCCTGAAGTGCTCGCGGGGAGCGGCGAGTGAAGGTTTTTTGTTTGGCGCCAAACCCGCACTCAAACGGCGCGGGATTAAATTTCAAAAGCAATCTCCGCTCTGCGGCGCTTGCGTGTTTTACGAAGCGCGAGAATTTTAAAAATTTTGCGGTACGCGAACGAACGTCAAATTTAACGGCAGAAGCGAGAGCTGCAAATCGAGCAGTCGACGCAAGACCACAGGGCTTTGAAGCGCGCGTAAAAGCGGATGACCGAGAGGCGATTTCTGCGAGGCGGGCGAGCTCTGCCTGCCGCGGCGCTAAAACGGCGCGCACGACGCCGATAGATGCGGCTGCAAGCAAGAATATCTCAAATTTTGCGGCGCGCGAACACTGCGCCGATAGGAAAAATTTTAGAATTTTCGCTAGCGACAAGATAAAATTTGCAACGCACGGTGAACCAAAATTTACAATGCGCAGTATGGCTAAATTTGCGGCACGGTGCGGGCTAAAGTTTGAGCCTTGCGGTACTGCTACGCGAGGTTTTACTACACGTGATAAAATTTTAAGCTCAAGCTCGCGCAAAAACTGCGCAAGCTTTAAAATTTCATCGCGGCGCGGAGAAAAGACAAAATGAGATTTGATCTGCTCGTCGCAAACACGCTTAAAATCAGCAGAAATCAGGCTGCCGCACTGATAAAACAGGATAAAATTTTGCTGCGAGGCGCCGTGCAAAATAGACCCTCTGCGCAGATCGCGCCCGAGCAGAGCGGCGAAATCAGCGCGACCGATCAAATTTACGTAAGCAGGGGCGCGCTCAAGCTTGCGGGCTTTTTGGACGAGCTTGCCGAAAACGGGCTTTTGGCGAGCTGCGGCGCAAATTCGCCTAACTCGGCGGCAGAAATTTTAAAGCCGTACAGCGCCGCAAAGGACGCGGATAGCAAAGCGGCGGCGACGCAAATTTCAAGTGCAGATTTTGCAGCTACGGATAAAATTTTGGGCGCAGACGAAGCAACTAAAATTCCAAGCGCGACTGCCGCGACGACAAAGAGCGCGAAAGTGACTACCGAGGCGATCCGTACCGCAAAAACGAGCGCCAAAACGGCAGAGCATTTGCAAACGGACGCAAACGCCGAAACGGCAGAGATTTCAAATGCGGCAGAAGTCTCCAAATCGGGCGGCAAGGCGGGCGCGTGCCGCAGAGAAGGCGGCGCGGAGCCGCTACAAACAAAGCCCTCTCAAAAAGAGGTTTTAAATTTAGCGGGAGCCGATGTTTTGGACGTGGGCAGCAGCACGGGCGGATTTGTGCAGATTTTGCTTCAGCGCGGTGCAAAGAGCGTAACCGCGCTTGACGTCGGCAGCTTGCAGCTAAGCGAAATTTTGCGACGCGATCCCCGCGTGATCGTGCGCGAAAACACCGACATCAGGAAGTTTGCGAGCAAGAAAAAATTTGATCTCATCACCTGCGACGTGAGCTTCATCTCGCTAAATTTAATCCTAGAAAGCCTCGTGCGCCTTGCAAAAAGCGTTCTCATCGTGCTATTTAAGCCGCAGTTTGAAGTCGGCGCGGAGATCAAGCGAAATAAAAAAGGCGTGCTCAAAGACGAAAAAGCGGCGCGCGCCGCACGGACGAAATTTGAGCGGCTATGCGCCGAGCTGGGCCTTGCCGTGCTGCACGCTAGCGCCTGTAAGATCACGGGCAAAGAGGGAAATCAAGAATTTTTCTATCTTCTAAAAAGGACGAACGATGAAATTTAAAAATTTGATTATTTTGGTGCTAGGCGCCGTTTTTTTGAGCTCATGCGCCAAAAGTCTGAGCCCCAAAGCGCCGATCGTAAAAAACTTCGACATCTCTAAATTTAGCGGCGGCTGGTATGAGATCGCCCGCATGAAGGGCGACGACGATCTGCAAAACACCGCCTACGAGTGCTTCGTCGATAAAAATTCCACCATCAACCTCCTAAAATCAGCCCAAACGAGCTCGGGCAAAATCAAAAACGAGCAGCACGTGTTGGAGTTTGCGGGCGATAAAAACGTAGGTCTGCTCTATCAAAAAGGTCTGATTTCCGACTCCCTCTACCGCGTGGCGCAGGTGGACGGCGACTATCGTTACGCCCTGATCTTCGGCGCCGATACGAGTGAGCTTTACATTCTCTCGCGCACCAAAACCCTGCCCGAGCCGATCCGCATCCTATATCTAAAAAAGGCGAAGCATAGCGGTTACGACACCAAAAAAATCGTCTGGACAAAGCAGCAATAATGGCTAATCAAAAATCATGTAAAGACCATACAGAGGCTTCACTACGGAATTTTAAAGAGCAAAATTTCGTAGCGCAGAATTCCAGCTTGAAAAATTTTACGGAACAGAATTTCACAAGCAATGTGGAAAATTCATCTAAAAGTATCG
>NZ_CALIMW010000053.1 GCF_938045405.1 uncultured Campylobacter sp. | reverse complement strand
TAAAAAACCTAAAACTAAACGAAAGAATTTGGAGCTAGCGGGCGGCTCGCCGCAGCTTTGCGTGTCACAGCCTCGCGCACTATAGCTTCACGCTCCGTGCTGCGACCTCACGCGCCGTAAAATTTGAAATTTTAAAATTCCGCTTTTTGATTTTGCACTTTGGAATTTTGCGTGCCTTAAAATCCCGCGCGTTTTGAAATTTAAAATTTTAATCCATGCTACGAAATTCCGCACCGCAAAATTTAAAATTATGAAATTAAAATTCCGTGCCTTGAAATTCTACGCTTTAAAATTTAAAATTTTAAAATTCCGTAGTCGAAATTCTGCACGCCTGAAATTCGAAATTTTGCCGCGCCTTAAAATTTAAAATCCAAATCCGCTCGCTGCGGAATTCTGCGAAATTGCGGAATTTGAAATTCCTTGAAGTTGCAAAATTCCGCGAGGTTGTCGCTTGAAATTCGTCTTTCAAAGCATAAGGCTAAGCAGCAGCAAAAATCCGATGAAGCTTAGGGCGTTGCCGAAGGAGCCGCCGATGTGATCGCCGAGCTGCGTCAGCACGAGCGCGCCGCCTAGACGCAGACCTATTTGTAGCGCCACGCCCGCGATAAAATCCGCTGCGCGCCGAAGTCCGCTGCGCGTATCGCCTAGCTTGGCGCTGCGGCTTTGATTCCAAAGCCCGCTTACGCGGTAGTCTTTGTAGCGGGCGCGGAGAATATCGCCGTTTTGCAGCTCGAAGCTCTGCGAGGCGTCCTTCGCCTTGGCGGGTGCCGTGGCTTCGGCGGAGCGGACGGAATTTATAGAATTTGCTGCGTTAGTAGAATTTGCAGAGCTTGTGGAATTCGCTGATTTCGCAAAATTCTTAATACTCGCAGAATTTGTAGAATTTGCTGTGTTTAAATTCTTAAATTCCGCAGAATTTTTGCCGCCTGTGAGCTCCGCTAAATTTTGATCCGAACGTAGCGCGCCGGAGACGATCTGCAGCTTGCTATCGCCCGATAAATACAGCCCGTCCAGCGCGAAGCCATAATAATAAACGTCGCCGCTTTGCAGCACACGCACGCCGCTAGCATAGCCCTCCGTTTCGCCGCTTCGCTTGGGCTCTTTGGAGTGCGGAAGCGCTGCGAATATGTGCCCGAACTTTGCGGCGCGCCAGTCTCTGCGCATAAACTTAAAGCTGCAATATGCAAAAGGCGCGAGGACGGGCAGGGCTATCGCCACCGCAGGATCGTTCTTTTCAAAAATAAAGATTATGCAGTAGATGCTCATCGCAGCTAGCGCTACGCCGAAGGCTGCAAATATCGCGGCGAGCGCCGTGCTACCGGCGTCCTTCCAGCGCTGCGCGCCTAGGCTTAGATTAACGAAATCTAGCGGAAGGACGGAAGCGGCGGAGTTTGCCAAAGCGCCTCCGCGGCTCTCGCGAGTAGAATTTAAAGAGGTGGAGCCGCTTAAATCTTTGCAATTCAAACTCGAAGTATAAAGTTCCGTATTAGCGTTCGCCTGCTCGTTAAAGCCTTCGCGGATCAGGCTCAAAACGGCGGAATTTATACCGCTGCGATCTTTGCCCACTAAATCAGATACCGCAGAATTTTGGCGCGCACTTGCCGCCGTATCGCTATATGCGTCGCAGTCTGAATTTGCAGCGGTGGAATTTCCGCTGTCTGGAGTTTCGCAGCTAGGGCGCAGCACGGAATTTTCACCGCTTAAATCGGCGCCGTTTAAAGCGCTGCGGCTGGAATTTAAGCCCCTCAAAGCCTCGCGGCTGGAATTTAAGCTTAAAGCCTCATATATCACCGCCAGCTCGTCGCCCTCGCGTATCGGCAGATAAAGTCCGTCGCGCCTTAAATCCAAAATTCCCGCAAAGCGCAAGCCCTCCAGCGTAAAGCTAAATTTCGCCGTGTCTGCAGCCGCGGGCTGTAGCTTTAAATCCCTAGCCGTGCCGCGAGCAAGCTTGATCTGCCGCGGCGAAAGAAATTTAGCAAATCCCATGCGCGCCTTTCAATTTAGCAAAATTCCGCTCCTCCTATTTCGCGGCGGATTTTTTGCGGACCTGGATATTGATGAGCTCAACAAGCAGTGAAAACGCCATCGAGAAGTAGATGTAGCCCTTAGGTATGTGAAAGCCCAGCCCGTCGGCGATCAGCGAGACGCCCACCAAAATCAAAAACGCAAGCGCTAAAATTTTGATCGTCGGGTTTGTGTCCACGAAGCGCGCGATCGCGCCGCTAGCGAGCATCATCACGCCCACGGCGATGATGACTGCGAGGATCATCACGGGCAGGTGCTGCGCCATGCCCACGGCGGTGATGACGCTGTCGAGCGAAAAGATGATGTCCAAAACGGCGATCTGCACGAGCGTGCCGCCGAAGCTTGCCTTGCCGCTGCTAGCGCTGCGCTCGTGTGCCTCGCCCGTGGCGCTGGAGTGGATCTCGAGCGTGGATTTGACGAGCAGAAACAATCCACCGCCGATCAGCACGAGATCGCGTCCGCTAAAATCGCGCGCAAGCACGCTAAATAGTGGCTTAGTTAGCCCCATGATCCAGCTTAAGCTAAGAAGTAGCAGTATGCGCGTGAACATCGCAAGCGCAAGCCCCATTATACGGGCGCGTCCGCGCTGCGCCTCGGGCAGGCGGCCGCACAAAATCGCGATAAAGATGATATTGTCGATGCCAAGCACGATCTCAAGCCCCGTGAGCGTCGCCAGGCTGATCCATGCCTCGGGTGAGGCGATCCATTCAAACATCGGTTTCCTTTGGGTGAAAATTTAAGCCGTGATGATAGCGAAAGTTTGGTTAAAATTTCTAAATTTTACCGCCTTCGTGCGCGAAACTGCGCGCGGAATCAGGCGATGCAATGCGGACGGTTTATCTTGGAATTTTACCGCAAGACTATTTCGCTAAAAGGCGCAAAGCGCCGCATGCGCGGTAGAATTGCGGCGCGTGGAATTTCATTGATTGAGAGAACGGAATTTTGGCAGTGAAATTTTAAAATTTAGGCTATAAATTTACCCGTTTTTAAGCAGGGGGGGGGGTAGCATTATTTTCTAGAAAATTTACCTCAAGGAGTTAAAGATGAAATATGCACTAGGTGTCGCGCTGGCGACGTTGATTTTTACGGGATGCGGCGCGGACGAAATAGAGCTCGTGAAAAACTATACTCTGCCCGATTTTAAGTCGATGAGTATCGGCACGGCGATCGAGGGCTCGAAAATGTGTAAAAATATCACGTGGAGCAAAGAGGAAAACGGCGGATTAAAGACGGTCAAAATGGTTTGCGACCTGAATATGGAGAAAGTACTGGCAAATATTATAGAATCAAATAAAAAGCGCGAGCAAGATATGTTGAGCCGTATTTTAGATAGCGCCATGATCTTTTATGGAGGAAAGACTTATGATAAGCAAGATCTGCTTAAGATAGCGAACGAGCATTGCAAAATAAACAATGCGAAATTTCAAGAAACGCTCAAGACTAAAGGGAAAATAGATTATGACGATCAAAAAATGCTAGTTGATTGTGACGATACGTTAAAAGATGAAATACTAAAGCCCGGCGATTCTAGAATTAACAAAACAAATTCTATTGGTGAGATTATGATGTTTTTGAAAGAAGCCGTTTATTTGTCGCAACTAACGCCCGAACAAGAAAAAGCGCAGCTAGGAAAAGCGGCAAAGCTATCATCCTCCACGATTGAACTAAATTTTGTGGTAAATGCCGACAAGAGCGTGAGTTTGTCCGATAAATTTAAATTTACCCAAGACGGCAAAGAAGATTCCAATAATAGAATAAGCTCAAAAAAGATTCTTGCAGGCTTCTACGAAAGATAAAAAGACTCGTTGCTCGCGGCTAAATTTTATAAAATTTTAAAATTTAGCCGCTTTTTTATATCAAAATCTCATTCAAAATTTTACGTGGATTTTAAATTTAAAGCGCGATGTCTTCTCGTCGCCAAGGCTAAATTTAAATTTTAGCTTCATTGCGGCGCGGGGGCTGAATTTTCGCTGCGCGAAATTTTAAATTTTATTCAACATACCGCGCGGCGCGGATAAGCTAGCGAGCCGAGCTTGAGGTTTTAGATAAAATTCGACCTTGTACGGGCTCTTTTGTGAGATATGAATGCGTGCAGTCAAAATTCCTACGAGCGGTATAGAGTAGGCTCTAGCCGCGATTGCGGGGCGGGAGGTGCGGTTAAAATTCTGACGAACTAGCCAAAAAACGGATTTCGCCTGCCAAAAACTAGCGATTTGCCGCAACGACCGAAATCGATGGTTTGCCTTCAAATATGAGTTTCAGCGCCGTTTGCCAACGGAATATCAATCGAAATCAGCGCACTTCGTCTTTGGATATTAGTTTTGTACCGTCCAAAATATCAACCGAAATCAGCGGTTTTCCTCGCTGATCAAGCAGGCTTGTTGCGGCGTTAATCAAACAGCGAGGGTTGCAGCGATTTGATCTTGTAGCTTGCACGGTGAAAAGGCGTGAGCCCGTAGCGTTCGATCGCCGCGATGTGCGTGCGCGAGCCGTAGCCTTTGTTTTGCGCGAAGCCGTATTGCGGGTAGCGCTGCGCGAGCTCATACATCGTGCGGTCGCGCGTGACCTTGGCGAGGATGCTCGCTGCGCTTACTTCGGCGATTTGCGCGTCGGCCTTTACGAGCGTTTGAAGCCCGCGTACGCCGAAGGTTGCGTTGCCGTCGTAGATGATCTGTCCGCTAAAATCCCCAAAATACGCGAGAATCTGCTCAAGCGCCGATCTTAGACATGCGCTGAGTCCGATCTCATCGACCTGTGCGCTTGAAATTTCGACGATTTTGTAGCGCGAGTTTTCGATGATCTGAGTGTAGAGTTCCTCGCGGCGCTTTTCGCTTAGCTTTTTGCTATCGGCAAGGCCTGCGATCTCGCGTTGCAGCACACATCCCGCGACGCAAAGCGGTCCTGCAAGGCAGCCGCGCCCCGCCTCGTCGATGCCGCAAATTTGCCCGCTCACTGCGCGTCCTTTCGCACGACTGGCGCAGCCCCGCTTAGCAGGTCGTGTAAATTTAATCTATCTTTACGAAAGAAGCAGATCAAAAGCCCGATGACGCTAAAGCCTGCAAAAACGAAGCACGCAAAGCGAGCCAGCGCCCTAAAGAAGCTTACTTTGCGCCCGCTGCGAACATCGATGAGGTAAAGCCCAGCGAGCTTATAGCCTGGCGTCTGGGCGCTGCGGGCGTAAAATGCCGCGCAAATAGCGCCGTATGCGAGCCATATAAGCGCGATTGCAGCTTGGTTGCGCCACAGAGCCTCTTTCGAGCCCAAGACGAGATAGGTAACGCCGTAGA
>NZ_CALIMW010000052.1 GCF_938045405.1 uncultured Campylobacter sp. | reverse complement strand
CATGTACGTAGGATTTGTAGATCTTCGTGTATAGATCGGCACCAAACATCGAGATGATACCTAGCACTACGATAACAAACACTAGCTCTATAAGGGTAAAACCTTTTTTCATCTCGCGCTCCTGTCAGTTATATCGTCTAGTAACGGTTGTCTGGACGCCGACGCCGATATTAGATAAAAACGCTTTTAAAACGACTGATTTAGCAGCACCGTCTCTCGCTACAGCATCGTTGAGATCCGTAGCAGCAACCCTAACCATCTTGATATTGGTAACAGCGCCATTGGATGGCTGATCACTAAGAACACCACTTATATCGGTACCGGTAGCATACTGCGCAGCAGTAAAAGGCTCTGCTACATAATCCACATCTATATTAATCCTAGTATTTAGAATGAAGTCACCCTTGCTGCTAGAGCCTACCAGATCACCGACTCTTATATCGGTCGTGAACTGGTCGTAGTCGTCAATATCGTTATAACGACCTCCACCAACCGAAATTCCATTTCTACCAAATTGCTTTTTTGTAGCCGGAGTTTGGGAGCTGATTCCACGCTGACTAGCTTCCGGTAAAATCCCCGGTCTAACTTCCTTGGTACTATTGCCCGAATCATCTACGCCTGGAGTTACGGTCAAAATTCTATCCATGCAGCTCGCATCGCCTCCGCATGTAGCATCATTAGCATACGCACTATCCCATTGCGCCTTAGATACGCGAGACATTAAAGCTTTGGCGTTATATACGAGCTCCTCTTTGATCGCGAGGGCGTTTAGCTCGGTGGTTTGCGCGACGATGCGCGGGATCGCCATCGTAGTGATCGCTAAAATCACGATGGTAAAGATCAGCTCAATTAGAGTAAAACCTTTTTTCATCTTACATCCTTTCTTTAAAATTTTGAAATTACGGAAACGCAAACTTACTCTGCGTTATCGGCGCTAATTATACTATTGTTAAACTTAAATTTAGAATTTATCGCGTAAATTTTTTCGATTTACAAAGATTTTTAAGCCCGAACGCACAAAAATTTTAAAGAAATTCCATTTTTAAATTTGAACGCGGAATTTAAGCTTGCATTTACTCAAAGACTATAAAATTACGAGCTAAATAAATTCCAAGGATTTTTTATGACAAATCTAAGTAAAATTCTATCCGCTCTCCTATTTATCGCGTTTATCGGCGGCTGCAGTGGCAAAGGCGACGGCGAGCTTTTTAATCTAAGCCCCGAGGCATGGTATTCTAAAATTTTAGAAGATATCAATAACGCCAGCATGGAGGATGCCGAGAAGCACTACACTAGCTTTTCTAGCGAGCATATCGCCTCTCCGCTGCTTGAGGAGATGACACTCATTATGGCGTGGGCTTTTGTGGAGGATGAAAACTACGAGAAAGCAAACAAATACCTAGACGAATATATCCGTCTCTACGGCACGACGCAAAAGATCGAATACGCAAGATTTCTAAAAATTAGAGCAAATTTCGATTCCTTTAGCCGCCCAAATCGCAACCAAAAGCTAATGCTAAACAGCATCGACGAAATTCGAAAATTTATAGCTGAATACCCGCAGAGCGAGTATCGTCCGCTACTTGAGACGATGCTAACGAAGCTCAGGCTTGCCGAGCATCAGCTAAATATCGACATCAAAGACCTTTACCAGCGCACCGACCGCGAAAGTTCTGCCAAAATCTACGAGCAGCGCATCAAGGAATCCCCGCTAAACGGCACCGACGTCATCAAACCGCGCTCGCCTTGGTACCGCGCGATTTTTGAGTAGGAGGAGCGATGCAACTGATGCAAAATACAACCTTCCCTAGCGATCTGCCTATCATCGTCGAGGACGAGCTATTTTTATATCCGTTTATGATAGCGCCCCTTTTCATCGGCGACGAGCATAATAAAAAAGCCCTTGATCTAGCCGCCAAAAACGAATCTATGATAATGGTCGTAAGCTCAAAGTCGGAATTTAGCGGCGATAGAAGCTTCGGCGGTATCTATAACGCAGGCGTCGTGGGCTCCGTGATGAGAACCGTGCCGCTTCCGGACGGTCGGGTTAAAATTTTATTTCAAGGCGCGCTAAAAGGCAAAATCATAAAAGAAATTTCACAAGATCCGCTAATCGCTACCGTCGATATCATCCATGACGAGCGCGGCAACGATCAGAAGCTAGACGCGCTGGTAAGCGTGCTAAAGGAAAAAACCAAGACGCTTAGCACGCTCACGCATTTTTTCCCGAACGATCTGCTAAAGACCATCGACGACGGCACCGACGCAGCGCGCGTTTGCGACCTGATTTTAAGCGCACTGCGCCTAAAAAAGCAGGTAGCCTACTCATTTTTTACCGAGAGCAACTTGCAAAAGCGTCTTTTCAACCTCATCAACTACATCTCCGACGAGATCGAAGCGCAGAGGCTCGAAAAGGAGATCAAAAGCAAAGTTCACTCCAAGATCGATAAGACGAACAAAGAGTATTTTTTAAAAGAGCAACTCAAGCAGATCCAAAAGGAGCTCGGCGGCGATGCCGATCGCGACGTCGAGATCGAGGAATACCGCAAAAAGCTGGAAGCCAAAAAGCCGTATTTGGGAGAGGATGCCTATAAAGAGATCAAAAAGCAGATCGATAAATTTGCCCGCCTTCATCCGGACAGCGCCGATGCGGGGCTCGTGCAGAGCTATCTGGACTGGGTTTTGGAGGTACCTTTTGAAAAGACCGCCAAACACAAGATGTCCATCGAGGGCGTTACCGCTCAGCTAAACAAAGACCACCATTCGCTGCAAAAGCCCAAGGCGCGCATCGAAGAGTATTTCGCGCTGAAACAGCTTTTAGAGCTT
>NZ_CALIMW010000051.1 GCF_938045405.1 uncultured Campylobacter sp. | reverse complement strand
CTCGCCGAGCTCGCAAACGGCGCGCAGGACGGCAAGGAAATTTTGATCTCCGAGATGAATAGGCTATTCGGCGAGCCCACCAAAATCACAGAATAACGCTTTATGCGGATTAAATTTACCTCCGCGTGATTTTAAATTTAAGCGCACCAAAACGATATAGACATTTACGCGGCGAGAGAGCCTGTGCGATTTTAAAATTTAAGCGCGCAAGGGCGGTGTCTAAATTTACGCGATAGACCAAAACTGCGCGATAAATTTTAAAATTTTGCGGCGCGCGATCGAGCCCTAAAAAGCAAGCTTTAAATTTGATCGCCAAAGCGAGCTCTAAATTTTCACCAAAGCAAAGCACATTTTAAATTTAACCGCCCAAGAAATATAAAATTTATGCGCCGCGGCAGCCTAAATTTAGCGCGCCGCAAAGTATTCGCGCAGTCTGTCCCGTGCAAGCTCAAATCTAAATTTAAACGCGCGCTCACTATGATTCCAAAGATAAAATTTTGCCTGTCTGTATCGCAAATATAAAATTTCGCGCTCATCGGCACCCTGCTCTCTGCAATACGGTTTTAGCCGTACCGCGCTCCCGCCCGATGCGCTCTCTCAAACTTTCATCAAACTTTACGATACGGTTTTGCCCGCAATCTGCGCGGCTGCTCGTGCAAAAACGCAGGCTACGATCGCTCGCGGGCGCCGTAAGTCAAAGCCGAATTTCGCCAGGATAAAACCGCGGCAAGCCGAGCCGCCCTGAAATTTTAAAGAATTTATCTCGCAAACGTGCGGCGGTCCGCGATGCTCGCTTATGAATTTTACGCGAGCGCAGCGGGCGAATTAGCTAAAATTTAGCGCTTTTAGTGTAGAATTCGAGCAAATTTCAATCCAAAGGTCATCAAAATGCGCGGATATAAAATTTTCTCCGGCACCGCAAATCCCGAATTTGCCAAAAAAATCTCCAAATATCTCTCGCTACCGCTTAGCGAATGCGCGATCAAAACCTTCAGCGACGGCGAAATCAGCGTCCAGATCGGCGAGAGCGTGCGCGGTAAGGACGTCTTCGTCATCCAGCCTACCTGCGCGCCCGCAAACTCCAATCTGATGGAGCTTCTGATCCTAACCGACGCGCTGAAGCGCTCCAGCGCGAACTCGATCACGGCGGTCGTGCCCTACTTCGGCTACGCTCGCCAAGACCGCAAGGCAGCCCCACGCGTACCGATCAGCGCGAAGCTCGTGGCAAATATGATGCAGACGGCGGGGATCGACCGCGTCGTCACGATGGATCTGCACGCGGGGCAGATACAGGGCTTTTTCGACGTGCCGGTCGATAACCTCTACGGCTCGCTGATATTTTTGGATTATCTGAAAGAGAAAAATTTAAAAAATCCGATCATCGCTAGCCCCGACGTTGGCGGCGTCGCGCGCGCCAGAAGCTTCGCCAAAAAGCTCTCGCTCGATCTGGTGATCGTCGATAAGCGCCGCGAGGAGGCGAACAAAAGCGAAGTGATGAATATCATCGGCGACGTCGCGGGCAAGGACGTGATCCTAATCGACGATATGATCGATACCGCGGGCACCATCGTCAAGGCCGCGGGCGCGTTTAAGGAACAGGGCGCGAAGAGCGTCAGCGCGTTTTGCACGCACGCCGTGCTAAGCGGCCCGGCATACGAGCGCATCGAAAGCGGCGCGCTAGACGGCCTCGTCGTGACCGACACGATCCCGCTAAAGCAGGAAAGCGACCGCATCAAGGTAATCAGCGTCGCCCCGCTTTTCGGCGAGGTCATCAGGCGCGTATATCACGACGAGAGCGTAAATAGCTTATTCAAATAAAATTTTAAAATTTAAAACGCGGCGCCGTTTGTTTTGTACAGCCGCAGGAATGCGAACAATAGGCATCTTATAATAAAAAATCGCAGCTCAGCCTGAGTCAAACGCTTACGGCGGCGAGCTCTAAATTTATAGCGTTTTAGCTCGCTGTGATTTGACTATTGTCGATTTAACTGCGACGCGAAATTTAGCTTCTACGCGGCAAATTTACCTCTGCGCGATATTTACTCCGCGCGGCGGAAATTTTAACTGCAACCACAGAGTAAATTTACCGCACTAACCGCTGCAAGCGGCATTTTAATCGGACATATTAACTCCGCTAGACTGCGTTTTAAATTTGCCGTAAATTTTCCATATATTTGATAAAATTACGCAGCGCCGCCGCACTTAAAATTTATGATAATGCCTGCATTCGCCATCTGTCTTATATGTCCGAGCTTCTGCAAAACTCGCACTCGCTAAATCTTGCAAAGCCGCGTTTTTAAATTTCATCGCGAAATCCGCAGCCCGCACTGGCAAGCATGCGCCCGCCGATTACCATTTTAAATTTAGCACCGAATTTCTTTATATTTTAGAGCATTACAAGACTCAAAATGCCGTATTTCCCAAGCGTTCGCCGCTCTTAACGGAGTAGCTTCACCCGCAAAGCCTCTGTAACGCTTTATTGTGATATTAAGTTCGTCGGCTAAATTTCAAATCCTTTAAATTTGAAACTCGCTTAAATTTCAAAGCCTCTTCAAATTTAAAATTTAATCCGAATTTGATCTGAAATTTTATAAAATTACGCCGTTCTAAACGGGCTTTAAAAGCGTGCGCAAGCTGTTTTGCAAGCCCGAAAGAAAGGGAGCTTTATGCCTACTTTTACTACCAAAGACTACAAAGCCGCCCTTCGCAGCCGCGGCGCACGAACCGCGAGTGCAGGCGGATTTAGCGTCAAAAACGACAACTCCTTCATCGTGATCTTCGTCATTGCGATGATGGTCTTTATATTTTTTTACGGCGTGTCGGCCCGGCTTGATTTAGATGAAATTTTTTTAGGTAACGGACGCGGTCGCGGCGGAGGCGGGATTTTGGGGCTTTTGATCGCGGGCGTAGCTTGGTATCAAGGGCGCGACGGCGGCGGGCTGTTTAAATTTAGCGACCACGCGATCACCTTCGTCTCGGGCGCGGGCAAGAGCGAAATCCTGCTCTTTAATATCGACTACGTTAGGCTCACGCCAGGCTTTTTGCGCACCTGCACCGGCTATACGGCGCTTAGCCACTCCCGCTACGTAAAATACGAGAAATTTCTGAACTTTGCATATGCATCGATCATCGTGCTGTGGCTAGTCGGTATCGCTATGAGCGAGCGCGTGGGGATGGCGTTCGTGATAATGGTCGTGGGCGTCGTGATCTTTATCTTCGCCAAGGCGCTTTCGTCGTGGCGGCTAAACGGCGACTTTCACGACATCTTGCTGCGCGACACCGTGCTGATCCGCGGCAAGGATCTAAACGACCGCGTGCTGTGGTTTGCGATCACGCCCGGTCGCAACGACCGCCGCAGGCTGCGCGCCTACTTCAAAGAACATCTTGATTTCGATATCGACGGCGGCTGATTTTGATTTAAAATTTAGAGATTTGGCGTAAATTTAGCGGCGAAATTTTGCAGCGTTAAATTTTAAGGCAGAATTCCGCGCGACGGAGTTTTTGCAGCCTAAATTTTACAGAACAAAATTTCAAGGCTTAAAATTTTAAGATATAAAATTTACGAAGCAGAATTTCACGGCGTAAATTTCAAAGCCGTAAATGCACGGCGCGATATTTGCAGCCCTATACGGCGAACTTTACCTCGCTTAGCCTCCCCAAATTATCAAACGAAAAGACTGCGTCATTTTTAAAATTTGCTACGATCTTACCCGCCGCTTCGCTAAATTTCGTGCCATTTCTAAGCAAAAGCGCCCCTGATAAAACGGCGTGATTTAGTTGAAATGCGCCTATGTAATCGCACGCCAAAGAGATAAGCTCGCTTGCGTCCATACCGGGCTTGATCGTACCATCTGGCGCCACGCACTCGCCTGCCGCAAACGCTACAAATACCGCTCCGCCGGCGTGCGGGCAGCGGTAGTAACATAACGGCTCCTGCGA